>JAFVYW010000067.1 GCA_017508465.1 Clostridia bacterium
ATGATAGAGCGCAAACCACGCGCTCCTGTTTCTCTTTCAATCGCAAGGTGGGCAATCGCGACGAGTGCCTCATCCTCGAATTCAAGTTCGATGCCGTCGAGGGAGAGAAGCTTCTGATATTGTTTATAGAGCGCGTTTTTCGGCTCGCGAAGAATGCGCACAAGTGCGTCCTCGTCGAGATTATCGAGCGCGACAATAACGGGCAAACGACCGACCAATTCGGGAATGAGACCATACTTTACCACATCGTGCGCGATGACATTCTTGTACACGCCGCGTTTCACCTTTTCGGCCTTGGTCATCTTTTCGGTGGAGAAGCCGATTTGCTGATTTCCCTGACGTGATTCAATAATGCTCTCGATGCCATCGAATGCGCCACCACAGATGAAGAGAATGTTCTTGGTATTGATGGGAATGAATTCCTGGTTCGGGTGCTTTCTGCCACCCTGCGGGGGAACATTGGCAATTGTACCCTCGAGAATTTTCAAAAGTGCTTGCTGCACGCCTTCACCGGATACATCTCTTGTAATCGAACGGTTTTCACCCTTTCTCGAAATTTTATCGATTTCATCGATATAGATGATTCCGTGTTCTGCGCGCTCTACATCGAAATCTGCCGCCTGAATAAGGCGAAGAAGAATATTCTCAACATCTTCGCCCACATAGCCGGCTTCCGTCAGGGTTGTCGCGTCCGCAATAGCGAAGGGAACCTTGAAACTCTTGGCGAGAATCTGCGCAATATAGGTTTTACCAACGCCAGTGGGACCAAGAAGAAGTACATTAGACTTCTGAAGCTCCACACCGTCGTCCTCTTCCGCGCCCTTTTTATTGCCTTTTTTATCCAGGGTGAGAATA
Source organism: Clostridia bacterium (assembly GCA_017508465.1). Taxonomy (GTDB): domain Bacteria; phylum Bacillota; class Clostridia; order Oscillospirales; family CAG-272; genus UBA1740. Next base: position 856 of record JAFVYW010000067.1, read on the forward strand.
CGCTTGTAGTGGTTATATACCGCAACGGAAAGCGCGAGCTTTGCCTCGTCTTGTCCGATGACATACTCATCGAGCATCGCTTTGATTTCCATCGGTTTGGGCAAAGTCTCGAATGTCAGGGTAGCACCATCGACCTCACCTTGTGTTGCTTTGATTATCTCCGGACGATTAATAAATTCAGAGCAGATATCAATGCAATTGTCGCAAATGTAACTCTTTCCATCCTGTGAAGGAATCAGAAGAACAACTTCTTCTTCGTTTCTGCCGCAGAAGGAACAAGTGCGAAGCGGTCTTTTATTGTCTTGCATAGTTTAGTTCAATTCCTTTTTCGTAATAACCTTGTCAACGAGTCCGTATGCGACGGCCTCCTCCGCGGTCATGAAGTTATCGCGTTCAGTGTCCTGACGAATGGTTTTCAGGGGCTTACCGGTCTGCTCTGCGAGAATGGTATTGAGCTTTTCGCGGATACGAAGAATATGGTCTGCGTGAATCTTGATATCAGACGCCTGACCTTGCATACCGCCGAGAGGCTGGTGAATCATCACTTCCGCGTTGGGAAGGCAGAAACGCTTACCCTTTGCACCGCTGGAGAGAAGGAATGCGCCCATCGATGCCGCCATACCGATACAAATCGTGCAGACATCACACTTGATGTAATTCATCGTGTCATAAATTGCCATACCGGCAGAAATCGAGCCACCTGGAGAGTTGATATACAGATAAATATCCTTGTCGGGATCCTGTGCCTCAAGATAAAGCATCTGCGCGACAACAAGAGATGCTGTCGTATCGTTTACTTCATCAGCGAGGAAAATAATTCTGTCATTCAGAAGGCGAGAGAAGATGTCAAAGGAACGCTCGCCATGAGGGGTTTGGTCTACGACCATTGGAACAAGTGCCATAAATTGTGTCCTCCTTTTCGGGTTACCGTAATGAATTGCTAAAATAGCCGACTGTCAGAAAAATGTTGACCGTCGGCTACTTTTGGTTTTCTTATTTAGAAACCGTATTGTCCTTAACGAATTTAAGTGCTGCACCAACAAGAAGGTCAGCCTTGATATCTTCGCTCGATACCATGCCACGAACCTGCTCTACGGGTACATTGTATGCATCGGAAATTCTCTTGTATTCTGCATCGATTTCCTCTTCGGAAACGGTGAGGTTTTCAAGCACAGCGATCTTTTCAAGCGCAAGACGAAGTTTTACCTGCTTTTCTGCCTGCGGACGAAGCTCTGCGCGAAGAGAGTCGAGCGTAAGACCAGTGTACTGGAAGTAGGTGTTGAGATCAAGGCCCTGCATACGAAGTCTGTTGTCGTAGTCACGGACATAGTTTTCTGTTTCCTGAACGAACATAGGTTCAGGAATTTCAGCAACAAGGAGAGCGATAAGCGCATCGCATACGGCACTTTCGTATTCAGCCTCAGACTCTTTGCGTTTTCTCTGACTAATTTTTTCCTTAATGTCTGCTTTATATTCATCAAGGGTATCAAATTCGGAAACATCCTTCGCGAATTCATCGTCAAGAGCGGGAAGCTCTTCAACCTGAAGACCGTTGAGTCTGGTCTTGAAGGTCGCTTCCTTACCAGCGAGCTCTGCCGCATGGTAGTCAGCAGGGAAGGTAACAACAACATCGAACTCGTCGCCGACATTCTTGCCAACGATCTGATCCTCGAAGCCGGGGATGAAGGAGCCGGAGCCAAGAGTGAGGTCGTGACCTTCGCCCTTGCCGCCTTCAAATGCGACGCCATCTACAAAGCCTTCAAAGTCGATATTAGCGATATCGCCGTTTGCGGCAGGACGATCGGTAACTTCAACCTTGCGGGCGTTTCTCTTCTGAACCTGTGCAAGCTCTTCGTCGATTTCCTTCGCGGTGACACGCACTGCCTTCTTTTTAGCAACGATGCCCTTGTAGTTTTCAATGGTTACTTCAGGCTTTACAAAGCCTTCTGCTTTAAGTACGATTTCACCTTCTGTCGATACAATATCGAAGTTAGGAGTGCCTACAACAACGATACCAGCCTCTTTTACAGCTGCCTCGAATGCTTCGGGAAGGCAATCGTTGATTGCATCTTCAAAGAATACACCCTTACCATACAGTCTTTCAATGATGTGTTTAGGTGCTTTACCAGGTCTGAAACCATCTACTCTGATTTTCTTGACCATTTTTTTGTATGCTGCCATCTCTGCTTTCGCATAGACATCAGCATCTACCGAAAACTCGAGTACAAAACCGGACTTTTCGGTGAGTTCCTTTTTAATAAGGCTCATTTTGTTTTCCTCCGAAAAAGATAATATTAAATAAAGTATAATTTAACTATATTATTTTACAATAAATAAAAGCATTTGTCAAGGGATTTGTCCCATTTTCTTCAAAAATTTCCAATATTACAGTGTTTTTTCAGGAACGAACTTGGGAACGAAGGATAAATAGTCTGCGGATATGAGTTCAAAGGTGATGTTTTTGTACTCAATCACCGACGGCAGATGGTAGACGGAGTGTATGTGACCGAAGTACACACGCGAGATGCCATATTCCGTCAGAAGCTCAACAAAAGCCTCATTCGCTTTATCCGCCCATACGACAGGGAAGTGCATGAAAACAATTATTTCTTTTCCTGTTTGTTCCTGCAACCTTTTCGCCGCATCGAGCGAGAGACGCAGGCGCCCGACCTCTCGGTTTGTGATTTTTTCAAAATCCACCTCATTTTGCAAAGCGCCGACGCCATCCTCGGGAAACCAACCGCGAGAGCCTGCAATAATGAAATCTTCGACTTCGTAGGCGTTATTGAAAAGGAAAAAAAGTGTCTCAAATTTTTCTTCTTTCATCAACGCATCAAGCTTGCGCATGGTTGACCACCAGAAATCATGGTTTCCTTTTCCAATGATTTTTTTGCCTGGGAGAGCATTGAGAAAACGAAGATCCTCACGCGATTCCTCGAGAGATAACGCCCAGGATACATCACCTGGAATGATGACGGTGTCATCCTCTCTGACGAGCTTTCTCCAGTTTTCTTCAAGTCGAGAGGTATAATTTGCCCAGCGTTGTCCAAAGACTTCCATAGATTTGTTCGTGGACGCATCCGTCGACAGATGCAGATCAGCAATGGTAAACACGGCCATAATGATAACTCTCCTTTCTTGAATTTTGATGCATAATTTCTTTCTCCCTTGACACACTATCTATGCAGGCAACCCCTGCGGAAAAGGAGAATACCGATGGACGAAAACAAGAATGCAACTGAAACTTGTTGCAACTCGAAGAAGCACCTTCGTGGTGTTAACTGCGAGGTAACCGACTGCACCTACAACAACGGCAAGCATGAATGCTGCGCCAGTGAAATCTGCGTCGGACCTTGCGGTGCACATTGCTCGGCGGAAACCGTTTGCGCCACCTTTAAACCAAAAACTTATTAAAGGGAGCAGAAGTTTCTTTGTCTGATAGCACAGCTATCAGTAGCATATCGCCGTCATAAGATGGAAACCCTGCGCAGCGAGCGTGCAGGAGCAAAATGTTATTATTTGTGGGCGAAGGCGAGGACGGCATCCTCCATACCTTCCTTTGCAATGATGCCCGAAAACCGCACTTCTTTATTCATGAGCGCCATAAGAGGCGCAGGAATGTCCACGCCCGAGAATGCGAAAAGCTCGTCAAGGACTTCGATGCCGTCACCTGGAACGCATGCGCCAAGCGACAAAAGCACATCGCGGGCAAACTTATAGGGAGAAGCTGTGGAAACCGTCAGCATTTTTCTTTGTACCTTACCAGCACACATATATTTCTTCGCGGCGCAAACTGCGACGGCTGTATGTGTGTCGGTGAGGTATTTTTCTTCTTCAAATACCGCTTTAATCGTCTGCGCGGTCTCTGTTTCATCGGCGCAATAGCCGACAAAGTGTGACTGAATCTTTTCAAAATCCTCTTTGCACAGCCGATATTCTCCATGATCGGATAACGCCTTCATATAGATGCGGCATTTATCTTCGCCAAGAGTAAGATAGAGCAGCCTTTCGAGGTTCGAGGAAATGAGAATATCCATCGAGGGAGAAATCGTTTTGTAGAATGGGCGATTTCTTGAATAGACACCGCTTTCAAGAAATTCAGTCAGAACATTGTTCTGGTTAGAGGCGCAGACAAGCGTACCTATGGGCAACCCCATCATCTTCGCGATATAGCATGCAAAAATGTTGCCGAAATTGCCCGTCGGAACTGTAACATCAATTACTTCGCCGAGCGAAATATCACCGCTCGCCACCATATCACAATAGGCGGATACATAATAAACGATCTGTGGTACAAGTCTACCCCAGTTAATTGAGTTCGCGCTGGATAAAAAGACGCCCTCCGATGCGAGCTTCTGTGCCATATCATCGTCGGAGAAAATTCGTTTCACACCATTTTGTGCATCATCAAAGTTGCCAGAAATTCCAAAAACAGAGACATTTTTGCCAACTTGTGTTTGCATTTGAAGCTTTTGAATTCTGCTTACACCATCTGTTGGATAGAAAACCTGTATTTTGATATTCTCAATATCGCAGTAACCTTCAAGCGCGGCTTTACCCGTGTCGCCCGATGTTGCAACAAGAATCAATGCCTCTTTCTCTTCACTTGTTTTTATGAGCGCACGACGAAAGAGGCGCGGCATAATCTGTAATGCCATGTCCTTGAATGCACAGGTCGGACCGTGGAAAAGCTCGAGGAGCGTCATGTCAGAGAGCTTCGCGAGCGCGGTTGCTCCTTCGGGAAATTTTTCCCGACCATATGCACTCCTTGCATCCGCAAGCAACTCCTCTTCGGTATAGTCCGTGAGGAATTTTCCAAGAATAAACGCCGCACGCTCGGGGTATGATACATCGATAAGCGACTTTATTTCGCATAAGGTAAGTGAAGGAATTTCAGACGGCATATAGAGTCCGCCGTCCTCACAAAGTCCCTTTTTGATCGCCTCTGCTGCCGTAGCGGCCTTTGCACCGCCTCGGGTACTGATATACTTCATAACTGCCTCCTGTGTGCCGTATTGTAATTGAAAGTGGAAATCAGATGATTTATTTCAATGGGACGCGCTTCGTCCTCTCTTGAGTAGATTACTTCTATCACATCAAAGCGCATTGCTTTCCCGGGGTTTCTTGGAAAAAACTTGGAAGCCCTGATGATTTTTCTTTGTTTTTCTGGCGTGACAGCGCAAGCCGGGCGTGCCTCGTGAGGTGATTGTGCCTCCCTGGTTCGTGTCTTTACTTCGACAAATACAGTTGCCTCGGCGCATTCCGCCACGATATCAATCTCGGCGTCCTCCGCAACAAAATTCCGTCTTAAAATTTTATAGCCGTGCTTTTTCAGATAACGGCAGGCCTCTTTCTCTCCACGATTGCCAAGAGAACGCTTTTTCGTCAATAATTCAAGGATTTTCATTCTTCGTCAAGAAATTTCAGGAATGTGCGTCTATGTATCGGGCTTGGACCATACTTGCGCACGGCGTCCATGTGTTCCTTTGTTGGATACCCCTTGTGTTTTTTGATATTATATTCAGGGTAGAGAAGATCTTGCTCGAGACACATGCGGTCACGCGTCACCTTGGCGAGTATGGATGCCGCCGCGATGGAGTAACTCTTCGCATCTCCTTTTACAATAGGGAAGGCGGGAACAGAAAAACCTTTTGCGCGATTACCGTCAATCAGAGCGCAATCGACCTCTACACCCATTTTCTCAATGGCTCTTTGCATGGCGAGCATCGAAGCATTCAGAATGTTGATTTCGTCAATCTCCTCTGGCGTTGCCTCGGCGATGCCGAATGCAAGCGCGCGTTCGCAAATAATATCAAAGAGCGCTTCGCGCTTTTTCTCGGACAGTTTTTTCGAGTCATCCAGTCCTTCAATTACGCAGTCGAGTGGGAGTATGACCGCTGCAGCCACAACGCTTCCGCAGAGTGGTCCGCGTCCTGCCTCATCGCATCCGCATACCAGTGTATAGCCTTCGGCTATCTTTTGTTTTTCATATTCAAAACTTGGCATATCATACCTCTTCAGGGAGTTCGAGAGAAATCCGTCCGATCGTGCCGCTACGGAATTCCTCGAGCAACATTTTTGCACATCTTTCGTGGTTGACCTCACCACCGCGGATCAAAAGACCTCGCTTTTTACCGACAAGCTCGAACAAATCGTAACCATCAAGGCCTTCACATTCATCCATGGTAAGCTTATAACGCGCCATGAATTCCTTCGGCGCATACTTCATCAGGCGCATGCAGAGAATCATTGCAATTTCTTCTGTATCGAGAATCTGATCGCGGATGGCGCCTGTTATGGCAAGGTTTTCACCAATCCATTCGTCAGAGAACTTCGGCCACAGTACGCCGGGCATGTCGAGAAGATCAAAGCCGATTTCTGTCTTTACCCATTGCTTGTCCAATGTAACGCCAGGACGATTTTCCACCTTCGCCCGCTTTTCTTTTGCAATACGATTGATCAGCGACGATTTTCCTACATTCGGAATGCCGACTATCATCGCCTTGATGGCGCGACCTTCCATGCCTTTCTCACGATATCTCGCGATTTTTTCAGCAAGCACTTCTCGCACCGCATCGGCAAGCGTCGCAATCCCTTCGCCTGTTGTTGAGTCGATAACAACAGCTTTGACACCGGTTTTATTATAATGTGCAAGCCACGCCCGCGTCACTTCGGGAGACGCGAGTGTCGACTTCGTTAATATCAGGATATGAGGCTTGCCTTCAATCATCGCTTCAAGCTCGGGGTTTTTTGAACTGCTCGGCACACGCGCATCAATCAGTTCAAGGACAATATCCACCTTCGGCATGCATTCCTTCATCAAACGGCGCGTTTTCGCCATATGACCGGGGAACCATTGAATTGGATTCTTTGCCATATTTTTTCTCCTCAATCAGTCAAACTTTTTAAATGTATCAAAAGGATAATAACGGATAATGACCTTTCCCAGTACCGTTTCCACGGATACATCACGGAATTTTCTTGAATCAGATGATCCGTTCCTGTGATCACCCATGACAAAAATATGTCCTTCCTCTACCGTATGAATAATAGGATAATTCGTCAGGTCAGGTCCATCGAGGAAGATATAGTCCTCTTCAAGCTTTACGCCGTCGACGAAAACCGTGTAGGCATCATATATCTCTACGCGCTGTCCCTCTGTTGCAATCACACGCTTGACGAGAGGTTCATGGTAGCCTGTGGAATAGTCTTCAAATACAATAATATCTCCGACCTCGGGCTTATACATAAAAGAGTAGAGAATCAACTGGTCGCCATCATGGAGTGTCCTCTCCATGGACGAACCAACCACTGCGCTTGAACGGAAAAAGAAGGTCGTGAGCAGAAGAACAAATGCTAAAGTAAAAGCAAAAAGCTCAATCAGGTCGAATCGATTATCGATTGGTCTCTCCTTGGGCTCCTTCTTCTTGTCCGATATCTCATGAGGGGCGCTGGGCACATGTGGTGTATCATCGCTTGTGCCAGTGGGCTCTTCGATATATTCATCCGCGGCTACACCTGGCAGAATCATATCGGGAGTCTCTGTTTCGGGAGAAGCTTCTTCATCTGCCACATCGTCCTCGGATGCGCTCTCTTGTACTGACAGAGCTCCGATTACCGATTCCTCTGTTTCGGTGGGTGCTTCCACGGAAGGCGCTTCGTCGGTCGTCTCGGGAGAGGACGCTTCTTCTGTTGTTGGCTCCATGAGAACGATATCATCCGGCAGAATGAATTCTGCCGTGGGTTCGCCGAAGGCTTCCTCTATTTGTTCCTCTTCGGAAAGCACTGCATCATCTGCGATTGTCTCTTCGTTCTCTGCCTCACACGCCTCCGAAGCTTCCTCGGTGTCTGTCGGGCGGATTTCATCAAGTACATCGACGAGAGAGATTTCGTCGGGCAAGACCACACGCTCATATTCGACGAGCTCTGGCATAGGAGTGAATACAAATTCTTCTTCCATCTCCTCGCTTGAGGCATCCTCGGGCGCGTTTTCCATTTCGGGTGCTTCCTCCTGCGTTGCCGCTTCGACACAATCTTCCGTTTCTGTCTCCTGGTTCATCAGGGGAAGAACATCGGCAAGAGAGATTTCGTCAGGCAGGACCACACGCTCATAATCCGTTGTCCCGAAGGATATGGCTTCTTCACATACAGCCTCTTCCGAATTCTGCGCTTCTTCCTCAACGACATCGGAGAATAAATCATCTGCCGTGGACGGAATGATGTCAGGTGTATCGAGCGGCATATCTTCCGCTGGCGCTTCCGTTTCCTGCTTTATATCATCCATGGGAAAGTCTCCGCCCGCTATTGTCTCATCACTCACAGATGGAACAGGCGTCTTATCGTATGAAGGCGTAACGATATGTTCAGACTCCTCGGGCGAGGGGCAGGGAATATCCTCATCCGGCATGGATACGGAAATTTCATCTTCCCTGACACATACGCCACCGCTTTCTCTCGATTTGCGTCGGATGGGTGTATATTCAATTTCGGTGAGCTGGTCATCTTGTAAAGCTTGTTCTTCGTTTGATTTCACCGTGATATACCTCCGAATAATACTTCTCTTTATTTTAGCATATTAAATTAAAAATATCAACACCAAATGGAAGATTTTTAACTAAAACTTTACAAAAAATCGTTTTGTGTTATGCGCATCCAAACAATCCGCAAAAAAACTTGAACTTTTTTTCGCAAAAGACTTGATTTTCTTCGAAAAATATGTTAAGATAACTGTATCTGTGTAAACGGTGAGGTGCGCCTTGCCACATCAGAACATTATCAGAACAGTCCTCTGCGCGCTCCGCACGAATGTTCGTAGTATTAAGGAGGGCCATTAAAATGGATAAAGTCCAGGCTTTTGTAAGTGAGCAACTCAAGACTGAGGTTCCTCAGTTCGGCATCGGTGATACCGTTAAGGTATATGTTCGCATCACCGAAGGTGAAAAGCAGAGAATTCAGCTTTTCGAAGGTACCGTTATCGCCAGAAAGGGCGGCGGTATTTCTGAAACCTTTACCGTCAGACGCGTTTCTTACGGTGTAGGTGTTGAAAAGACCTTCCCCATTCACTCTCCCAATGTAGACAAGGTAGTTGTCGTTCGTGAAGCGAAGGTTCGCCGCGCGAAGCTCTACTATCTGCGTAGCAGAGTTGGTAAGGCTGCTAAGGTTAAAGAGAAGGTTTAATTCTCCACCACGGCACAATAAAAATAACCTCTGCGTTGGCAGAGGTTATTTTTCGTTTTCGACTTATGCCATAGTTTCTGGCAGTTTTTTGCCACCGAGAATATGAAAGTGCAGATGCTTGACCGATTGGCAACCGTCTTCACCGACATTACTGATGACGCGGTAACCATTTGTGAGACCTGCCGCCTTCGCTACCTTGGGAATGGCGAGCATTACGCGGGCGATAAGCTCGCTGGTGCTTTCATCCAGGGCATCTACTGAAGAAATATGCACCTTTGGAATGACAAGAACATGTACAGGCGCTTGTGGCGCGATGTCATAAAAGGCAAAAACATGCTCGTCCTCATAAGCGATCTTTGAAGGAATTTCGCCCTTCGCAATCGCACAAAAAATACAGTCCATAAAAAATCCTCCTTTTTCTGTTATGTTTATTCTAACATAAAAGAAGGAAGAATGCAAGAGAAAGAAAAGAAAAATGTTGATAGATTTACCAACCTTTCCTGCCACATGTGATGTGTGGGAAACCCTGAAAAAGGAAACGCGCCCGATTGTCATCTATGGCATGGGTAATGGCGCGGATAAGCTGATAGCGCGTCTTGAAAAATATGGTATAGAATTTGCCGATATTTTCGCGTCCGACGGCTTTGTCCGCGGTCACTTTTTTCATGGCATACAAGTAAAAACACTCGCACAGATTAAAGAGAGCTACGAGGAATTCGTTATCGTTCTTTCCTTTGCATCCAACAGGGAAGAAGTCCTCTCTTTGTTTGTCAGTCTCGACCGCCAGTATGATCTGTTGATTCCGGATATGCCCGTTGCAAAAGAGGCGTATTTTACAAAGGATTTCTATAACGAAAACTATGAAAGAATTCGCCTTGCATACAATGCTCTCGAGGATGATTTTTCGAAAAATCTTTATGCATCCATTCTTCATTTTAAGCTCACAGGACGCCTTACGCATCTGTTGTCCTACACATCGCAAAAGGGTGAGATTTATTCTTTATTGCACCCTGAAACAATTCATTCGGTGCTGGATGGCGGCGCTTACAACGGCGATACTGCCCAGGAATTTATGTCGGAATTTGAAAATCTGGAGAGAATTCTGGCGATAGAACCAGACCCGAAAACATACAAAAGACTGCTTCGTTTTGTAACAAAATATCGCGAGGAGAACCCTTCGGGGAAAATTGAAATTACGCCGCTTAATACGGCACTCTCCTCCGAGGACGGCGAGTTATATCTCAATGCATCCGGCAATCGGAACACCTCGCTTGACGGTGCATCCTATGAGCATAAAACTGTGCTTGTCCCCATTCGGAAAATCGACACCTTGCTTTCGGGTGAAGGAGTTGATTTTATTAAGCTTGATGTGGAAGGGGAAGAACAGAATTCGCTCTACGGTGCCGAAAAAACCATCGACACCTATCATCCATCCTTGCTTATTTCTCTCTACCATGCGAGTGAAGATATTTTTTCTCTTATCCTTTACATGAAGGACCGCTTTCCCCATTACCATCTCTATCTTCGTCGGACATTGTGCGTTCCAGCATGGGAAATCGATCTCCTTTGTCTTTTCCCTTGACAGACTATCTATAATATGATAAAATGAAAGAAACTCCAGGAAAGGAGTACCAATATGAGACCTGAAATATTATCTCCGGCAGGCAATTTTGAAAAAATGAAAAGTGCCATTCTCTATGGCGCTGATGCTGTATATCTTGCCGGACAAATCTTCGGCATGCGTGCCGCTGCCGATAACTTTTCTCTTGAAGAACTTGCCGAGGCGGTTGCTTATGCGCACGAGCGTAATGTGAAAGTATATCTCACCGTCAACACAATGCCGAGAGAGTACGAATATCCCGCCCTTCGTGAATATCTTTTAGCTATCAGAAATATTCCTGTGGATGCCCTGATTGTTGCCGACATCGGTGTCATTATGCTTGTCAGGGAACTTCTTCCCCAGATGGAAATTCATATCTCAACCCAGGCGAACGCCGTTTCGTCCGCAGATTGTAATGCATGGTATGCTCTGGGTGCAAAGCGCGTTGTTTTAGCAAGAGAGCTCACCCTGGATGAAATCCGACAGATTCGCGCAGGCGTTCCGGATGACCTTGAACTTGAATGCTTTATTCATGGTTCGATGTGTGTTTCGTATAGTGGCAGATGCCTGCTGTCGGGACATATGATTGGCAGAGATGCTAACCGCGGCATGTGCGCACAGCCTTGCCGTTGGAATTATCAGGTGCGCTCCTATGAAATTGTCGAAGAGAAACGCCCTGAACTTGCGATGCCAATTGAGGAGATTGCAGGGGAAACCTTCATCATGTCGAGTAAGGATACCTGTACCATCGCCCACCTTCCCGAACTTATTGAAGCAGGAATTCAATCTTTTAAGATTGAAGGGCGAATGAAATCTGCCTATTACACTGCTGTTGTCACCAACACATACAAAATGGCGATGGATGCGTATTTCAGCGGAAATTACGAATACAATCCACTCTGGCTTCGGGAACTGGAAAGCGTCAGCCACCGTGAATACCACACGGGTTATTACTTTACCGATTCTCATGAAGATGCCAATATCGCTTCTACCACAGGATATATCCGTGAAAAGTCATATCTTGCCGTGGTGGAGGAATATGATATAGAGAGTGGCGTTGCTACATTGACACAGAGAAATAAAATGTGTGTTGGTGATGCCGCAGAGCATCTGACACCTGGTAAAGTCGGAAAACATTTCACCGTAGGTGAAATGTTTGATGAAAACGATGAACCCATTGATGCGACACGCCATCCTTATATGATTTTTAAAATGAAAATGCCTTTCCCGGTCAGCAAAGGCGATATTATCAGAGCAGGAGAATAATATGCAATTTCTGGAGTATTTAAAAGCGATATTTCTCGGTATCGTCGAGGGTATCACCGAATGGCTTCCCGTCAGCTCGACAGGACACATGATTCTGGTGGATGAGTTTATCCGTTTAAATGTATCTCCCGCGTTTCTCGACCTTTTTCTTGTGGTTATCCAGCTTGGCGCAATTTTAGCAGTTGCCGTCCTCTTTTTTCACAAACTCAATCCCTTCTCCCGAAGGAAAACAAGCGAGGAGAAGAGAAGCACCCTATCCCTCTGGGGTAAGGTGATCGTCGGCGTTATCCCTGCTGGCGTTCTCGGTGTGCTGCTTGATGATATTCTCGAGGAATATCTGATGAATTATGTTACGGTTTGTATTACACTTGTTGTCTACGGTGTCCTTTTTATTGTCATTGAAAAAGTGCGCGCGAAGAAAACCATGCAGGGCATCCCCTATCGCGTGGAAAATGTGGAAGACCTCACCTATAAGGATGCGCTTATCATCGGCGCATATCAGACGCTTTCCCTGATACCTGGCACATCGCGTTCGGGCTCCACCATCCTCGGTGGTATGCTCTCTGGCGTCAGCCGTACGGCAAGTGCGGAATTTTCCTTTTTTATGGCGCTTCCCATTATGGCAGGCGCGTCCCTTCTTAAAATCGCCAAGTTTATTCTGGAAGGGAACACCGCTACCGTGGATGAAGTTTTCCTTCTCCTTGTCGGACTTGTGGTTGCATTCGTCGTTTCCCTCGTCTGCATCCGCTTCCTGATGCAGTTTGTCAAGCGTCATTCCTTCGCTCCCTTCGGCATTTACCGTATCGCCCTCGGCGTTATCGTTCTTCTTTATTTCCTCTTAACAAAGTAATACCATAAAAGCGAGGCGCTTTCGTGCCTCGTTTTTTTATTTGAGGTTGCGTTTTCCTGAATTATAAGCGTTTTTTGTGATTGAATATGCTGTTCTGTTGAATTATAATATATCTTGAACGGATGACAAAAATTTTTACATTTTGTTGTAATAAATGATAACAAGGATGCCTAAATATTTGTTTATTGATAAAGTTATCTTTGTTTTGTTATAGTAAACAGGGAATATATGTGATAAAATTAAAATATCAACAAAATCAAAAATAGGAGAAATCATATGAAAAGAACCTTGAAACTTTCCCTTCTTGTTGTATTCGCGCTTTTCCTCCTTTTTTCCTTCGCACTGATTTCCTATGCTGCTGAAAATGAAGCATTGGAAAAAGAAGTGATTATCGTAGGCGAGACACTCGATAGCGAAGGAAACGCATATACTCTTGATACCGCCTGGGCGTATCAGACGGCATCTGCAAGAGAGGTTGAGGTTGTTATTAAAACAAATAATGCAAATCTCGTGACCGATCTTACCTCCGTCAACAAAACTGGAAAAACAACCACCCTGCAATTGACCGAAGATGTTACTTTGTCTTCGGGTATAACCATTGCCACAAAAGCGCACATTACCATTGACGTCTCCGGCTTTACCTTTGCGAGCGGAGCGCAAATCGCTCTGTATAATGTCAACTCCATCCTGACCTTCCGCACCACCACAGAGGCGGGAAAAGTGGTAGGCAATAATTCAGATAAAGGTTTTGTTCGTCTTGATATGTGCCGTGATAATACTTCACATTGTACCGTTGAATTTATCGGTGCGAACAATACCGATAAGGCATTGACCTACGAAGGTGTGGAACTGATCCAGATGGAAAGTGACGGCAGAGGATACCAGAAGTTGTATATGAATAACTTCATCTACAATGCCTCAAAAGCCCTCTTCCACGGCAGAAAAAGTCTCACAAGCGCAAACCCTGTTTATGTTCAGATTGACGCCGTAGACAGTATTTTCTATCTTACTCCCGGAGAAGGATTTCTCTGGCACGATACCTCACAAAAGGGCTTGATTTCACTTGGCAGTTACCTTCATGCGACAAATTGTCAGTTCATTTCCAAAACCACTGGTAAGACTACACAATTTTTCTACCACAATGGCGGAAATATGGTTGGTAAATGGTATATGGAAGTCATCTTTGACGATTGTGATTTTACAGAAATTGGTCTTAATCTGGACTCAATTTACAGTTATAGTAAAGCCGTCACCGATGCCGAGGGCAGTACCACCTATGAACACAACTATCCGGAAGGTGTTGCCCCTGCAAATTATTACGAAACAGTGGCTTCGGCAGGCTGGGATGCTACGAAGCAGGTTACCTTTGTTGGTCATAACACATTTACAAAATGTACAGGGTTAAATTCGACCAACAATGGTTTTGCGGCTGTCAACGCTACGGCAAATAACAAGGTAAACCAGTATTTCTACGATAGTTCGGCGGCAAAGCTCTGTCTTTTCTCCGATGAGTTTGACAATGCGACCGATCTGCTCTCTATCATTGGATTGGCAAATGCCAATACTTCGAAAAAAGCGGTGATGAAACTCACAGAGGACATTACTCTGCCTGAAGGTGCAAGTGGACGCACAAACATCATTGGCAATCTTGAAATCGACCTTGCAGGTCACACTCTCACTCTTGGTACTATGCAAAACTGGACGCGTGGCACGCTTCTCGTCTATTCGTCTGAAAAATGAGGCGTCCTCCTTTCCCATTCCTCGAACACGATGTTCCAGCTTGATGTAAAAGGAAAGCCTCACCTCACCTTTGGTAAGGAAGAATATCCAAAAGAAAATCTCACCGTAAAATCTACTGCCGCAGGCGGACAGGGTGGTATTGCCGTTTTCTGTTCCGACTTCGAAGGGGTGAGCGCGGACATTCATTTCTATAACTGCCAGATTGAAAGTGCGAGATATCTCATCAAACTTAATTCAAAAGCAAACAGTTCCACCTATCCCGAATTTCATTCCACCTTCAAAGGTTGTGATGTTGCGCTTTCTTATTGCGGAATTCTCACTTATAACGAAAACGCCCCACTTTCTTATCCTACACAAAGTGGTCTTTTCAAGGAAGGATCCTATGTGAATGTGGAAGGCTGTAACATTTACGCTAAGAGTGGCTCGAGCCTCTTTTACACGACAGTAAATCTTCAGACAGAAGAAAGCACCTCGCCGGTATCGAACTTCAATGGTCGTTTCTATGGTAAGGTTACCTTTAAGAACACCGCTTTCACCAATGTAACGCTCAATCAGAGTATTCTTACCTCGACCAAGGAAAACCTCGCCCAGAACTCCCTGAACGCGAATTATACCGTTAGCGATGAATGGGATGCATCGAAGCAGGTGACCTTTATGGAAGGTTGCACCTTCAGGATGGGTGAAAAGATAGGCATTGAAGCGAATGGAAATGCATTCATAGGCGATAATACCACGGTTTTGGATGGTTATGTCCTGGCGCGCACCGAAAATGCAGACACCTTCGCAATTCTTCCCGCGGCTGAATGTGTTGAGATTGCTTGGCAAATGCCCGAAGAAACATTTAGCGTATACTACAAAAACGGTGTGAATGTTTATGTTCCCGCACTTCCTGAAAGTGTAAATGTGAATGGAAACACATATGTACCGAAATTTGATAAAACGCCACAAGATGTTGCAACAGAAAATTGTACATATACACTTAAATGGTCGGGTGGCGCAAGGCTCAGCGCAAATTATACTCTTGAAGTTGCGATAGACTTCTTCGTCTATGTACCTGTCAGCAATGAAATCACACATATCAATGGCATATCTGTTCTGGATATGGAACAGGTATGGAACAACGATATCGCGTACTATAAGGTTCGTTTTGAAAACCTTGCACCCAAGGATGCCTATAAGTCGCAGTGTGTCTCCCTTACCGTTGCGCTTCCTGAACAGACCATTGTAGTTGACCGTTATGTATCGATTGTCGGCTATGCAAAAGCCGCTCTGGCAAGTGACCTTGATCCCGAACTGAAATCCCTCGTTCTTTTCACTCTGGATTATATCAACAAAACCAATGTATTCTTTGGCGGTGCAAGTGTAAAACAGATCGAAACCATCCTTTCCGATAACAACTTCACACCTTACGAGTGGACAGCAAGCAATGTAAAGGAGCTGGGTGAGTACGAAAATGTAAAATTCGCGTGTCTCGACCTCAACCAGACGCCTGGATTTGTCTTTGTTGTCGACAAGGATTACGCAGGCGCAGTTGTAGTCAATGGTAAAGCATACGAAGATTATGTTTCTGTTACAATCGAAGGCGTACAATACAAATGTGTTATCGTTGAAATTCCTGCACATAATCTCGCTGAAGATTTGAATGTGGTATGCGGAAACGACCAATTTGTATTCAATCTTGATACCTATATTGCATCCGAGGCAAGTACAGAGCCGTATGCACACGCACTTTATGGCTATGTTGTTGCCGCGATGGCGTATTCTCAAAAACAATAATAACAAAGTAAAAACAAAAAACACGACAGATGAAAACCATCTGTCGTGTTTTTTCGTTGTTGTATATTTCGTTTGTCTTATATCGTTTTTGCCCAATCGATTTCGGGGCGTCCCATGGCGCGTAAAAACTCGTTTGCGCGCTTGAAGTGACCACAACCAAAAAATCCCTGATAGGCAGAAAGCGGACTTGGGTGCGCGCATTCGAGGACGAGGTGGCGAGGGTTATGTATCAGCGCTTTTTTCGCTCTCGCGTTTGAGCCCCAGAGCAAAAATACAACAGGCTCTTCTTTTTCATCTACGAGGGAAATGATTTTATCCGTCAGGATTTCCCAACCTTTTCCGCGGTGTGAATTCGGCTGTCCTTCGCGCACTGTCAATGCCGTGTTCAGAAGAAGAACGCCTTGCTTTGCCCAACCGGTAAGTTCGCCGCTTTCAGGACGCTCCATACCATACTCGCTCTCAAGTTCCTTGAAGATATTGACGAGAGAAGGTGGTTGCTTAATACCTTCCTTGACGGAAAAACATAAGCCGTGCGCTTGCCCTGGTCCGTGATAGGGATCCTGGCCGACAATCAGCACCTTGACATCCTGATAGGAAGTATAACGAAGCGCGTTGTATATATCGTTCATTGGAGGATAAATTTTTCTTGTGGAATATTCCGCCTTCAAAAACTCGCGAAGTGCAAGATAATATGGCTTTTGCCATTCCTCTTTCAGGATATTGTCCCAGTCGTTGCCAAGGCTTACCATAGCCGTCTCCTTTTAACTTTCCTTTTTTAAAATACCGTTTCAATCACGCGCTTGGAAGAGGGCGGAGAATAGAGGAAACGGTCGATATGCGTGACCTTCGATGTATCGAGAAACAACCGCTGGTGTCCTCGCACCTCTTCCTGCTCGTATGTGTCAATCAGTATCAGTTTAATTTTCATACGGTCGGGAAGAATGCTCTTGATGTACACCGTCGCGCCTTGATTTTCCACCACATTTTCGCGCGCCTCTGCGAGACCTGCTAAATTTGGTGCGAGCTCGACAAAGATGCCATATGACATGATGCCGCGTACCGTTCCTCTTACCGTTTCGCCTTCCTGAAAATACGATGCGTTTTCTTCCCATGTTCCAAGCAGCTCTTTTGTGGAAAGAAAAACGCGTCCCGTACTGTCCCGTGCGCGTACTACGGCTTTGATATAATCTCCGACACTCAGACGCTCTCGCGGGTGCGATATCCTTGAGATGGAAATCTGGTCAATCGGGAGAAGGGCAATCACGCCGCAACCAATATCGACAAACGCACCAAAACTTTCAAGGTGCGTTACGCGCCCGTCGATTATATCGCCTGGTATAAGCGTGTCGATATAGTTCAGAATGCACATCTGCTGCGCTCGTCTGCGTGAGAGATAGCAGATGCACTCTCCCTTTTCCCCTGTACCAAAACCGCTGACGCAGAAGCACACTGTTTTTCCCACTCTTGTGAGGATGGCGATATCCTTGACCTCATCGCCCCCTGTATACACCACTTCGTCACGGGGGATCAGTCCGATGATATTCGCACCAAGACTGATGTGCAACATCAGATTGTTGTCCGACATGATACAGGGGGCTTCTAAAATCATACCGCACTCCAGCGCGCGTCGAAGACCTTCAGGGGTGGACAGATATTCATGATTTTTTGGGGTATGGATGAGCATGCCCTCGGGTTTGTACATATTCATACTTTCACCTTCTCTTTGTAATCTATGGTAAGATATATGAAGAAAAAAGAATGTTTATGCACGCCCTATATGGTATTTTATCATAAGAGAGACACTTTGTCAATATGAATGATGATGGCGCTCTGAAAAACTATCCCTCTGCTCCAGTGATACCAAAACTAATCTGAATGGCACTGTCCACATCATCCATGGTGACATCATCGAGATGTCCCATTTTTTCCTTGAGCCGTGTTTTATCAATGGTGCGGATTTGTTCAAGTAATACGACACTATCTTTGGAAAGGCCGGCTCCTGCCCCTGAAATATCAATGTGTGTCGGAAGCTTTGCTTTTGTTTGTTTGGATGTGATAGCGGCAGCGATAACGGTCGGGCTGTATCTGTTTCCGACATCGTTCTGCACAATGAGAACGGGGCGTAATCCCCCCTGCTCACTGCCGATCACGGGACTTAAGTCCGCATAAAAAATGTCACCGCGTTTTATGTTCATGACCTGTGTGTGTTCTTTCTCCTTTTTTATTTTTTGGTATACTTATTTTTCCAGAAATCAAGTCACTTTAAACACCATAAAAGGAAAAATCCTTTCACTTTCATTATATGAAATCAAACACAAAACGACAAAAAAGACTGCCTACAAATCATGTAGACAGTCTTTCCCGGAATCATCGGCAGGAAAAAACTCCGCCGATATTCCGCGTTCGTTTCCTTATGCGTGAGAGTGGGATTGACGGTGTGCATCTGCCTCGTCGCTCTCATCACGGAAGAGAAGAGCAATACAGTAGATGGCACTCAACGCAACGACAATATAAATAATATTCTCAAGCATTGTATAACCGGCTGTAATCCACGCTACGATATTGAAGGAAAACAGAGCGATACTACCCCAGTTCAAGCCACCTATAATCAGAATGGCGAGGGCAACTTTATTGAGAATGTTCATAAGGAATCCTCGTTTTGTCGGACGATTGCCGATTTATTTTGAAGGTTCAGAAAACCTTTTTTGCCGTGCCCACCGTTATTTTTAACACAAGGATAACATTTTATGCATTGGAAATTAATCGTCGAAGACAACCTCTGTATTCCCGAATCCCATTTTGAGTTTTTCTAACGCTCTTTTTTCTATTCTGGATACATATGAACGGGAAATGTTGAGATGTTTTGCCACCTCTCTTTGTGTCAGAGGCTGATAACCGCGCAGACCATAGCGTAAAACGACAATTTCGAGTTCTCTCTCATCGAGCGTTCCGAGTAGTTCGCGTACCTTTTCTATGTAAATTCCCTTATCGATGTCATCTCCCACACTCTCATCAGATGCAATAATGTCAAGATAAGTCAGTGGATTGCCGTCGCGATCAATATCTATCTGTTCATGTATCGAGATTTCCTGTGTCGTTTTTTTCTGCGCGCGGAAAAACATCAATATCTCATTCTGCACGCATCTTGCTCCATATGTCGCAAAGCGGCATCCCGTGTCCACACGGAAGGTATCCACTGCCTTGACCAGCCCGAATGAGCCGATAGACAACAGCTCGTCAGGGTTCGGATACGATCCATAGTATTTGCGTACAATATGAGATACAAGTCGCAGATTATGCTCGATAATTTTGCTTCTCGCCCTCTCATCCCCTGCCTTCATTTGCAAAAACGCCTCTTTTTCCTCCGCTTTGGATAGCGGAGGCGGAAAATTTTGCCCTTCGCCGACGCCGAGCATCACGAAGAGCAGACGGAAAAGTAAAGTGGATAATTCTATCATAAAAAGCACCTCCTTACAGTGTATGCAAAGCAGGTGCTTTTATTCCTCTTCATCTGATGGGAGTTTTTCTCACATTAAAAAGTCTCCGCGTTCTGGACGAAAGCATACTTTTGTGAATGTATCGCGCTATATCATACAAAAGAGAATTCAGTATATGGCCTTTGCGAGAGTTCAATGCGATAACCACGCTCGCGTGATGAGACAATCAAGGGGCGATGGAAATGCCTTGAAAACTTTTTATTGATAGCGCAGATGTGCGCCCTGATACAGGAAGGCTGTGGCATGCAGTCCTGCGTATATATCCCCTTTGCGATTTCCTCACATCTCGCTCCGGACTGTGATGTGCATATCATATAGCGCAGAATTGCTTTCTCTTTTCTTGTCAGGGGAATGACCTCGCCACGATAAGTGACATCCCTTTGTGAAACAGACGCATCAATATCGCCAAGACGATAGTCGCCACTCTGTCGGAACATTCCATTTTTCTGACACTCACGAATGCGCGACAATAATGCATTGGGCGTTTGTTGAATGTCAAGAATATCCAGATAACGTTCGGGATGTGTTATTTTATAAGCGTACCTTGTAAGTGCGAAAATTGGTACGCCGATAGTTGTTGCATTCAATTCTTCCGTGTATCTTTCTTCATAAGGATAATTTTCAGGGGATAAACACAAAATCGCTGACAAGGACGCATTGATACACCCGAATGCCTCCATAGGCTTTGCTCCCTTGACAATCAGACCGCCGAGGCGCAGAATATGTATCAGACTTTTTGCATAGGTTTTCTCCTGGTGGATTACAAGTATCATAAAAACTCCTTTTTCACTCAAAGACGAGCGAAACACTCTATGTATTATACATAATTTTGAAGCATTGTCAAGAAAAAAAGAAAACTTCTTGACAGAAATATAAAAAAAAGGTATAATGAAGGAAAAAACGAAGAGGTAAACCTCATGAAAACGGTATTGATTAACGGCGGGTCCCGTGGAATAGGAAAAGCCACAGTGGAGTATTTTGCATCCCATGGCTACGCCGTTGCTTTCACATATAAAAATTCAGAGGAGGAGGCGCACGCCCTCGCAGAGAGAACAGGTGCGCTTGCCATCATGGCGGATAGTGCCAGGGAAGAAGATATACTTCGCGCGGTAGAGACAACAATCGATGCCTTTTCACATATCGATGTTCTTGTCAATAACGCCGCTATCTCCTCGTTTTCTGTATTTTGCGACATTTCCCTTGCTGCGTGGGAAGAGATATTTCGCGTGAATGTGACAGGACCTTTCCTTTATTCCCGTACCGTCCTCTCACATATGATTTCCCGTAAATGCGGTTCGATTGTCAATGTATCGTCTATGTGGGG
>JAFVYW010000068.1 GCA_017508465.1 Clostridia bacterium
CATACCTGACCTTCTTCACTTTCTCCATCACCAATAGCAGTATATACACGATAAGGGAGAGCGTCTACCTTTCCACAAAGAGCCATACCGCAAGCGGCGGAAATGCCAAGTCCAAGAGAACCTGTCGACATATCGACACCAGGGACACCCTTCATATCGGGGTGACCTTGCAGACGGGAGTCGAAGCGGCGAAGCGTTACCAGCTCTTCCACGGGGAAAAATCCTCTGTGCGCGAGAGTCGCATACAAAGCAGGGGCACAATGTCCTTTGGAGAGAACGAAACGGTCACGATTGGGATCATCGGGTGTTTCGGGATGAACATTCATCTCTTCAAAGTAGAGATAGGTCAGAATATCGGCGATGGAAAGCGAGCCGCCCGGATGTCCGCATCCGGCACTATAAACGGCAGTCAGGGCGCCGATACGCACATCGTTTGCGATGCGACGGAGTTCGAGGTGACGAGAGGATTGCATAGCGTTTCTCCTTGAAAAATTTTTATATTGATATTTTACATTATTTTCCCGCTCTTGTCAAGGACTTTTCTAAAGAAAAGAGCGCGTGTGATAATCTTTCGTTTGCAGAGCAAAAAAAGAAAAAAGCAAGAACTCGCGTTCTTGCTTTTTATGGTTTGAGAATTAATATCTCTTTCTGGTCTTAACCTGGATAATGAAGCCGACGAGAGCAACGATACCCATAACAACATAGTGAGGAATGTTACCCATGTTGGAGAGGAAGGAGATAGTGCAGATGTTATAAACATGTGCAAGAGAAAGAGCGAAGCCGTAACCACCAAGTACTGCAGTACCGAGCATCTCGATCCACTTGAGGAGAAGGAGAACAAGGATGATAGCTACGCCAGCTACGATTGCGGAGTAGAGGGTGTTACCCTTGGTGAAGTTGAATACCTGAGGAAGATATGTAGCGGAGAATGCGCAGAAGTATGCAGCATAGCCTACGCCAACGACTACTACTACATAGTAGAGAACCTTGACAAGGAGTGCAACAACAAGACCTACAACGATACCAACTACAAAGCGCCAGTTTTCAGGAATGAAGGAAACCATGGGAGCGAGAACTGCTGTACCCACAACGAAACCGCCAGCGAAACCAGCAAGGAACTTAAGCAGACCATACATACGCTTACCAAAGAACGCAATAACAAGTGCGAGAACCATGCAAGCGATGTAACGATCTGCCCATACGGGTGCGAGGAGAGCCTTAACCGAGTCGATTGCCCATGCAACGGTCGGTTCCTGAAGTGTGACTGTTACCAAATTCAGAAGGTAAGCGAAGATACCTTCAAGAGTAATGGTAGCATTCATAATGGATTCGAAAAATGCCATCGTAATACCTCTTTCTTTGCATACAAGGATGCTATTTTTTTAATCTGGTAATAGTATAGCATATCCTTTTTAAAAATGCAAGGGGTTTTGTGAATTTTTTTCGATAATTATGAAATTTTTTTAATAATTTCTTTTTTGCCACAAAAGGAAGAAGAAAAAACAAAATGCAGGGTGACTCTTTTTAGCACTTTGTCTTGGTGTCACCCTGCATTTTTTGGCATTTTTTGCCATAAATCTATAATATGTCAACTATTGTTTACAAAAATAGAAAAATGTTTTTTTGCTATGAAAAGTTTTATTTTTTAGGAATCGGGAAAAGAGAGCGCGTTTGCGCCTTATATTCGACAAAACCTTCTTTTCTTGCCTGCCTTTTATCTGCCATGGGAATGGAGACAAAGAGGAACAATGCGGTGTTGGCAAGAGCGCCGACGGGCATCCAGAACTGACTCGTCGCAAAAAGGACGGAAAGACCGATTCCCCACCACATGAGAATCTCACCGAGATAGTTCGGGTGGCGCGCATGCTTCCAGATACCAAGACGGATGAAGGGCGTGGTTCTGTTTCTGCGATAGATATGCATTTCGACATCGGCAACGCCTTCCAGGGCTACGCCGACAAGGGAGATGAGAAGAAGAATGTAGGAAAGCGCATTCCCCGCAACGGAAAATTCGAGCGCATAGGCGACGGGGAGCATGCAGAGATAAACAACAAGCGTGGGCACGATATGAATGCCAAAAAGATTGATGAAGGGATAGAACGCGCCACACTTCTCTTCCAGCATGGTATAGCGCCAATCCTGGTATTCAAGGCTCGTGAAGTTATAGGCAAAGTTTGCCGTCAGGCGTACGCCCCACAGAATAACGACTACGGTAAGGAGAATGCCATACAGGGTGATATGATGTGTCGGCAAGAGAGCAAGAGCGACAACCATGGGCGCGACAGACCAATAGGGATCGTAAATCGATGCATTCTCAAAAATACTGCTGAAGAGGTAGACAAATCCTGTCGCAAGGACATCGGCAATCAGGAAGGAGAGCCAATAGGGGAAGGGGGATATAGCGTACAGGAAGATGCCAAGGGCGCTCGCCAAGAGATAGACAACAAGCAAGAGGGCAAAACCAAAGGGGCGACTTTGTCGAAGTTTCATAAAATCTCCTTTTTTCGCAAGGGTGCGAAATAATATTCTCTTCGGTTATTGTAGCATAAAGGTCGAAATTTGTCAATGAAAACTTCAAGCTTTTTCTTGACAAGTGAGAAAAACCGTTTTATAATATAAATATAAATGTAGAAAGGGCGAAGAAAATGGGAGAACTCCGTGCTTGCGCGTTCAGCGGACATCGTACGCTTCCGACCGAGGCGCTCGGGACACTACGCAATCTGCTCGACCGCGCTATCGCGTATGCGTATACGCAAGGTTGTCGCGAATTCTATAATGGTGGCGCCATCGGTTTTGATACCGAGGCGGCAGAGCGCGTGCTTCTCTTCCGCAAGTCCCACCCCGATGTCAGACTGATTTTACTTCTGCCATGCAAGAATCAGGACGAGAGATGGTCACTGACACAAAAGCTACGCTACAAATCCATGATTAAAGGCGCTGATGAGGTGCGATATATCAATGAAGCCTACACCGAGAGCTGTATGCGCGAGAGGAATGCAGAGCTTGTCCGCGTGGCGGATATGCTCGTCGCTTACCTGTCGCATACCCGTTCCGGCGCGGGGCAGACGGTAAATATGGCAAAGCGAAAAGGAATTGCTGTATACAATCTTTATGGTGAGAAGTGAGACAAAGAAAAAACTCTTGACAACCACGGCGTAACCGTGGTATACTATTTCGTGTAGTAAAGCGCTGAAGCGCTAAAACGGAGGACACGCGATGAAAAAGGTATTCGACGAACACACCGATGCACTCTTTGAAGCCATTCTTTGTCTGAAAACGAAGGAGGAGTGCGAGATGTTTTTCCAGGACATCTGCACCATCAAGGAGATTCAGGACCTCTCGCAGAGGTATGAGGTGGCGAGGCTGCTCGCCGATGGTTGTCCCTATCAGGAAATTGCGCGTCTGACCGGAGCCTCCACCGCGACCATCAGCCGTGTAAACAAGGCGATGCAATACGGCGAGGGCGGTTACCAGATTGCGCTCGGAAGAAGAGAAAGATAAATTATGAAAAAGGGCTCCAGCATTCCAGAGCCCTTTTTCTTTATAAAACAAAAAAAGTTGCCTCGGGCGTCCCGAGACAACTTTTTTATTCAATTGTGATTACTTCAAAATGAACCACAGAAGGATGTAAAGTAAAATCAGGAAAGGTGTGCAGAAAAGGAAAATCAGGATACCTGTGGTAACTTTATCCCAGATTGCTGCCTTTTGTTTTCTGGTAAGTGTCGGAAGGTGTAACTTCTTCTTTACCCATTCCCATCCTTTATCCAGAGCCTTATGACATTTGCCAAAAATATTTTCTGCATATACTTTCGGATAGTAGTATGCTTCTTCATCTTCATCCACGGGCGCTTGTTCTACCTTGGATTCCTCGGTACTCGCATCTTGCTCGCTAAGGGAGTCCACCTCAGAGGATTCTTCGGCTACAATATCCGCCACTTCTTCACAAACAACTTCACTATCCGGTGTAACTTCGGCAGTTTCTGCCACCTCTTCTTCCACCTCTGTGGTATTGGTTGTATCGCCCATTGGCCTATCCTCCATAAATAATCATTGCGATTTATCTTAATGCAGGGGGTGAGCCCCCACAATAAACTTCGCTTTCTGTCTTAATTATAGCATATAATATTCATTAAGTCAATAATTTTTTGAAAAAATTTTCTATTGTTTATCCTCTTGCATTTTCCTTTCGGATATGATAGAATAGTAAGGTAGGTATTGTTACGGTGCGAAAGGAGAGTCTGATATGGCAGTCGCTATTGAAACCGAGAAAAAATATATCATCCGAATGCCCGATATAGCAGAGCTTGAAGCAGAGGCGGGATATCAGAAAAGCGAGATTACGCAGACATACTTCTCTTCCCTCCCGGGCGTGACGCATCGTGTCAGAAAAAGAGTATTTCCCGAAAAGACTGTCTGTACCGAGACAAAAAAGACGCGCATCTCGAAGATGAGCGTCATTGAGGATGAACGCCAACTCACAGAGGCGGAATACGAAGCGTTGCTTTCGACACTGGAGGTCATCGGCTCGCTCTCCAAGACAAGACATATTTTCCTCTTCGGTGGTCATACCATCGAGGTGGATGTCTATCCTTCCTGGAGCAAGAGCTGCATACTCGAGGTGGAGCTTGCAGGCGAGACAGAAGAACTCACGCTTCCCTCTTATATCGAGGTTTTAGAGGATGTGACAGGCTCGCGCAAGTACTCAAACCACAATATGTCCCTCTCCTTCCCGGAAGAATTGATATAAATATCAAAAACTCCTGTGTAGCACATTAAGGTGACACAGGAGTTTTTTTGCACGGTTACACAAGCGCAAGCAGCGCCTTGCGAAGTGCGAGGATAGGTGCTGATGCGGTGACACAGGAATCGAATGCGACTGTGCCGAGGTAGTGTTCTATCAGGCGGACAAGGGCGTCATAACCAACCTTCTGCTCGACAAGATGGAGAAGGCGCAGATCGCTCATCACCTCACCAAAGGTGAGAAGGCGCGTCGATTCATAGGGTGTTCCATCGGGCGCGGGATAGACGACAAAGGGATCTCCGCCAGGAACCCATTGTCCGCCTGTGGTATCCAGGAAGGGGTTGATTTTACCCATGGAACGAAAGGCGTTATAGAAGTTGAAGCCCCATTGCAGGAAGCCGACAATATGATATTTATACAGCTGGTATGCGAGGCTACGCGTACGATAGGCGGGCATTGCGATAAGGTTGTTGGCTACCTTATCGGTCTGTCCACAGCAATAATATGTCCAGAGACCTTCCACCTCGTTTTCAAGGTAAGGCGCAATTTTGCTGTTGACAGGAATGGGAATATCGACAATGCCGTCACGGTAAAACTCAAAGGTACTGGAGGCGTCCATGATGGGATATGGCGCGATAAGATCGCGTACAACCTCTTTGGCGGCGAGGTAGGTGGTGTAGTTGTCGCGCGTCGGCTCATCCGAGATATGGAAATAGACACGATGCATCACGCCGAGTTCCTTAAGATGCCCGATAACAGCAGGGATATAGGCTTTGAGGAAGGAGACATATTCCTCTCCCGTCGCATCGGTCTCCCAGCCGAAGATTTTCTCCTCGCTTCCGTCCTCCTTCGTCAGGACGATTTTGGGTGCGTGCTCTGCGCCCCATTGGGTGAAGAGATGGGCAAGCTCGAAGTATTCAAAGCCGAGATTATCCATTATATGGATAAATCTGTCAAGATTATCAAAGGTGAAGTGATATTCTCCGTCCTCTCTGGTGATGGTGACAAGCTGCGTGGTGGTTCGCTCTCCACCCACATAAGTATCCAGGGGCGGCGTATGAATGGGCGTGAGAATCATATTCATGCCCTGACGGCGCGCGGCTTTAGCGAAGTTTTCGATCATACGGAAGTGCTCGTCACTCCAGACCTTGACGCCATAGTAATCCGCAAGGCTATCGCAATAAAACCACTGGGTAAACTTAAAGTCGATGTCGGGAAGCTTTGCATCGAGGCGTGTCAGGGTAAGCGTTTCTTTTGCAACCTCTTCCCCGACCTCATTGTGTACATGAATGACAACCTGATGTATGCCGATGGAACTTGTGAAATTCAACAGCGTGATCGAGCAGGCATACGAAGAAACAGCGCCGCATAAGATCTGTGCATTCATCTATGAACTGTCAAACGCATTCAACCGTTTCTATCATGAGACAAAGATTCTGTCACATGAAGATGCAGTACAGCAGAAGAGCTGGATCGAACTGCTTGAGCTTACAAGAGAAGTACTTGAGACATGTATTGATCTGCTTGGATTTACCGCACCGGAAAGGATGTAAATCACCAGTCCAGGCATATACAGCATATAAAACGAAGCCCGATCAGACTTGTCTGAAGAGGGCTGAGTTTTTATATACTGAAATGGGCGGGACGCCCATTTAGCCACAGACCAAAGCTGCATAGCAGCGAGAGCGCTTTAAGCGCGAGTCTGTGGCGTATATGCCTGGACAGAGAACAAAGCGTAGAAGAGGCCAAAACGATCAGACTTGTCTGAGGAGGGCTGAGTTTTTATATGCTGAAATG
>JAFVYW010000069.1 GCA_017508465.1 Clostridia bacterium
GCATGAATACCTCTACGCTCTTGATTTCTTCCGTTTCCCCTTCGCAGAAAGCACTACCGCATTCAAATACTGCGGCGTTCTCCTGTATGTTGGTATCATTATCGCACTTGCGGCGGCATTTATCCTGACGCGCACGAAAGTGGGACTTCATCTTCGCGCGGTTGGCGAAAACCCTGCGACTGCTGACGCCGTCGGTATCAATGTCACAAAGTATAAATACTTTGCTACCATGATTGGCAGCGGTATTGCCGCTATGGGTGGCGTCTACTATATCATGGACTATGCAGGCTCGTTTGAAGCATACAAGACCGTCGAGGCTCTCGGTTGGCTCGCTGTTGCATTGGTAATCTTCACCCTCTGGAAACCTCATATTTCCATTATCGGTTCAATCCTCTTCGGCTTCCTCTATCTTGCAGGAACGAG
The DNA here is from genome assembly GCA_017508465.1 of Clostridia bacterium. Taxonomy (GTDB): domain Bacteria; phylum Bacillota; class Clostridia; order Oscillospirales; family CAG-272; genus UBA1740. The sequence goes on from JAFVYW010000069.1 coordinate 424, forward strand.
AATTCCCACCCTCCTTGGCATCAAACTTCCTATGAGCGCAACGCCCCTTCTTAAAATGCTTCCTTATGTCGTAACGGTTGTCGTTCTAATTATCACCAGCATTCAGAAAAAGCGCGAGAACCAGCCCCCCGCCGCTCTCGGCTTGCCCTATTTCCGTGAGGAAAGATAATTTCTGTTTCAAAATAACAAAAAGCGTGTTTCTTTTTTTAGAAACACGCTTTTTTACGCTTTTTTAAACAATAGTTTACAAAACGATTAGATTTTCAATTCTCTGATGGTTTTCGCCATATTGATAAAGTGGTCGGCGACACGCTCGGAGTTCGCGCAAAGTGAAAGATACTGTGCGCCGACATCGGCGGTGCATACACCGCGTCCAAGACGGTCGATATGATTGTCTGCCATCTCGTTTGTCATATCGTCAATGCTCTCTTCGATTTCATCTGCTTCGGCTAAAACCGCAAGAGACTCTTCAATATATGCACGAATTACCTTATCATAAAGTGCATCGATACGGGCACGAAGAGCGTTGATTTCATCAATCGCTTCGGGAGAGAAGCCCTCGCCGTGTTCTCTCATACGATCGGCATATTCGATGATGTTTTCCGCATAGTCGCCGACACGCTCAAGATCGGTAATCGTATGGAATGCGGTAGAGAGGTAGGTATGGTCTTTATCCGACATTGGTTCTTTGGAGAGTTTGACAATAAAGCGGACAAGCTCGCAGTTGAGATAGTTCAATTCTCTTTCGTTTCTGCGGAAGGTATCGATTTCCTCATAGTTCATCGTACATACGATATCAAAGGCACGGTGAAAGTTTTCAAGTGCGATTTCTGCCATATTGATAATTTCATTCTTCGTTTGCAGAACGGCGATGGCAGGTGTTTTTAACATATGCTCGTCAATGAAATAGAGATGAGGCTTGTCCTCTCCTTCATTGTCGCTTTCCTTGGTCGGAATGATTTTACATACCAGTTTTACAAGAAGATTTGTCAAGGGAATCATAATGAGAACCGTAACGCAGTTGAATACGGTGTGGAACATCGCGAGCTGTGTCTGAGGTGCATTCGGGAAGAGATTGTTAAAAATTGAGCCGTAGGAAATAGCTCCACCTGTGCAAAGGGAGAGAACGCCACTGGCGCACATAAAGAGAACAACGCCCGAAACATTGAAAATCAAGTGCATAAGCGCGGTGCGCTTTGCGTTTTTACCACTGGTCAGACCTGCAATAATTGCCACAACGCACGAGCCGATATTGGAACCCATCGTAAGGAAAATGCCTTGGTCAAGGGAGATAAGTCCTGATACAACCATCGCAATTGCAATCGATGTCATAACGGAAGAGGACTGGATGATTGCAGTGATAACTGCACCTAAAATAACAAGAAGGATAGGATTGGAAATCATCGCGAGAAATTGGCGGACGGCGTCTACCTTCGCAAAGTTCTCCATCGAGGAACTCATCAGCTCCAGACCAACGAACAACATACCGAAGCCCGTAAGGATTCCACCAATCGTCTTGATTTTATCACGCTTGACCATCATCAAGAAAGCGCCCAATCCAGCAAGAGCAGAGAAGATTATTGTCGAACTGACACTATCACCTCCGGCAAAACCGAGCGCAACAATCTGACCCGTGATGGTCGTACCTATATTTGCGCCGTATATAATAGTCGCGGCTTGTCCGAGCGTCATAATACCGGCATTTACAAAACCGATAACCATAACTGATGTCGCTCCCGAACTTTGAATCGCCGCCGTCGCTACCGTACCAATACCGACACCGAGCAGCTTTGACTTCGAGGTTTTGGCAAAAAGGGATTTCAGACTGTTTGAACTGATAGCTTCCAGGTTAGTACTCATCATGGTGCAAGCCACGAGGAAAATACCAATACCGGCAATCAGCGTCAGCAAGGCCTCAATGATTTCGATGGGTGTCATTTATAAACTCCTTCTCATGATTTGCAGGACAGGATAGAAATGCTCCTATCCATTCTATTATATCATATCACAAAAAAGGCGCGAGGTCAAGCAAAAAATCCATTCTTTTTTATTTCCATTCTTTTTGTTGAAAATGGCGCCAAAAAAGCCATACTTTTTTATGATTATATACTAAAAACGCTCTGGATTTTCCAGAGCGTTTTTGACCTACAAGAGTATACAGATGAGGCCGTTTGCCCCCTCGTTGACAATCCTGCCGAGTGTTTCTGCGATTTTTTCTCTCGCCTCATCGGGCAAATGCTCAAGCTTGCCCGACAGAGCATCCTTTGTCAGATCGTAGAGTGATTTCCCGAACATATTGCAACGGAACACCCTGCCGTCGCCCTCCATATATTCTCCCTCTAAATAACGGATAACCTCTTCCGCCTGCTCCTGCGTTCCGACGACGGGAGCAAATTCTGTTTCAATGCTTGTTCGTATCATATGAATGCACTCTGCTTTTGCGCCAATGCGTACACCGTAGCCACTCGCTGTTTTCACAAGGGTAGGTTCTTCCAGCGCCATTGCCTCTGGCGAAGGCATCACAATGCCGTATCCGACATCGTTGACACGCCCCCATGCATACTCCAGTCTCTCAAACTGCGATTTGATACGCGCATAATCGCTCATCGCCTCCACGATATCCGCTTCGTTTCGGATTGCCATACCAGAGAGCTCGCTTAAACACTCGTAATAAGTCTCATTCGGGAGCGACAGAGAAAATTCCGCCTCGCCTGTTGTAACGCTCGATGACAGATGGCAGAGTGCACTCTCTTTTGCGAGAGAGATATCCGAAAACTTTTGCAGAGATTTGGCAAAGAACAGTATTTTTTCCTTGACCTGCTTTGCGATATGGTGCGTACTTGGTAAAAGTTTTAAGAACGGTGGCACATGGATAGCGATTTTTTTAAGAGGAAATTCACGCAAAATCAGATCCAATATGGCTTGGATATCCTCGTTTTCCAGCATGACACAACTGACAAGGGCAACACTGACGCCATAATCCTCTTCGAGCTTCAGGGCGAGCGCTCTCGCTTCCTCCTTTTCGGGCTCTTTGACATTCAGCACGATAGCAAAGGGAAGTCTTGCTTCCTTGAGCTTTTGAATTGCCTCGCGTTCGCCGCTTTCGTAGCTTTCGCGCGAAATGCCCGTGAAAGAACCATCGCTTGTCATCAGAATGCCGACCGTCGCATGCTCGCAAATCACTTTTTCTGTACCGATACGCGCCGCGTCGGAAAAAGGTATCTCCTCTTCAAACCAAGGTGTCTTTACTAAACGGTCCTCGCCATCCTCCTCTGTGCCGAGCGCACCATTCACAGGAAAGCCGACGCAGTCTATCAGGCGAAGAGATAAAGCGGTATTATCGCTGACACTTACCGTGACAGCCTCTTCCGGTACAAATTTAGGTTCGGTTGTCATAATGGTTCTGCCAGACGAGCTCTGGGGTATCTGGTCGATAACTCTCGCTCTTTCGTTTTCGTCTGCGAGGACTGGTACCACCGCTTGTTGCATGAACTTCCGGATAAAAGTGGATTTACCACTTCTGACAGGACCTACTACGCCAATATACAGGTTTCCTCCGCAACGCTTGGCAATCTGCGAATAAATTGCGCTCTCGCCTGCGCCAATTGAGCAGGGCGCGCTCCCACATATTGTATTTTCTTCGTCATTTGTTTCTTCTTGCTCCGTCGGAACAAGCAAGTCTTCTACTTCTTCCGTTAACATCTCACTTGTCATATCGTTCCCCTTCCTTTGTAATGGCAAGAGCGATATAGCCCTCGCCCTTTCACTTGATGGTATGCATACCAGGTGGAAAATATGACAAAGAAAAAGGCGGTTCAGACCAAAAGAGCCCTGCCGCCTCATATTCTTATTTCATTTTTTCTTTGAGAAGAGTTGCAATTTTTTGCATCACACCCATATCCACTTTCACAACCGCACGGTCATAGGTCACCATACCGTTGGTCTCGTCTTCCACATCGGAGAACTGTGTGAGTACAGTCGCGCAAAGTCCTTCGTCAATCAAGGGAAGCACTTCATCGCGATACAGCTGAAGGAGCGCTTCCGTAAGAGACTCTTTGTTCTCAAAAAGTTTATAGCCGTAATTGTCCTTGCCGAAGGTATGATTGTCAATACGGAGCGAATATCCACCGAATTCGCTGATAACAAAGGGGAGTGCCTGCTTATATCCCTTATACCTTTTATGCTTCAGTTTCTTGAAATAGATATGTCGCGAGTCGACATCACTTTCATGACGCAAGAACCATCCCGATGTTGCATCATAGATGCGCGTCCCGTCTGCTTCTTTGCAAATACGGTACATCTCGTCTGAAGAAAATTGTCCCCAGCCCTCGTTGAAAATAGTGTAATAGAGAAGGGAAGGTACATTGTATAGGTGTTGTATCATGTCAAGGGTGTGTGTACGGAAAATCCTACGCGCACGCTCACTTTTATGAAGTTTTGTATCATTTTTTGAGAGTTGACCAATGGTTGGAAGCGCCGTATCGAAAAAGAAGGAATAGTCCGAGTTGTTCACTGCATCCTGAAAGACCACAATCCCATACTTATCACACCAATGATAAAAATTCAGTGGTTCAATCTTGATATGCTTGCGGAGTGTGTTGAAGCCGAGTGATTTGGCAAGACGGATATCCTCCTCCATTCTCTCATGGTTTTCGGGAAGGAAAATGCCGTCATCAAAATATCCCTGGTCAAGAAGCGCATGGAAAAAATAGGGCTTGCCATTCAGTGTCAGGCGGGGAAAACCACCAATCATCTCGCTTCGGATTTCTCTCAAAGCAAAATAACTTTTTACCACATCCTCACCCATTTTTGCCGTGAATGTGTATAAATAAGGCGTTTCTGGTTTCCAAAGGTGAATTTCCTTTGGTGCGACAAATACGCGACCGCCCACCGTGGTGTAGCTTTCACCGCTCTCAAGCACAACCTCGACCTCTTCGGGAGCATCAAAAACAAGCTCCACGCCGACAAGCGAGGGTTTCATTTTCACCGAACGGATATATGATGCGGGAAGTGCTTCACACCATACCGTCTGCCAGATGCCACTCACGGGCGTATACCACATGCCGCCGCGCGCTACCTTCTGCTTGCCCCATGGGTATGCGTGGTCGAGATCGTCCTGCACTGTCACACAGAGTGTGTTTTCCTCTTTGAGATAAGGGGCAATATTGAAGGAAAAGGGAAGATATCCTCCTTCATGTGTACCAAGGACTGTACCATTTATGCTCACGGTAGCAATCTGGTCAACCGCGCCGAAGTGAAGAAGAACATCACCGCCCTGATGAAAATTTTCCGGCAAGGAAAATTTTGTCCGATAAAAAAGGAATTCCCCTTTTTTAATGGTAATTCCAAGACCGCCCGCGCGGCTCTCGGGCGCAAAGGGAACAAGAATGCGTTTGTCATATTCAGGTTTTGTCGCATCTGTTCCTACGCCGAACTCCCACTCGCCATTCAGACATAAAAAGGAATCGCGCGAAAACTGCGGACGGGGATATATGTTCCAAGGCTTGTTTGTCATCGGTCACCTCACGATAGTGTTGTCTTTATATTTTAACATATATCAGGGTAAAATACAACCCCTTTTTCATAAGTATAATCATTTCTGTTGAAAATCACGAAAAAACGCCCTTCTTTTTGTGAAATATATTATTTTGAAATTACGAAAAAACCTTGAAAAATGTTTGCAACTGTGCTAAAATATATTTATTATTTTAATGTGGGAGATAGGACAACATGAATCCACTTGGTTTTGATAATGAAAAATATCGCCGTTTACAGTCCGAAAAAATCAAGGAGAGAATAGCCAGCTTTGGTGGTAAACTCTACCTTGAACTTGGCGGAAAACTCTTTGACGATTTTCACGCATCCCGTGTCCTGCCGGGTTTTGCCCCTGACAGTAAAATCCGCATGCTGACGGAGCTTAAGGACGATGCCGAAATCATTATTGCTATCAATACCGGCGACATCGAAAAGAACAAAGTCCGCGGTGACCTCGGTATCACCTACGACCTCGATGTCCTCCGTCTGATTGACGCCTTCCGTTCGGTCGGCCTGTATGTCGGTTCTGTTGTCATGACGCAGTACAAGGAAAGCTCACAGGCAAACAGCTTCAAGGCGAAGCTCGAAGGACTTGGTATCTGTGTGTATAAACACTACGCAATTTCCGGATATCCTTACAATGTTCCTCTTATTCTCTCTGAAGAAGGCTTCGGAAAGAACGAATTTGCCGAAACCACACGCTCGCTTATCATCGTCACAGCCCCAGGCCCGGGTTCTGGAAAAATGGCAACATGCCTTTCACAGATTTATCACGAAAACCGCCGAGGCATCAAAGCAGGATATGCGAAGTTTGAAACCTTTCCCGTGTGGAATCTGCCTCTCTCTCACCCGGTAAACCTCGCATACGAAGCGGCGACCGCCGACCTCGCTGATGTAAATATGCTCGATCCCTATCACCTCGAGGCGTATGGTGTTCCCGCAGTCAACTATAACCGTGATGTAGAGGTTTTTCCCGTGCTCTCTACCATTCTTGGAAACATTCTTGGTGAAAGCCCCTATAAATCTCCCACGGATATGGGTGTCAATATGGTTGGCTATTGTATCACCGATGACAGCGTTGTCTCACTTGCTTCCAAAAAGGAAATTATCCGTCGTTATTTTCACTCTCTTGTGGAACGCCGTAAAGGAAATGGAGGCGACAGTGCCATCCACAAGATTGAATTGCTGATGCGTCAGCTTTCGATCAGCGTTGATGACCTTCGTCCCTGTGTGCTTTCCGCACTGGAAAGAGCAGAGGAGACAGGCGCGCCTGCGGTTGCTATCGAGCTTCCCGACGGCAGAATAGCGACAGGAAAAACCTCACCTCTTCTTGGCGCATCAAGTGCCGCGCTCCTTAACGCGCTGAAAATGCTTGCCGATATCGGTAAGGAAGTTGATGTTATCTCTCGTCGCGTTCTTGAGCCTATTCAGAACCTGAAAACGGAGAACCTCGGCAACCACAACCCGAGGCTTCACACCGACGAGGTTCTTATCGCCCTCGCTGTCTCTGCCGCCGACAGTAAAAAGGCACAACGCGCGATGGCATGCCTGCCTGAACTGGCTGGCGCCGAGGTGCATTCCACCGTGATTCTCTCACAGGTGGATATTGCGACCTTCCGTAAACTCGGACTTCACCTGACCTGTGAGCCGAATTACCAGACTAAAAAATTATTCCACAATTAAAGGAGGCTTTTATGGAATTTTCGGTAAACCACCCGATATTGTTTGTCATCGTCGGCATGATTATTGCTGTCGTTGTCGCGCAATCGGTCTATTTTCTCATCAAGGCGTATCGTCGCGCGCTCGAGCTTGGTGTCGATAAAAGCGTTCTCAAAAAGACGATTATTTCTTCCGCACTCTTTACCATCGCGCCTGCTATCGCTATTGTCATTTCCATCGTCACCCTTGCGCCCTCTCTTGGTATCGCGCTTCCGTGGCTTCGTCTTTCCGTTATCGGCTCGCTTTCCTATGAAACCGTCGCCGCGACCAACGCCGCATCCGGCATGGGCAAAGAACTCTCCGATTTTATCGGTAACATGACAGGCTCGGAATATGTGACAATTATAATTGTTATGACCGTCTCTATTCTTGTCGGTATCTGGCTTGCTCCCGTCCTCGCAAAGAAAATGCAAAAGGGAATGAGCAGTTTTGAAGCAAAAGATAAAAAATGGAGCGATATTCTGCAGAATTCACTCTTTATCGGTATGATTTCGGCCTTTGTCGGCTTCGTTTTCTGCGATGTCTCGCGTCTGTGGACGGGTGGCGCTTTCGTCGAAGAAACCGTCAATGGCGTAGAGCAAGAAGTGTATTATAGCGCGACCTCTGGTCTTATCCCTGTGTGTGTTATGGCGGTGTCTGCCGTTCTTATGCTCCTTTGCGGTCTTGTGATGAAGGTCACAAAATGGAAATGGATCAATGATTATGCGCTTCCAATCTGTATGGTTGTAGCCATGGCGCTCGCTATTCCGATTTCGAATGCATTGGGAGGTTAAAAGAATGAAAAACGAAAAGAAAAAACTTTCCTATATGGATAGCATTCATCGTGACGGTCTTGTATGGAACCTGACGGTGATGTGTATCCTGATTGCTTTCCCTATTGTTGTCGGTATCATTTTCCAGGCCGTTCCTGATTGGGCGGCGGTTGGCAAAGGCTTGATTGCTACAGCGCCTATGTACTGGGCGGTTGGTATTGTCGAAACGATTACCTTCATTCCGATGCTTGGTGCTGGAGGCTCCTACCTCTCCTTTGTTACTGGTAATATTTCAAACTTAAAACTTCCTTGCGCCCTGAACGCTCTTGAATCCTCGGGCTATAAAGCGCAGAGTGAAGAGGGTGAATGTATTTCGACCATCTCGATTGCCGTCTCTTCTATTGTAACTACGATCATCATCATTGTTGGTGTATGCCTCATTGTCCCTCTGCGTCCTGTTCTTGAGAGTGATGTGCTTCGTCCCGCCTTTGACCAGCTCCTTCCTGCGCTCTTCGGTGCGCTTGGTGTTGTATTCGTCTCGAAGAACTGGAAAATTGCGATAGCTCCTGTTGCTCTCATGCTCATTCTGTTTATCTTTGTCCCCGCACTTGACGCGGGCATGGTTGGTATTATGGTGCCTGTTGGCGTTGTATTTACCATCATAATGTCAAGAATTCTTTACAAAAAAGGTTGGTTATAATATGACAGAACTCTATATTGTGCTTGGCATACTTGGTGGTTTGCTTTTGCTGTTTTTAGCAATTCTCATCATTCGTGCCGCGATGTTCAAGCCCCCGAAGCAAGAACCAATTGCTCCGGAAGCCGTTATTGTAGATGGTGAAAAAGCGGTGCGCGACCTCGCGGAAATGATTCGTTGCCGCACCATCTCTGATAAGAATAAGGAAAACGAATGCGAAGAGGAATTTGAAAAATTCAAAGCCCTTCTTCCCACTCTTTTTCCCACCGTCTATGAAAAATGCACCGTCGAATATCCCTCGGATCGTTCCATTCTCATTCTCTGGCGTGGACAGACACATGATGCCCCTACCGTCCTGATGTCCCACTTCGATGTTGTATCCGTTGTGGAAGAGGACTGGGAAAAGCCTCCCTTTGATGGCATTGTTGAAAACGGCATCCTCTGGGGACGAGGCACTCTGGATACCAAAGGTACTTTGAATGGTATTATGCAAGCCGCTGAAACGCTTCTCAAAACTGGTTTTGTGCCGAAGTGCGATGTCTACTTCGCCTTTGGCGGTGATGAAGAGATTTTCGGCTACGGCGCGCGTGCGATTGTTGAACTTTTTCAGCAAAGAGGCATTACGCCAGCCCTTGTTCTCGATGAAGGTGGCGCCGTCGTAGAAAATGTTTTCCCTGGAGTGACCAGACCTTGCGCCCTTATCGGTATTGCAGAAAAGGGTATGCTCAATGCGCAATATACGATTAAAACGGCAGGGGGTCATGCATCAGCTCCAAAGCCTCATACTCCTGTTGGTAAGCTTTCTGCCGCCTGTGTACGCGTTGAAAAGCATCCGTTCCCCTTCCGCATTACGAGTGCGGCGCGCGCGATGCTTGACACCCTTGGCAGACATTCCACATTCCTCTATCGTATCATTTTTGCAAACCTCTGGTGCTTCTCCCCGGTCCTTGACCTTCTGACAAGAAAAACAGGGGCGAGCTGAACGCCCTGATGCGTACCACTGTTGCCTTCACCCAGATGGAAGGCTCGAAAGGTATGAATGTCATCCCTCCCATGGCTCGTATGGTTTCCAATTCCCGACTTCTCGATGGAGAAACGGTGGAAAGTGCCGTAGCCTATCTTCAGAAAACCGTCAAAAACCCCGATATTACTGTTACCGCAATTGAAGGAAATAACCCGTCTGTTGTCTCTCGAACCGACTCGGAAGGCTGGGAGCGCGTCGCGCGCGTTACCTCGGAGTGCTGGCCTGACGCCATCGTTTCCCCGTATCTTATGGTAGCATGCTCCGACTCTACCCATTGGGGCGTTATTTCCGACAATGTTTATCGCTTCTGTGCGATGGCCCTGACGAATGAAGAGCGCGCCACCATCCACGGCAACAACGAGAAAATTCCCGTAGGCACAATCGCCAAAACGGTCGAATTTTACATCCGTTTGCTCCGCAATTCATAAAATAAAAAGCGTATCACGATAAGTCTTTGATAAGACCTGTCCCGGTACGCTTTATTATTTATATTTCAACCGAAAATGTACATGGGGCTGTAATTTCGATTTTTTGACTAGTAAACGGATGCATGAAGCGAAGTTTTTCACAATGCAGATAATAATGCTTTCCTTCGACGCGCTCACCATACAGAAAATCATAAAGAAGCGGAAGACCAATGTGCGCGAGATGCACGCGGATCTGGTGTGTTCTTCCTGTGATTGGCACAACGCGGAGCAGGGAAGTTGTCTCTCCGTCTCTTTCACATTCCGAAAGCACCCGATACTGCGTAATTGCCCGCTTCCCATCCTCGCGTACAACACGACGGATGTTGCCTTCGGTTTCCCTGATAATCGGCGCGTCAATGGTACCACTTTTTTCGCTTGTTTTTCCTTTGCAAAGAGCGAGATATTCCTTTTCTACCTCACCCCTTTTCAGTTGCTCGCCAAGCCTGTATGCCGTGTCAGGATCTTTCGCAATCAGGACAATTCCCGATGTGTCACGGTCGAGCCGATTGACAGCGCGAAAAACAAATTCCTTGCCAAGATAGTGCATCACCCCTTCAGCAAGCGTCGGCAGATGATTCCCCCGACAGGGATGCACGGGCATATTCGGTGGCTTGTTGATGCAAAGCAGATATTCATCTTCGTAAACGATATCGAGCGACATCTCGCAGGGAAGAATATCGCTTCCGTCCTCCTCTGGAAAGGAGACGGTCAGTGTTTCTCCTTCTTTCAGCAGATATCGCACCGTAACCGTGCGACCGCCCACCGAAAGACCGCCACGCTTGACCTTCTTGATCGCGTTTTGCGACAGACAAAGCTCTTTTTGTAGTATTTCTCGTACAAGGCGCGGTTTATCCGTGCCATAAACGGTATATTCCTTTGCCATATTCACCGCCCCTTTTTTATTCATTTTATCACAAGAATAAGAAAAATGCAAGATAAAACAAACTTTTCAGGTGATTATCGTATATCCGCCATGATAAATGCAAAAGTGTATCAAAAAACACGGCGTCAGGTTAACGTCGTGTTTTCTTTTATTTCAGGATAATCATACCGCCATCGCGTATCGAGTGAACGACGAGAATATCGCCATATATCTCGACCTTTCTTTCACCGTCTACCGAGGTAAACTCTGCCGTAGTGAAGGGAAGTGTAACGCGTACCATCGCATCGACAACATCCTTTCTACAAGCGATATTCGATAGGAGAAGCAGAGTATATCCGTCGCCCTGAAGCACCTGAACACCGATTTCATAATTCATCGCAATTGCCTTTGGTATAATACCTGTCAATGAAGGCAAATCATGGGCGCATATCGGAGGTAGATAGACCTTTTCCTGATAGGTGCGCTCCACTCTGTCAAAGCGCGTCATTCGGGGCAGACAATGGTAAGTGTCGCTCGTCGGCACACCAACGAACACCTCTCCGCCTTTGTCATAGAACTCTTCAATCGTTGCACGCTCTTCGGGAGAAATATGGTGAAAATCGGGCACGACAAGCACTTTAATCCCCAGTTTGTTTTCCTTCAGTCCACAACCATCTGTTACCGTAACCGTATAACCTGTCTTTCGCATCTCGGTATAAAGAAAGGTAAGATAGGTTGCGCTCATATTGAAACATTTCTTTTGAGAGATATCATATGCCAGGTTTTCGACCGCATCGCTGAAAGCGAGGGCGTAAAAGGAGTAGAAAAGTCCGACACCGTCCATAGCACGCTCTGCCCCCATCAACAAATCGTTGACCGAAGCAATCCAGCGGTTGACCTTAAGCGCATTATCAAAGTTTGCCGTTTTTGTACCGTCATAATTGAGAATACCACAACTGTTGGGATAGGGAACACCGGGGACAGGACAATCTCCACGCCATTGATAATACAGAATGCCCTTGACACCTGAACCAATGGTTGCATATGTGCCCCGATTGTAAACCGAAGGCGGAATGTATGTACGGCTATCCAGCTCGATGCACCAGCATTCCTTACCATGCAGTTTTGCCGCCGATTCAAAAATATCCCCCTCAAAGCACATGGGATAATATTCCGAGCCCCACCCGTGCATATACATGGTGTATCCAAGGATATCCATTCCACGCGCGATGCCAAAGGCATCAACACCACGAACTGCATTCATCTTGCAGGACATATCCGATGTCTGACAGGTATAGGTTGGCATTTCTCTCGGCGCTTTCGCTCCTTCCGAAGCATTCAGAAGAAAGGCGGTCATACTCTGTGCGCTGAACAGACGCCACAGAGCCCACATTCTCGGCGATTGTTCACCTCTTGCGCGAGGTGGCATATATTCCTTCGCTTCCATCTCATTCAGAACACCGCATTTTACAAGCCACTCGCGGAACGCTATCACCGAATGCATATTGTAGTCACAGAAACAGGTTTTGCATTGGGGATACTTTGGCTCATTATAAATCTGATATCCTATCACATTCGGAAAGGTGTTGTAATGTCGGGCAAGGTCTCTCGCGTGGACGAAGTTATCTTCCAATATGCCTTTGTGGTTTGTGCTTGTGCGCACAAAGTCACACCAGGCAAAATCGGGCACTTCTCCTTTTTCGTTCAATATATCCGCGTCGGAAAAACCGCGCAGATTGACTGAAAAGCCCTGAAGTCTTATGGAAACCGAAAGATTGTTTTTGTCCGCTTCCGCTATCATCGCGTCGACAAACGGAGAGGAAATCGTCGCCTCGCCCTTTTCTTCGTCATAGGAAACATCCCCCAGTGCCGCAAATCGCACATGATTAAACCCCGCCTCCGCCATCATACGAAGGTCGCGCACCATCTCGCCCATACGGTCACCCTCGGGTGGAACAGGGAACTTCGAGGGATGAAAGGACGGGTAATAAGATTCCCCGAGAACAAAGGTTTTTTTACCATTCTGAAAGAGAACGCCGTTTTTGATTTCGTACATAGAAGTATCTCCTTTTGTTTATTTTAATAAGAGTATTGCAACGAAGGCAAGTGCAAGACCGATAATACATCTCGGTGTGATTTTTTCCTTGAAGAATGCCGCCGACATCGTCGCACTTAAAATAAGTCCGCCCGCTTGGTAAATCTGGTACAGGATAACTGGCGAGAAATAGTTGTTGGAGAACGCTTTGAAATAAGAATTGAGATACAGGCATGCTGCCATCAGGAGAATGGGGAACCAGTTCTTTCTGAATAGTTCTTTTGTATCAACAATCTCCTTACCGCCGTCAACGACAAAGACACCGATAAGAAAGAAGAAGGCGATAGCGAATGTCAAAAGGTTAAGCAATGTGACATTCGCGTATGAGTAGGCGACAAAGAGTTTCATTGAAAAATCATTGAGACCACTCGAACCGCCGCACAAAACCAGCAGAAAAATTGCCTTTGGTGTGATTTTGCCTTTTACCCCTTTACTGTATGAAACCATTACCAGTACAGATATGATTAAAATACCAATGGCGAGTATCTGCCAGGGGGAGATGGGATCACGAAAGACGAGGAGTGAGCACAGTATCGTTACCACAACACCGAACATCTGCGCCACACTGACAAGTGTATATGCACCTTCTCTTACCGCGAGCATCCATGATATGACAAATACCGAGAGCGTTACGCCTGACATGATACCAAAAACGAGCGCTTGCCAGTCAAAAACGAAACTGCCCCCGATGATTTCTGGGAGTAGCAGAAGCGAACTTATCATAATGCAGATTGCCATGCGAAGCACATTGACAAACGCGGACTTTTTCGCCGTATCCACACGCCCTGAAATCTTTTTACCGATAAAGCCCTTGGAGGCACCGGAAAAAAGAGAAATGATAATACATAAATAGCCCATTTGTTTCCTCAATCAATCATTGTTATCTTAATTTTATCAAAAACAGTTGACAAAGGGAATACTTTTTAATACAATAAAGATATAATATTTTATCATCAGGGAGCCGGAATATGAAACCGAAACTTGTTGTTGCAAATTTTCTGTATCGTGAAACTTTTACGCTCACCGATTATATCGAAAAAGACGATATTTTTATGCTTGTTCGCGAAGGAAGCTTCACTTTTGAGCGAGAAGGTGAACGCTTTATCGTGCATGAAAACGAAGGCGCACTTTTTCGCAAAAATGTTTTTTACCACCGTCAAGTTATCACACCTGTAAAAATTTATCTTTTCCGTTATAAAAGCGAAACCCCTGTTTTTCCGACCGACCACATCGTTTTCCAAGACAGCGGGCGCGTTCGTTCGACGATGGACCTTCTTGATAGATTGAAGAGTGAAATCTATAAAAATGAGTTTGATTTTTTTATTCATTTTTTTGAAGATCTTATCACACAGTACAGAATTGAAAATAACCAGAACCCCAAAACAGACCCGATCATCGAAAAGGCAATATACCGTATGAAAAGGGAAGTGCATCAAGGCATCGACCTTTATGCGCTCGCCAAGGAAAGCGGCTTTTCTTATGTCCATTTTCTTCGCCGTTTTAAAAACTATACGGGTATGACACCGTCAGAGTATGTGATCTCCTTGCGTCTGCAAAAAGCAAAAACCCTTCTTCTCGAAAGTGACCTGATGATACGCGAAATCTCCGTCGCTTGTGGCTTCGAGAATGAATACTATTTCAGTAACTTTTTCAAA
>JAFVYW010000006.1 GCA_017508465.1 Clostridia bacterium
AAAATAAAAAAAAGCCTTGACAAACGCATTTTTTTCTGTTATAATAATTCCCGTTAGCGATGCTGCTATGGCTCAGTTGGTAGAGCGCGTCCTTGGTAAGGACGAGGTCTCCAGTTCGAATCTGGATAGCAGCTCCAGAAAACCCCGACGAGAATTCGTCGGGGCTTTGGTTTTTATAGGGTATGTTTGCCCTGGAGCTGTTACCAGTTAGGCAAGTACAACCCCATTTTAATGCGAGTTGTGTAGAATGTTTTTGTTTTCGTAGGGCATTTTTAATGATGCAGATTTTTCGCAAGAAAAGTTAAAAGGTCGCAGAAATATGCGAATATTGCAAGAACTTTTAACGCATTATTGTGGAAAATATGCGCATTAAAACGCATTAAAATGGGGTTGTACTTGCCTCTACTGGAGAAAATTCCGGAGCAAATGTCAAGCCATTTGCAAGCCTCCATTTTTGAGAGTCCATTGGACTCTCAACAGTTCAAATGCTTTGGATAGCAGCTCCAGAAAACCCCGACGGAAAACCGTCGGGGCTTTGGTTTTTTATAGGGAAAAATGAAGTAAGCGAGATAAGCCACCCCGAAAATCGTTTGTTTTTTCAGGAAAATGCAGGGTTTTGCCTTGACAGCCCCGTGTTTTGTGTGTTAGAATGAGGGCAGAAGAAAATAAAACCGAAAGGGGTGCTTCTATGTCTCAAGAGATTATGACTAAAAAAGTAAAGTTTATCAAGGACGGCGAATGTGTTGCCGTTGTTGATTGTGCAGTTGGTGAGAAGGTTGCCGTACCCGAAATGCCTGCTGAAAAAAAGGGTTATCGCCTGATGTGGCTCGGCTCGGATAAGGTTGTGGAAGAGGACACGGAATGTGTCGCATACTACACCTTGGGAAATCCCGAACAACTGTTGGCGGCACTCTCACATCCCCTAATTGCATACGAAGAGGGTAAGACTGACAATATCTGTAATGTTTTCCCTGCATCGATGGCAATTCTGTATATGGCGAGCGAGGTTCGGCATAACCCTGATCATGCTATTTTCCGCGACCGCGTGGTTGAACATCTGAAACATTTTGTCAACCCCGAAAACAATGCCGCGCCCTATTTTGATGTGACATGTAACTGGCCCTACACGCCTCTGACGGCGTGCATCACCGTCTGCCATGAGACGCCTGAAATCTGGAATTGTCTCACCGAGCGCGAGAAGGAAATGTACGACTTTATTATGGAGTGTTTCGCTTACTGTCAGGCACTTGGTACAAACGACCCGAACGATTATTGCACCGGCCCTGGTCTGTGTGGCAACTTCGGCAAGTTCTGGAACCCCAACTATCGTCTGGCGAACACACCGCCTATGGTATTTGCAGGTCGTTATTTTGGCGGTGCGAAAGCGGTAGATGATATGCTTCTCGCCTTTGATTATGACAGAACGGTTGCGCGCTTTGAGGAATACGGCTTTCAGAGAGCGAAGAAGGTCTGGACGCGCCCTGTGGCTGTTGTGGATGGAGTTCCTACACGAACCCAGAAGGACTTTATGGAAAACGGTGGCGAAGCGTTCATCAATACCACAAATGAAAGACTTCACTATGTCCCTGGTTGTAGCGGTGGCACAGGTGTCGGTGTCCGCCATGCATACACCTGGCGTGGCTTCACCCTTGACCAATACGATGAAATCATCCGTGACCTCTTCCAGCATAACTACAATGGCGGTCCTTGCCTCAGCTCGTATGGCGAATTCCCCGATGGCAAGCCAAAAGCTTATATTGCCGATGGCACAAAAACACCTGTCGAGGGCATGGTCGGCATGATGACCGAGATGAAATCGGGCGATGGTGGCGACGGCATTCATGGCCCCGATATCCGTTCTTCCACGGCGTACTGCTCACATGACTTCCTTTTGGTTATCAGCCTGCTGATGGCGTTCAAGGAACTGGATATGTATCACCTCGAAGCCCCCGAAAACGAGGATGTTTACAAACTTGCCTGGGTGGGAAATACCGATTTTATCTATAAGAATGTTCACGGCTACATGTCGTACAGTCTTGGCAAACAGCACGAGATTGCTTACGAAAACGGCCACAATGGCTACTACATCGCAAAAGCCTGGTGGAACGAGCATTACGGCGATATGCCACAGTGCCTCGAGGACTAATCATTATCAAAGGGGCTGCTTCATTTAGGCATAACCGAACGAAAAACGACAGAGGTACAATCAAATTGCCTCTGTCGTTTACAGATTAAGAGGAAACTAAGGTCAAAACCTACGGTTTTCTCTTTTTTTATTTAGGTTTTTCGTTCGGTTATGCCT
>JAFVYW010000070.1 GCA_017508465.1 Clostridia bacterium
AAGTCACAGATAAAGCGGTAGACTTCCATTTTCTTTTCTTCATTGCGTGGGTTCATTTTCATATACCTCGATTTTCATAATTTTTTCTATGGGAATGGTTCTGCCATCGGCAAAACGGAGAGTGCCCTCTTCCTCGTTGACAGAAGCAAGACATCCTTCTGTGGTGTGATACGCGCCTCCCTGCTTCTTTTCGTCAGGGACAAAGTAGGTAAGAATAAACTTTTTTTCAGGGTGAGAAGCAAGATAGAACAGGTGGCGAGAGATTTCTTCACCTTCATACACATCAAGCTCGCGGGCGTCCTCGGTGGTGCGACGGCGTTCGGCAAGTTCATCCTCAAGACCGACGAGAGCAGCAAAGGGGGCAAACTGTGCAGCGCGCGCCATACGGGACATGCGAGGATGCTTTTTCGAGGTGGGATGTTCGCGATACAAAAGGGGATCAAATTCCTTCATGCTTTGTGACCGCCTATCTGTTCGTTTCGCTCCATCGCCGTCGCGCCTTCCTCAAAGCTCATGCCTTTGACAATCGCATTTTTGCCGTGTTTTTTCTTGATATCAATCAGTGCTTTCTGCAAATTCTTTTCCCTTTCGTATTGCTCTTCACCGCTCTGATACCCCTCTTCGCCTTCTTCTGTTATAGAGAAAATATCAAGTTGTTCTGCGTGATGTTCATAATGCATTCTTTCGCCCTGCAAATGAAGCGCAGTCAGGTTAAAGCGACGAATAAGCAAACTTTTATTTACAATTTCGCTATAAAGCGACAAAAAAGCCTCGCTGATTTCTTTGGTAGACGATGTATATCTTCCGAGATTTTTTGTTCCATGCGCATGCTTGGGAACGGCGCGTCCATAGTGGTCAAGCGTCACATCGCCTTCGTAGGCACACGCCCCCTTCAGGCTATCGCCGTCATAGGAAACGGTGAGTGTCAGAGAGTCGGTCGCAAGCCCTTTTTCGACGAGGTCAAGCGAGAGGCTCTCGCTCATTTCCATCAGGATAATTCTTCCCTTCTCGTAGGTGTACGGGCAACTCAACACCTGACCTGCGGACAAGCTCGTTTCCTTCGGACGATAGGCCTTCACCTCTTCCATGGTGCATGGCTCAAAGCCCCAGGCGTGGTCAATCAGAAGCTCGGCGTTCACGCCGAAGAGACGATACAACATATCCTCGTCAGTGAGGGAACGCCGCGCAACATCCCCCATGGTGTAAATTCTTTTTTCTTCTAATTTTTTCGCGTACCCCCGACCGACACGCCAGAAATCCGTAATCGGACGGTGGTCCCAGAGAAGTTTCCGATAAGAAAGTTCATCCAGAGATGCGATGCGCACGCCGTTTTTGTCGGGCGGACTTTTCTTTGCAACGATGTCCATCGCGACTTTACAAAGATACATATTCGTGCCGATGCCTGCGGTGGCGGTAATGCCTGTCGCGCGGTAGACCTCATGCAGAATATGGGTGACAAGGTCCTGGGCGGTGGTGTGATAGGTTTCGAGATATTCCGTCAGGTCGATGAAAACCTCGTCAATCGAATAGGGGAAAATATCATCGGGAGAGATATATTTTAAGTAAATACCATAGATATTACTACTGTACTTCATATATAGCGCCATGCGCGGTGGGGCAGTAATATAATCAATGGCAAGGTGGGGATTATACATCAGCTCATTCCGATAGACACTTTTACCAAGAAGTTGTTTTCCCGGGAGGCTGACACGCCTTCTCGCATTGATATCTTTGAGCTTTTCATTTACCTCAAACAGGCGCGGACGGGAGGGGACGCCAAACCCTTTGAGGCTCGGGGACACCGCGAGACATATGGTCTTTTCCGTCCTTGTCGGATCGGCAACAACAAGGTTCACTCCGAAGGGATCCAGTCCGCGTTCAACACATTCAACAGAGGCATAAAACGATTTCAGGTCGATGGCGGCGTAGGTGTTCTGATGCATGTTTCCCTCCTTTTCGTACTGCGAACATTTGTTCGTATTTGAATTATATCATATTTAGCGTGCCTTGTCAAGTCAATTTTCCATTCTTTTCCTTATATTGCAGATATTGTTATTTCCTTGCAATTACGCATTTTTATATAGCAGATTGCAATATTCGTCAATATTCCCCATTTTCCTTGCATTTTATATCGCATTTTTGATTTGATTATTTGATTTATTTTTTCTTTGATGCAAATATCAATGGCTATAAAGACAATATTTGCAATAAATATAAAAAGAATTCTCTTTCATATGCCTATTCTGCGCATTTTCTTAACAAAGATACGAAAGCAAAATATGATATAATTTGCATATTGCTTTTTGGGGAGGACAATTTTATGACACCGAATTCTTCATACAGACAAATAAAACAATGCATCACAGCAGAGGAAGCAGAATACACCTATTATCTCGCAGAACACAGCGCAGATATCGGAACGCGCTATGGAATAAGGGTTCGCTTATGCATGGAAGGAGAGGTCTTTTCAGAAGAGAGTGGAGCACTCTTTTGCGACGAGGAGCGGGCTTTGGCTTTTATATCGTTTTTAGCGGAGCATCTGGTAACGCCTGTCGATCTTGCGTATGTGATAGAAGATACTTTGGATTTTTAATGTAATGATAGAAATTTGTCGGAAAAACTTGCATTCTGCCTGCGTGTGTGTTATACTTATGATTGAATATTATTTTATGGAGAATGTATGAAACGGCTTTTATCTATTATGCGGAGGTACCTGAAGGAATCCATCCTTGGGCCTCTGTTCAAATTATTTGAGGCGACGCTGGAACTGCTCGTTCCCCTGGTGGTGGCGAACATGATTGATATCGGCGTGAAAAATGCCGATGTGCCTTATATTGTGAAAATGGGTTTGCTCCTCCTTGGCTTTGGCGCGGTAGGGCTTGCCTTTTCGGTAACGGCGCAGTATTTCGCAGCGAAAGCATCGGTAGGAGCAGTAACGGTGCTTCGGCACGATCTGTTCGCGCATCTGGGAAGGCTCTCCTATGCGCAGATTGACACGCTCGGTACATCGACGATGATCGCACGGATGACATCGGACGCAAACCAGGTGCAGCAGGGTGTGAACCTCGCGCTTCGTCTGTTGCTCCGTTCCCCCTTCGTGGTATTCGGCGCTATGGTGGTGGCTTTTACGATTGACGCGCCTCTGGCTTTGATTTTTGCCGGTGCCATTGTGGTTTTATCCATCATTGTTTTTGGCATCATGCTCATTTGTATTCCGCTTTTTAAAAAGGTGCAGAGGAAACTCGACGGGGTTCTTCTCCGCACGAAGGAAAACCTGTCGGGCGCTCGCGTCATCCGTGCGTTCTGCAAGGAAGAGGAAGAAGGCGAGCAGTTTGTACGCGCCAACGGAGAGCTAACAAAAAGTCAGACCTTTGTCGGTCGTATCACCGCGTTGCAGAATCCTCTTACTTATGTCATCATTAACTTCGCGATACTTCTTCTCATCTGGTGCGGCGCTATCAAGGTCGATGGTGGCGCGCTTTCACAGGGTGAAGTCGTTGCGCTTTATAATCTGATGGGACAGATTTTAGTGGAGCTTGTCAAGCTGGCAAATCTTATCATTACCATCACGAAGTCGGTGGCTTGCGCCAACCGCATGGATGCGATTTTCTCCATCGTCCCTGAAGAAAGTGTCACCGGAGGTGACAAACCTGCTGTATGCTCGGAAAACGCAGTTGCTTTTGCGGATGTTTCCCTGACCTACGCGTCGGCGAGCGAGAGCTCCCTGTCACACATTTCTTTTGAGGCGAAGCGCGGTACGGTGATTGGAATCATCGGTGGTACGGGCAGTGGCAAAAGCTCGCTTGTCAATCTCATTTGTGGTTTTTATAATGCGTCCGAGGGCATCGTATCCATTGACGGCACGCCGATAGGCGAATATCCCATCACGCATCTTCGCCAAAAGATTTCCATTGTGCCACAGAAAGCGGTTCTCTTCTCCGGTACGATACGCGAAAACCTGACCTTGCGCGATGAAAACGCGACCGATGAGGAGCTCTTTGAGGCACTCCGTATCGCACAGGCAGACGGTGTAGTCAGAGATAAGGGCGGCTTGACTGCGCGCGTCGAGCAAGGCGGCAAGAACTTCTCCGGAGGACAGAGACAGCGCCTGACCATTGCGCGCGCACTTGTTGGCAATCCTGAAATTTTAATATTGGACGATGCGGCGTCGGCGCTCGACCTTGCGACAGACAAAGCGCTTCGCGAAGCGCTGAAAACCCTGAAGAATATGACGGTCTTTATTGTTTCTCAACGAACCTCTTCCATCATGCATGCAGACCTTATTCTTGTGTTGGATGATGGTGAAGTCGTCGGTATGGGAACGCACGAAGAACTTCTTACCTCCTCGGACATTTATCGCGAGATTTACTCCTCGCAATTTGAAGAAGGAGGTGAGAGATAATGAAAAAAAGCAGTATCGATAAGAAAACACTGGCGAAGGTATTCCATTATGTCAAGCGACATATGGCACTTATTCTTCTATCCGTTTTATGTGCGCTGATTACCACACTTCTCTCACTGTGGATTCCACTGCGCATCGGTCACGCCATCGACTGTATTGTCGATCAGGGAAATGTTGATTTCACTATAATCGGGAAAATTATCATCGAGGTGCTTATATGCATTGGCGGCAGCGCGCTCGCCACCTGGGTGATGGGCGTCATCAATAACCGCGTGACCTATAAGATTGTCAGGGACATCCGCAACGAGGCGTTTTTACACATACAGAAACTGCCTCTTTCCTATACCGACACCCACGCGCACGGCGAGACCGTATCCAGAATCATCTCGGATGTTGACACATTTGCCGATGGTCTGCTGATTGGATTTACCCAGCTGTTTACTGGTGTTCTCACCTTGATTGGTGCGTTGATATTCATGTTTCTCACCGACTGGAAAATCACAATCGCCGTAGTCGTTCTCACGCCTCTCTCCCTTCTGATTGCCCGCTTTATCGCAACACGCACACACAGGATGTTCAAGGCGCAAAGCGAAATGCGCGCCAGACAAACGGGACATATCAACGAAATGCTCACCGAAGCAAAAACGGTCAGGGCGTTTGATTATGGCGAGGAAGCCCTCACGCGTTTCGACGAAATCAACAAAAAGCTTGAGGACTGCTCCCTTCGCGCGATATTCTTCTCTTCCCTTGTCAATCCGACAACGCGCTTTATCAACAGCATGATTTATGCCGTGGTGGCTCTCTTTGGTGCAATCTTTGTTCTGCCCGAGGGCTTGTTCGGTTTCGGTGGAGGGGCATTGACGGTCGGCACGCTGGTCGCAATGCTTTCCTATGTCAACCAATACACCAAGCCATTCAATGAAATCTCCGGCGTCATGACAGAGTTTTCTGGTGCGCTTGCCTCCGGTGCTAAAGTATTTGAGCTTATGGATGAGCCGACAGAGATTCCCGATGCCGAAGATGCCATTTCATTGACAGAAGCGCGAGGCGAGGTTGCATTTGAAAATGTATCCTTCTCCTACACAGAGGAGAAGCCTCTGATCGAAGGGGTTTCGCTTCAGGTGAGAGATGGTGAACGCGTGGCAATTGTCGGTCCGACAGGATGTGGAAAAACCACACTTATCAACCTACTCATGCGTTTTTATGATGTCAGAGGCGGATGCATCACCGTGGATGGCACAGACATCCGACAAATCACGCGTTCGTCGTTGCGTGAAAACTATGGCATGGTGCTTCAGGATACCTGGCTGAAGGAAGGTACAGTAAAAGAAAACATCGCCTTCGCAAGACCAGATGCCACAATGGAGGAAATTGTGGCGGCAGCAAAAGCGACGCATGCGCATAGTTTCATCAAGAGACTACCGCAGGGATATGACACTATTATCGGTGAAAACACCGGAGGGCTTTCGCAAGGTGAAAGACAGCTGCTTTGCATCACAAGAATTATGCTCTCTCCCCCGCCGATGTTGATTCTCGATGAAGCGACTTCGTCCATCGACACGCGCACCGAACAGCGCATTCAACGCGCCTTTGGCAAGCTGATGGTAGGTCGTACAAGCTTCATTGTTGCACACAGGCTTTCCACCATCCGTGAGGCCGATATTATCCTTGTGATGAAAAACGGAAACATCATCGAGCAAGGAACGCACAAGGAACTGCTCGCTCTTGGCGGTTTTTATAAAGAACTTTACGAAAGTCAATTTTCTCATTCTTAATAAAAAAGCAACAAAATGCCAACCATTGTTTGCATTTTGTTGCTTTTTCTTTATAAAATTATCCATCACATAGTCTCTTCCGGTGTGCGAGGCGAGCCAATCAGATTTTGCGGTGTGACGCCGTTTTCAAGCAGGTAGCGGAGCGCGTCCTCAGAGCCGTTTTTGCCAGCAAGAAGCATAATGCGATGCGCCTTTTCAACACTCGGATCGGTACCCATCCCATCAAGGAAGCACTTGGCATAAAGGAACTGCGCCTTGGCTACAAGGTCGGGATCTGCTTTGTCATTTTGCTGATATGCGGCGGCGCGGAACCAAAGGAATGCTTCACGCATATCTGCGCGGACAACGCCAAAACGAAGATCCTCGTCTCTTTCAAGGTCGGGGATATCGCCTGCAAGAAGCATATCATCGGGGGCTCGGTATTCAGGGGCTCGTGTCGGTATTTTCGTGATGCCAACGATATCGGGATCGAAAATCGCACCTGTGGTATAGAGCATGCCAAGATAGAGCTGTGCTTCTATACAATCTTTTTCTGCGGAAGCCCGCATGTATTCATACGCCTTTTTATAGTTCTTTTTCACACCCTCACCATGAATGTGCATAACGGCAAGATTATAAAGCGCTTCTCCATTATCCGCTTCTCTTGCATAGGCAAAGAAGCTTTTTGCCCTTTCAAGGTCTCTCGCGACGCCCCAGCCGTAACGCAAGCAATAAGCGTAATTGTACGAAGCATCTGCATCGCCGTCGCGCGCGCCTTCAAGATAAGCTCTTGCTGCGTCCTGGTATTTTCCTTCAACAAACAAGGCGTTTGCGTGTGTCAGGTCAAACACTTCGTATCTCCTTTCTTTTGCCAGTTTTACGGCAAAAATAACTTTATTTCAGTTTTCGGGCATATTCAAATGTCCTGTATTATTCCACTGTGTATGTGGTGCCCTCCCTGGTATCAAGCAAGGTAACACCGCGGGAAAGAAGCTCGGCGCGGATTTCATCCGCGAGAGCAAAATTCTTTGCCTTCTTGGCA
>JAFVYW010000071.1 GCA_017508465.1 Clostridia bacterium
ATATTCACTAACGTATGTCACAACCTTGATGACAATACCATTTGGTGGGAAGGTCTTGATAACAATCCTCCCAAGAACGCTCTTAACTGGAAGGGCGAGAAGTGGGATTACACAAAGTATGACAAGGCTGATAAGGTTAATACCTCAGGCGCTCATCCCAACTCCAGATTTACCGCAATGGCAGCTAACTGTCCTTGCCTTTCCGATAAGTTCAACGATCCTGCAGGCGTTCCGATTTCCGCAATCGTATTCGGCGGACGCCGTGCAAAGACTGCTCCCCTCGTATATCAGTCATTCGGCTGGCAGCACGGAGCATTCGTTGGTTCTATCATGGCTTCCGAGACCACTGCAGCTGCTGCAGGTGCTGTCGGCGTAGTTCGTCGCGATCCTATGGCTATGCGTCCCTTCGTCGGTTACGATATGGGTGACTATTGGGCACACTGGCTTGAAATGGGCAAAAAGACACCCAAGGCTCCTAAAATTTTCCATGTTAACTGGTTCAGAACCGATGACGAAGGTCACTTTATCTGGCCTGGCTTCGGTGATAACATGCGTGTTCTTCTTTGGATCCTTGCTCGTTGTGAAGATAAAGTTTCCGCTCAAGAAACTCCCATCGGATATGTTCCTAACCCCGAAGATATCAACCTTGAAGGTCTTAATATTGACAGAGAAACTCTTGTCTCTCTTCTTGATGTTGACAAAGAACTCTGGCTCGAAGACTGCAAGGGTATTCATGAGTTCTATGCACAGGTAGGCGCAAGAGTTCCTGCTGAACTTTACGATGAGCTTGCTGCTCTTGAAGAAAGACTTGCTAACGCATAAGAGGGCTTAAGGGATGAAAAAAATTTTGTTGTTTCTCGCTATGATTGTCCTTTCCCTTTCTCTCGTTTTGATGTGTTCTTGCGATGATAAGGATAAAGACGGAGATAAGGGAAATGACGGCAGTGCCTCTATTGTGCCTGGCACCGATGGCCCTATTGAACTTCCCATTATTCCTTACGGTTAATAATATCAGAACCCCACGCTCGTTTTGGCGTGGGGTTCTTTTATTTTGGAATTGGTAAAAATTGAATGAAAAATCCAAGACAAAAGGCGATAATTCCCTGAAAAAACTTCCTTATATAATATTCGCGCATGGAAAATGGTGCCTCGCCGATACACATTTTGCTTTGCGCGCCAACGCAGAAACCACCGAAGGAAATGCAAAAGCATAATAGCGGAATGCGGAAAAGAGAAGCAGAAGAGAAGTATTCTACAATAGCGCAGCAACCACTTGATAGCTCAAGCACCATGGAAATCAGAACGGAAAAAACACCGCCGAAACATGCCTTTGCCAGCGCGGTGGGAATAGAAAAAGCTACGAGAAATCCGACAATGTAAAGCATGTTCTGTGTCGCATTCCTGATACATGAGACAAGTGAAAAATCACGCGTAACCGACGGCTTTTTCGGCAGGATTGTATCATTTCTTTTTTCTCTTGTGTACAAAAAAACAATAAATGCTGAAAGGAGCATACATGTGTAAAGCATTAAGCCAAGTGTAGAAGAGGAAAGAAAATCATGACCTACCACAAGTGTGACGAAGGGGAGACTTGTCTGGTTGAGCAGAGGTAAATACCGATTTGTCTCTTCCATGGTGATTTTGTTCTCATTGTATAAATCGCTCACAACTTTAGCCCCGATCGGAAAGCCGAATACCATGGCTGAAGCAAGTAGAAGATAGTGAGATAATCTCTTTGTGTTTCTGGGTTCGCACTGTTTTTTCTCATCACTTTGACATAGCACATGCATGCTCACCCCAGAGAGTATCATAAAGGGGAAGAGGGTTGGTATCAGGCTTTTGTACGCGATGATGAGTGTGGATTGAATTGTTTTCTTAATTTCGGAGGAATATAGAAAAAGAAGCAGAGCGATAAGAAAAAGCGATACGGTAAAGAGAAAATGTATAAGGTGTATAGCCCTCTTTTTCTTTTGCCAGATAATTGTCGTCATTTTTTTGGTTTCCTTACATAGATTTTATTAAACACTATGAATGAAGGGGGAAAATATGCGTAAACAAAAGGATTTTCCCATACATATGGAATGGAACGGCACAGCAAAGAAAATGCGTTTTTTTGTTTCTGAATGTATCAGAATCGACCATTATGAAAGCACGCTCATTTTACTTTGCACACGCGCCGGAGCGCTTCGTATCGTTGGACAGATGCTCTTGATTTATCTTTTTGAAGGTGGCGGTGTCGAAATACAAGGTCGCGTGACGGAGGTTTCCTTGCTTTATGCAAAATAAATGGTTATTTCTGTTCGGTTACAAACGGATACAGCTTGATGAAGCAAAAAGTCACCGTGTCCTCGAGCTCTTCAGAAAAGGGAATATTATTGCGCGCGTTTTGCCTGGCGGTATTTTTGAAATATCTATTTTTTCTTTCAGAAGGGCAAAGAGGTTGCTCGGCGACAATTTTGTATTTATCGAGCAAGGTGAGGGTGGTTTGTTTTCTTGCATTCCTTTCCTTGGCAAGCACCCTGCCATTCCCATAGGCGTTCTCGCCTTTTTCCTGATGTATTTTTTTCTTTCTCTCTTTGTGTTCGATGTAAGAATAGAGGGAAATGCCAGTTTAACAAGTGAGGAGATTGTTGAGGAGCTTTCCGATGCGGGCTTGTATGTCGGTGCTCGTTGGAAAAATATCGCTTTCCCGGAGATAGAAGGCAGAATGCTTGCTACATCCGAAAATGTTGCCTGGCTAAATATTTATCGTCGCGGATTGGTAGCCTATGTCAGCGTAAGAGAAAAGGAGAAGGTTCCCGATGCAATCCAAAAGGATGGGTATGCAAATATCGTAAGTGCCTATGATGCTGTGATTGAAGAGATAACTTTCAAGGATGGTTCACCAGCCGTGGAGGTCGGACAAAGCGTGAAAAAGGGTGAATTGCTTATCTCCGCTTTCGATCAGGAGGGAAAGCCAACCTATGCAAAAGGAGAAGTTTATGGAAGGGTATATGGTACTTTTTCTGTTTTCATACCGCGTACGGATACCGAAATTGTCAGACATGAGTATGTTAAAGTGAAAAAATCCATAAAATTTTTAAATTTTTCAATAAATATTTTTGAAAAGTATAGAAATTTGCCACAAGACTATGTTATAATAGAAGACAAAAGAAGGATAATGCTCTCAAAAGACAAACCACTTCCCATCACACTCATGGATACTTATGCTTGTCTTGAAGTAAAAAATGAGGTGATACGGGAGGATGAGGAGTTGATTGCCCTCGCCAAGGAGGCGCATGAGAGCGCGATGCTCTCCTATCTTTCCTCTGGTGAAATTATATTCGTCAGGACGCATGGAGAATTTTGTGAGGATGGCTATCGCATGGTATCTGAAATATGTATGCTGATTGAGATAGGCACGGAGGTGCCGTTGCCTGTTTCATAGTAGTACGGCATGGCGGAGGAAGGTGAAAAAATGGCAGAACAAATTGTAATGACAAAATCGAGTGAGGAGACCTCGGTACTCTTCGGGGCATTTGATGTAAATGCACGCGCTGTGGAAAAGGCGTTTGGCGTGCATATCCATAATCGTAACGATGACACATCTTGCGGTGATTGCATCGTTGTCAGCGGTGAGGAAGGCGCGGTGGACTGTGCGCGTCGCACGCTCGAATATCTGTATCGCATGACAGGCGAGGGAGAAGTTCTGTCGGAGACCACTGTGGATTATGTGATTTCTCTTGTTCGTGACGGACTTGATGAGGGTGGTGCCATTTATTCCAAGGATGTCATCTGCCTGACCAGCCGCGGCAAGCCCATCAAAGCCAAAACGGTGGGACAGCGCCGTTATATTCAGCTTATTCGCGACAACACCGTAGTCCTCGGGCTTGGTCCTGCGGGTACAGGTAAAACATTTCTTGCTGTTGCGATGGCTGTCGAGGCTCTTCGCCAGAAGAATGTGGACCGCATTATCTTAACGCGCCCCGCCGTAGAGGCTGGCGAGCGCCTCGGATTTCTTCCTGGCGATTTGCAGAGCAAAATTGATCCTTATCTTCGTCCTCTTTACGATGCTCTTTTTGAGATGCTCGGGGCGGAGAACTATCAGAGACACCTTGAGCGTGGGACGATTGAGATTGCCCCTCTGGCTTATATGCGAGGACGCACCCTTGATTCCTCCTTTATTATTCTGGATGAAGCGCAGAACACCACGCCCGAGCAGATGAAAATGTTTCTGACGCGTCTTGGCTACAATTCGCGCGCTGTTGTGACAGGTGACCTTTCCCAGACCGACCTGCCACGCGGACAAAAGAGCGGACTGGCTATCGCCTCCCGTGTTCTCGCGGGAATTGAAGATATCGCCATTCACGAGTTTACTGACCGCGATGTGGTAAGACATCCCCTTGTTCGCCGTATCATCGGCGCATACGAAAAATTTGAAAGAGAAAATCCTACACATAAGCAGTACAAAGCGGAGAGGAAGTAACCAGTATGAAGGAAACAAAGCTATATATTGATTTTTCGCGCACCGAAGAGACAAAAATCGCTCTCGTTCATAAAAGCCTTGTCCGTCTTGCCATTCTTTCGACGCTGATGCTTGAGGATTTTCCCTATGATGCCCGCGTATCGGTGACCTTTACCGATAACGCATATATACACAAGCTTAATCGTACCTACCGTTCGGTTGACCGACCGACCGATGTACTCTCTTTCCCGATGTACGCTGACGGTGATTTTCCGGAGGCAGAATGCATCCCTTATGCCGAGCTTGGTGACATTGTATTGTCTCTCGAGCGCGCATACGAGCAGGCGGACGAAATCGGTACGCCGAAGCTGCGCGAGGTGGTATTTCTTACGGTACACTCGACATTACATCTCCTCGGTTATGATCATGAGAAAAGTGAAGAGGATGACGCCCTTCAATGTGAGCGTCAGCGCGTGATTATGGAATACATTGAAGATAAGATTTCATTTGAAGAAGAGGATGACGAATGAAAAAAACAGGATATATTGCTATCGTAGGCAGACCGAATGTCGGGAAATCTACGCTGCTTAACGCAATTTTGGGCGAAAAAATTGCCATCACATCAAAAAAGCCCCAGACGACAAGAAATCGTATTATGGGAATACACACCGTTGATGAAAACCAGTTTGTTTTTGTTGACACCCCCGGTGTACATAAACCGCGCACAAAACTTGGTGATTTTATGGTCGAAACCGCGCGTTCCACCCTCGGTGGCGTAGACGGTGCTATTCTCGTTGTGGAAGCACGCGAAGCAGTGGGCGACATCGAGAGCGGCATTCTGGATAATATCAGAGCGATGGGCATTCCTTGTATTCTTGTCATCAACAAGATTGATGCAGTGAAGCGTGAGAATATCGTAAAGACAATTGCCGCGTATGCCGAAGCCTATGACTTTTCTGCGGTTGTTCCCATCAGCGCGAAGAATGGAAAGTATGTTGATACCGTTCTTCTTGAGTGTGAAAAATTCCTTTCAGAGGGCGAATGGCTCTTCCCGGAAGATGCGATTACCGATCAACCAGAACGCCAGATTGTTGCAGAGATTATACGCGAAAAACTCCTTCGTACGCTCGACGAAGAGATTCCTCACGGCACGGCAGTTGTCATTGAGGAGTTCAAAGAAAAACGAGACAGCATATCTATCCGCGCTGAAATTTATTGCGAGAAAGAATCTCATAAGGGCATTATCATTGGTAAACATGGTGCTACTGTTAAGGTTATCGGTACGCATGCCAGAGAGGATATTGAAAAAATGCTCGGGACACGAGTATATCTCGACCTCTATGTCCGTGTCAAGGAAAACTGGCGTGACAGTACATTCAATCTTGCGAATTTTGGTTACAGAGAAGAGAATTAAACGATGTTGACAAAGGTACAGGGACTGATTATCCGCACCGTTGATATGAAGGAATCGGACAGGCTTGTTACCCTTTTTACGAAGGAAAAGGGGTTGATTACTGCCATCGCCAAAGGTGCGCGCTCCCTCCGCTCGCGACAAATGTCCTCCACAATACAGTTCTGCTATGGAAATTATGTTCTCTACCAGAAGGGCGACCTTTACTGGATTAAGGAGTCTGAACTTATCGAATCCTTTTTTGATCTGCGTTCTGACCTTGAACGGCTTGCTCTTGCACAGTATCTTTGCGAGGTGCTGTCTTATATCACCGTAGAAACAGAGGAAGAAACACTTCTTCGCCTGTCCCTGAATTCTCTTTATGCCATAGCCAGCGGGAAATACGATATTGACCTCGTCAAAGCGGCATTTGAAATCCGCGCCTCGTCAATCATCGGTTTTATGCCCGATGTGATGGGTTGCTCGGCTTGCGGCGCGAAAGATGGCGATTTCTTTCTCGATATTATGGATGGCTCCTTGCTTTGCTATGAATGCAATAGTCACAGACCGAGCGAGACACCTCAGGTGTCCGACCTTGGTGAAAGCCGTATAGTTTCCTTACTTTCCGCGAGCGCGCGCGTTGCGATGATGTACTGCGTCCATGCGCCACTCGAGCGACTCTTTTCCTTCCGTATCCCTCCGGAGGATATGACACTATTTACGCGCTCTTGCGAAGACTATCTTTTGCATCATATTGAGCGTTCATTCAAAACATTAGACTTTTATAAAGAGGTTAAACACTGATGTCTTTTCATACAAAAATGCTCTCGACTCTCGAGTTCCCGAAAATTGTCGGGATGCTCGCCGAGCATTGTTCTACGGATGGAGCCAAAGCCAAAGCGCGCGCTCTTCTCCCAAGCGATGACTACGATGTCATACTCGCAAGGCAGAGAAAAACAGAAGATGCGCGTCGCCTGATCAATCAAAAAGGTTATCCGTCATTTTCCGCAGATGAGTCGACGACGGCATCCGCCGAGCGCGCCTATAAAGGGGCGACACTTTCGCCAAAGGAGCTTCTTGCGATAGCATCTCTTTTTCATAGCGCCCGTATGATTGCGGATTATGCACATACCGATAAGCTCTTCGAGACCTCTCTGGATGAGATTTTCGATCGCATGCTTCCCAATCGCATGCTGGAGGATGCGATTACCAGAGCTATCATCAGCGAGGACATGATTGCCGATGAAGCCAGCCCCGAACTTGCTTCTATCCGTCGACAGATTCGTATTACTAACAATAAAGTAAAAGAAACCCTGCAAAGCTATGTAGGTGGTAACCGTAACAAATATCTTCAGGAAAACCTTGTTACCATGCGTAACGGACGCTATGTTGTTCCCGTGAAAGCGGAATACCGAAATGAAATCAAAGGTCTTGTTCATGACACATCCTCGTCTGGCGCTACACTTTTTGTCGAGCCGATGGCGGTTGTGGATGCCAACAATGAACTCAAGCGCCTTGCCTCCGCAGAGCAACATGAGATAGAACGTATCTTGTGCGCGTTGTCCGCCGAAGTCGGTGACGCATCCACCGCAGTTTCGCGCAACTACCATAATATCACAGAGCTTGCCTTTTATTACGGTTGTGCTTCGCTCTCCTTTGAAATGAAGGCGCAAATGCCCGAAATCGTGAATGCCCGCATGGTCGACCTTCGTCGCGCAAGACACCCCCTCCTTGATAAAGAAACGGTTGTCCCTATTGATGTCGCTATCGGTGAGGATTACGATACGCTTATTGTCACAGGACCAAATACGGGCGGTAAAACGGTTACCCTGAAAACGATAGGTTTGCTTACCGTTATGGCGCAGAGCGGTCTGCAGATTCCCGCTCTCGAAAGTTCGCGCATTGGTGTATTTGACAGTGTGCTTGTCGATATCGGAGACGAGCAGAGCATCGAGGCCTCTCTTTCGACCTTCTCATCTCATATGGTGAATATCATCGGTATTTTATCTGAGGTCGGTGAGAGATCTATGGTGCTTTTTGATGAACTTGGTTCAGGTACCGATCCTATTGAGGGCGCCGCTCTTGCCATCGCTATTCTTGAAAAAGTACAGAGCGCTGGCGCACTTTCTGCTTCCACAACGCATTATTCTGAGCTTAAAGCCTATGCTCTTAACACAATGCGTGTGCAGAACGCATCCTGCGAGTTCGATGTAGAAACGCTTCGCCCGACCTATAAGCTTGTCGTTGGTACACCTGGTAAATCGAATGCATTCGCTATCTCCGAAAAACTTGGCATTTCTCCAGAAATCATCGAGCGCGCGACCGCTTTGATTGAACAGGAGGACAAGCGCTTTGAGGATATAATTGAGCGTCTTGATACCAATCGTATCGCGATGGAACGCGAGCGTGAAAAACAAGAGCTTCTTCGCCGTGAATATGAAATATTCAAAGCAAATGCAGAACGAGAACTCGCCGAGAGACTTAAGAAAAGTCAGGAGGAAATCGAGAAAAACCTTCTTCGTGCAAGACAGATTATTGAAAGCGCGAGAGCCTCAAGTGAGTTCATCTTCCGCCAGTTGGAAGAACTCAAAAAGGAAGAGGACAGAGAAAAGCGAAATGCTATGCTTCATAGTGCGAGAGAGGAAGTCCGATCTCGTCTTCGGGAAACCGATGCGCTCTATGATGGCATGGAAATGTCCGGGATTTCCCTCGAGGATGAATATAAGTTACCTCGTCCCCTGAAGGTCGGCGACCGTGTCTATGTTACCACGGTGGCGCAGGAAGGTGTTGTTACCGCCCTTGCTGATAAAAAGGGATTGATATCTGTCACCGCAGGAATATTGCGCACAAAGGTTACCGAAGATAAGCTTCGCTTGCTTGAAGGCGGAGCGCATATAAAAAAGCAACTCAAAGCACCCGTCAGCGAGGGCAAAGTCAAAAAAACGGTTATGTCCTCCTTCCGTCCGGAGATTGATGTGCGCGGTATGATTGGCGATGATGCATGGTTCGTCATTGATAAGTATCTTGATGACGCTATTCTCGCCTGTATGTCGACGGTGCGCATCATTCATGGTAAGGGTACAGGCGCGCTCCGTGCCGCCCTCTGGAAGTATTTTAAGAGTGATAAACGCATCAAATCCTTCCGCCATGGTGAATATGGCGAAGGAGATGCAGGCGTAACAGTAATCGAACTAAAACAAAGTTGATCGAAAGAAGGTTTAATTATGAAATTTCAACCATTAAGAGATTTTCTCGACTCCTATCTTCCTATGCTCGGTATTCCGGGTTCTGATACATCAATTTATCAGGGTGGCAGAGAGGTGTTCCGTTACCAGAGTGGTTATGATAATATTGAGAAGAAAACGCCAGTGAATCCTCACGGCGTCTACAATCTGTATTCCTGCACGAAAATATCTACAGTTTGCACCCTGCTCACACTGCTTGAAAAGGGAGAAGTACATCTCTATGATCCTGTGTACGCCTATCTCCCTGCTTATCGGGATATTACCGTTCGCTTTCAAAAGGAAAACGGCGATTGGGATATTCGTCCCGCCGAGACGGTGATGACTATTCGCCATTTAATGAGTATGACAGCAGGTATGGATTACAATATGTCCTCTCCTGAAATTCAGGAAGCTGTCGAAAAAACAGGAGGCAGAGCACCTACTGTTGAGATCGCATCAGCGATTGCGAAGAGACCCTTGCTTTTTGATCCTGGCACAGACTATAAGTACTCGCTTGCCCACGACGTTCTTGGCGCAGTGATTGAGGTTGCATCAGGGAAGCGCTTTAGCGAATATATGAAAGAGGCCCTCTTTGATCCAATCGGTATGACTGACACCACCTTCTATCTCAGTGAGGAGCGTGTTGCGCGTATGATAACGCCCTACCAATTCAATAAAATGACAAAACGTCCTGAGGAAATATCTAAGCAAATTCGTCCCTGCGGTTTTGGCACCGAATACGAAAGTGGTGGAGGTGGTCTTTCCTCAAGCGTTGACGACTATGTAAAGCTCGCCCAGACCTTGACGCATATGGGACTTGCTC
Organism: Clostridia bacterium; assembly: GCA_017508465.1. GTDB lineage: Bacteria > Bacillota > Clostridia > Oscillospirales > CAG-272 > UBA1740. The sequence goes on from JAFVYW010000071.1 coordinate 9,882, forward strand.
CGAATGGTAACCGTATTCTCGCGCCTGCCACCGTCAACCTTCTTCGTACGAACGTCCTTGAAGGCAAAGCGCTCGAATCGTTTCAGCGTATGGGTACGCAATTTCTCGGCTACGGCTATGGACTTGGCGTGCGTACAATGATAGATCCGGGACAGGGAGCGAGTCTTTCTCCCACTGGCGAATTCGGCTGGGATGGTGCGAAACTTTGCTACTTTATTTCGGATCCTGAAAACGATATTTCCGTGTTCCACGCAGAGCATATGGGAGCCTTCCATAGCCTTGTAGAGCCCAGACTTCGTAATCTGATTTATTCCTGCCTCGCACGCTGAGCGTGTACAGGCGATCCTTCTTTTTCCTTGAAATTTTGATTTCATCGCTTGCTTTTTCTTCGGAATTTAATGAAGTGGCGTCGAATTGAGAATAGGGGAAAAGCGTTTAAATATGTGATAATTACTAACATAAAAGAGGCTGCCATATGATTTTTCAACCATTAAGAGATTTTCTTGACTCCTATCTTCCCATGCTCGGCATTCCGGGCTCCGATACCTTGATTTATGTCAAGGGAAAGGAAGTATTTCGTTATCAGAGTGGATTTGATAATGTAGAACTCAGAACTCCCCTCAATCCCAAAGGACTTTACAATCTCTATTCCTGTACGAAAATTGCTACCATGTGTACGCTCCTCACCCTTCTTGAAAAGGGCGAAGTACACCTCTATGATCCTGTTTATGCCTACCTTCCTGCATTCCGCGACCTTACCGTCCGTTTCCAGAAAGAAAATGGCGAGTGGGATGTCCGCCCTGCAAAGACCGTGATGACCATTCGTCAGCTCATGAGCATGACATCGGGTATGAACTATGATCTTGCAAGCCCTGAAATTCTTGCCGTCAAGGAAAAGACAAATGGCAGATGCCCTACGGTCGAGACCGTTTGTGCGATGGCGAAAACGCCTCTGCTTTTTGATCCTGGTACAGATTATAACTATTCGCTCTCGCACGATGTCATCGGTGCAGTAATTGAGGTGGTGAGCGGAATGTCCTTTGGCGATTATATGAAAGAAGCCCTCCTCGACCCGATTGGAATGACCGACACCTCCTTTAAAGCCACTCCCGAACGCATCGCTCGTACCAATACACAGTATAAGTATAATCCGACGACGCGTTGTGCTGAAATTATACCTGCGGATGCCCTTCCTTATCGTCTTGGCACAGAATATGAGAGTGGTGGTGCAGGTCTGTCCTCTTGCGTTGATGATTATATTTTGCTCGCGGAAACGCTCACACACATG
>JAFVYW010000072.1 GCA_017508465.1 Clostridia bacterium
ATCAATTTATACCATTAGAAAATTTTTTTGCAACTTTTTTAACATTTGCTCTTGACATTTATCAATAATTTATAAAATAAAAAAATCTATTGCATTTTCGGGGTATTTGTGCTAAAATATAGGAAAGAATTTCCGAAAGGAGCGCCTTATGGATTTTTCTAAATATGGGGTAAAGCACCCGACAAACTGCGAGAGCTGTGAATACTATGAATATGATGAATACACCGACACATACAGCTGTGCCATCCATCTCGATGAGGACGAGATGGTAGAGTTTCTCGGGGGCAACACAAGAGGCTGTCCGTATTACAAATTTTATGACGAATACAAAAGCGTGCAAAGACAAATTTAAATTTTTCTTTCCAAAAAAAGAGTGCAAATTCTACGATTTGCACTCTTTTTGTATATTGTTGTTTACATTTTTTGTGTTTTATACAAATTCTTCCACAACAAAGTCCTTGAAGTAAATGGGCTTATGCGCGTTACCAAGGAGGATAGCACTGATGGTCAGCGCCTTTTCAATCTCACCCTTTTCGCCGTACTCCGGCTCATAAACGGTGTACTCAATGGCAGCCGTTGTCCAAGCGTTTGCCTTCGTCTTTACATTTCGGAGGACGCGTTGATAGTCATTGAAACGCTCTTCCTGATTGGTGCATCCGTTCAGGGCAACGGTCAGATTGCGCGTAGTATAATCCCACACCTTAAAGGAAATACGGAAGCGTCTGCCAAGGTCTTCTTTTGTGAGCTTGCCTTCCTTTATCATGGTGGTGTTGCTCATGAGAGCATAGCCGCTGTAATAGCGCTCGACAGGCATATAGTCGGTAATAACATAAGGCTCTGTGATTGCAAGAGCGGGCTCTCCGCCAGGAGCAACTGTCTCAATCATACGGACATTCGGTCCGCTGACGAAGGACTCGAGAGGAAGTTCGCGACGAATCACCTCTGTGACGGGTTTCGGAGCAATATAAGGAATATCACATTCTGTGATAAGTGTCTGCCTGGTCAAGGCGACGGTGTTTCCATGGGCATCCCGTACGGTCTCGGGAACGGTCACGGTATACTCACCCGCGACAAGGTCACAAAGGGGTTCTAATATCCACTCGGTATTGCCGTAAAGAGATGTCTTTTCGGTAGGAATGACACCCGATTTACCCTTAAGGGTAATCTTCTCTGCTTCCTCGGCAGGGATAACGCCATCAAACTTGATATGGACACTTCCCTTTTCCAGTTCGATATAGAGCACCTTTGCCGTATCGCCTTTCAGAACATAGCCTGCAAAATCGAAGAAAGCGGCATATGAGTTGACGCCGTGGAGGACATCGTCAGCACTCGCGAGGGTGTGTCCCTGATCGACCTCGAACCATACGGTAGGTACATCGTGCGCACGGCAAGCATTGACGAATTCAACGGAGGAACGATAGCAACTGGGGCAACCGAGGTTACAGGAGACGAAGGTTGCCGCGTGTCCGTCGGTGATGGATGCGAAGCCACCGCCACAGCTCGCATACACGAACTGGATATGCGAAGGAATGGTTTTACCCTGATAGGTCTGCCAGGGTTGCTCTTCGGCAGCGTGGATATAACCGTAAGCTTCAGGCATAGTTCCTTCAAGACGGCTTTCACCATGGTGACCGTTGAACATTTTTCCTTGGTGCATCTCTGTGACACATTCTTCACCAAGATGGGGGAAGCAACCGCCCTTGGAGTTGCCATAAACACCGATATGATCGGTATCGAAAGAAAATTCGGGAGTTGTCAATGCGGCATAGCGGATATAGCGCATCGCGGCAGCGTCAATGATTTTATCATTGTAGTGATGAAGAGAATAGGTTTTGTTATCGCCCGTAATCGCGCCCTTCATAGGATAACCATCGAAGTAGCCGTAATGGTCATTTCTTGCCATCGGCACATAGCCATAGTCGAACATAACGCTCGCATAGCCACGGAGAGTGGCGCCAATGGCCTGGGGACGATCTCTCATCGATGCGCCCGAGGCGAGATGCTCCGAGGAGCTGGCGAGGCACATGACGGGAACAGGTGCTTTCGGTGAGGTGGGATAAATAAAATGAATGTAGAGTTTGAAGTCGAGAGGCGTGCCATCAGGTTGTACACAATCAAGAATGGTACGAGCGATGGTATACTTCACCTTGGTGTACTCACCGCTTTCGTTTGGCGTGCCGTCCGCATCAAACCATTCGGGGTGCGAGCCATCGAAGGCAGGGGCAACCTTCTTGCGTACACCGCTATCATCTGTCCATTTTACAAACCTTTCGCCCTTGGTGCCACGGAAGTCATTGTTCCAGGTTTCGACAACCTTTTCGATGGTGCCATCCACGCAATATTTATCCATTTCGTAATAGACATGCGAAAGGCTGACATTATAACCCGAAGGAACGACAAAAGAGTTGCGATATTCCCCTTTGGGAAAATATTCGTCGAAAAATTCACCGCCTCGGATGCGAAGTCGCATTTTCTGAAGGGAAAAGTCAAGTTTCGGCATCACGGCGCGCGCGTCATCGAGGTAGTCGAGGACGGTAACGATATAACCACGCGCAAGCATGGATTTCACAATGCTCTCGTCGGTCTCGGTACCATAGCGCCCCGCCTGAACACCGACAGTATACACGATAAGCGGAGTGGAGCGGAACCATGTTTTTGGCGTTCCAAAGGATTTATCATAATAAGTTGTCACACAGACGGGCAGGTCAAGAACGCCATCGTTCTCCACAGAAACAGGCTCGCCGATGCGATACGAAAGGAATTCATTTTCAAAAGCTCTCATAATTTCAAGGTCTCCTTTTTATGGTTAGCCTTCAGGCTATTTTGATTTTAACACGCGTGTGCGAGGATGTCAAGGCGTTTTCTTTTTTTCCTCTTTTCTTTTCGGCACTTTGACAGAATTTCACGGTGTTTTTTATCCATGTTGCATAATCATCAGAAAATTTTTTTGAAATTCGCAAGTGAGAAAAAACGAGCATTTGCGAGAAAACGAGAGATTTTAAGAGATTTCGTTTTCTAAATTGTTTTTATCGAAAAAAGTTTTGAAAAACCCCTTGACAAGAAAGGGGCGGTGTGCTATAATATCACCGTTGCAAAAATCAAAGTGCTGAAGGCACAAACTATTATCTGGAGGAAACACAATGTCTACTTTTATGGCAAATCAAGAGACCATTGAACGCAAATGGTATGTCATTGATGCTGCGGGCAAGCCCCTCGGCAGAACTGCTGTTCGTGCTGCTGAAATCCTTCGCGGCAAACACAGACCTGAATTCACCCCTCATGTTGACTGTGGCGAATTCGTAATCATCATCAATGCTGATAAGGCTATCCTTACCGGCAACAAGCTTAACGCTAAATTCTATCGTCATCACTCTGGCTATATCGGTGGTCTGAAGGAAGAATCCTACAAGCACCTTATGGCTACTCGTCCTGAACTCGCTATGGAACTCGCAGTTAAGGGTATGCTCCCTCACAACACTCTTGGAGCTAAATCCTTCGGCCGTCTCCATGTATATGCAGGTTCTGCTCACAAGCACCAGGCTCAGAAGCCCATCGTGCTTGACTAATTGAAGGGAGGATAAGTGAATATGTATACAAGTGCAAAACCCTATTTCTACGGCACTGGCAGAAGAAAGAAATCTGTCGCAAGAGTTCGTCTGTATCCCGGTACTGGTGCTATCACCGTTAACGGCAGAGATGTTGAAGACTACTTTGGTCTTGACACTCTCAAGCTTATCATCAATCAGCCCTTCGCTGTAACCGAAACCGTTGGTAAGTTCGACATCGTTGCGAATGTTCGTGGCGGTGGCTTCTCCGGTCAGGCTGGCGCAATCCGTCATGGTGTTGCTCGCGCACTTCTTACCGCTGATGAAACCTACAAGCCCCTTCTTAAGAAGGCTGGTCTTCTTACTCGTGACCCTCGTATGAAGGAAAGAAAGAAGTATGGTCTCAAAGGTGCTCGTCGCGCACCCCAGTTCTCGAAGAGATAATTTCGATTTATCGAAACTTCAAAAAGCACTCTGCATCACGCGGAGTGCTTTTTGTTATCTCTTGGATGAACTGGGGTGCAATGAATTGCCCGCGGGACATGAATTGGCTTACGCCATGAATTGCACCTTTGGTGCATGAATTGCCTTCGGCATGAAAGGAACAGGGCAATTCAATTCATG
>JAFVYW010000073.1 GCA_017508465.1 Clostridia bacterium
GTCTGATTTATGACAAGCTTCAGGAAATCCTCGGCATCGGTACTGATGAATGCACACCTGACAGAAAATTCTCCCTTACCGCCTGCCGTTGCATCGGCGCATGCGGTCTTGCACCCGTTCTTACGGTCAACGATGAAGTTTACGGCAGACTTACTGTCGCTGATGTGGACGGCATCGTAGCAAAATATAACGCATAAATTCACTCCACTCTGTTTCTGGGGGTATTAAAACATGAAAATCAGCAGAATGCAGGAATTGTTATCTGCTCAACTTCTCGTTGGAGAGGACTCTCTCGAGCGCGAGGTACATTCGGCTTGTGGCTGTGACCTGATGAGCGATGTCCTGGCTTATGTGAAGGACCAGGCCGTTCTTCTCACGGGACTCATCAATCCGCAGGTCATTCGTACTGCAGTTATGATGGATATGATTTGTATCGTTTTCGTTCGTTCTAAAAAACCCACGGAGGAGATGCTCGAATTGGCTCGTGAGAGTGGCATCGCCCTCTTCTCAACGGACAAGCGTCTTTATGAGGCGTGCGGTTTACTGTATGCAAACGGTCTTGGCGGTAAAACAGAGTAATGAACGATACTTTGGTTTTCCACTTTGAAGTCGACGGCGAGGATTTCACCTCGGCCGGTCAGGCTTCGGTACAAATCAAAAAAAATCTACGGCAACTCGGTATGTCCCCCGAGGTGATTCGCAGAGTCTCTATTGCGATGTACGAGGGCGAAATCAATATGGTCATTCATGCGGGCGGTGGTCATGCCACTGTCACGATTGAAGAGGGCTATATTGAAATCAAGCTTGAGGACAAAGGTCCCGGTATCAAGGACATAGAAATGGCGATGATGGAGGGTTATTCCACAGCGCCCGACAATGTCCGCTCGCTCGGTTTCGGCGCCGGTATGGGCTTACCCAACATGAAGCGCTATACAGACTTTATGACGATTGAGTCAGAAGTCGGCGCAGGCACTACCGTTACCATGCGGGTAAATTACGCATGAGGTGAGATATGCTTCATACATATGAACACTCCGTCCTGCTCGACGAGGAAAAGTGTACGGGTTGTACAACCTGTCTGCGCCGTTGTCCCACCGAGGCGATCCGCATCCGCGATGGTCGCGCGGTAATCAACAGTGCAAGATGTATCGATTGTGGCGAATGCATTCGCGTGTGTCCGCACAAGGCGAAAAAGGCGGTCGTGGGAAAGCTTCACGATATGGAGCGTTTCCGCTTCAAGATTGCACTCCCTGCTCCGACACTTTATGGTCAGTTTGACAACCTCGAAGAGATTGACTATGTTCTGGACGGTCTTTTGAAAATCGGTTTTGATATGGTATACGAGGTCGCGAAGGCGGCGGAACTTGTTTCCTCCTACACGCGCCAGTATCTCAAGACGGAAGGTGTGAAAAAACCTGCTATCAGTACGGCATGCCCTGTGGTCGTGCGTCTGATCAGCCTGCGTTTTCCCTCTCTCTCCGATCATCTGATTCACATGTTACCTCCTATGGAGGTAGCGGCAAAGCTCGCGAGAAAAAAGGCGCGGGAGGAGCATCCTGAACTTTCGGATGAGGACATTGGCATTTGTTTTATTTCCCCCTGCCCCGCAAAGGCAAGCTATGTGAAAAACGGCTTCGGTGACTACCAGAGCGCCGTCGATGTCGTCATCTCCATACAGGACGCATATTTTGCCCTGATTGGCAAGATGAAGAAGGAAGAGACGGTACCATCACTGTCCGAATCGGGAAAGGTCGGTATCGGCTGGGCAAGAACAGGCGGCGAAGCAACGGCACTCTTCAATGAGGACTACCTCGCGGCAGATGGCATTGACCATGTGATTCATGTGCTTGACCAGATCGAAAACGGCAACATTCCGCCTATTGATTTCATCGAACTCAACGCCTGCACAGGCGGTTGTGTCGGTGGCGTGCTTACCATTCAGAATCCCTTTATTGCGAAAGCGAGAATTCAGACACTTCGTCGTTATCTTCCTGTATCGAGAAACATTCTCTCAAAGGAAGAGACCGAATACATTCCTGACCTCTATCTTTTTGAAGACATGCCCGAATATGAACCGATTGCGCGTCTTTCTGACAGCGTAATCAAATCGATGCGTATGATGGCAGATATTCAGAAGTTGCGCGCAGGTCTTCCCGGCATCGACTGCGGCGCCTGTGGCGCACCCACTTGCAGAGCGTTTGCGGAGGATATTGTACGCGGGAGAGCGACGATTGAAGAATGTCCGATTCTCAAATCGAGGAGCAAGAAATAATGAAAGTCAACACTCTTTTATCCATTTCCACCCTTCAGGCGCTTCATATCGCAGATGGCGAACGGGAGATTACCTCTTGCTATATCGGCGATTTGCTCAGCTGGGTAATGGGACGGGCGAAGGCAGACTCCGCCTGGATTACCATTATGTCAAATGTCAATGTGCTTGCCGTCGCGACTCTCGCGGACACAAGCGCTGTCATTTTAGCGGAAGGCGTTATGCCTGATGATGAATTCATCGCGATTGCCAAGGCAAAGGGTGTAAACCTTTTTGTTTCTTCTCTTCCTGCCTATGAGAGCGCGATTGCGCTTTCGGAGCTTCTCTCATGAGAAGGTATTATTACGATCTGCATCTGCACTCCTGTCTCAGCGCGTGCGCAGAAAACGATGCGACGCCCTTTAATATCGCTGGTATGGCGAAGATTTCGGGGCTCGATATCGTTGCCCTGACCGACCATAACACAACGGCAAACTGTCCTGCATTCTTTCGGGCATGCGAGGAATACGGCCTGGTGGCAGTCGGAGGTATGGAGCTGACCACGAGCGAGGACATCCACATCGTGTGTCTCTTTCCTACATTGGACGCGACGATGGCTTTCGGAGAGGAAATCGATGCACATCGGACAAAAATCAAAAACAAAAAAGAAATATTCGGTGAACAGTTTATCGTGGATGAAGAGGACGAGGTCATCGGCGAGGATGAGTATCTTCTCTCCGTTGCGACCGATATCTCAATCGAGGATGTCGCAGATTATACTCTGCGCCACGGCGGTATCTGTTTCCCCGCACATATTGACCGCGATTCTTACAGCGTCTCGGCGGTTCTCGGTGCATTCCCGATGCACCTGCCCTTCCCTGCTTTCGAGCTTCATGACGGGAAAAAGGAAGAGGACTTCCGTAAAAGATACGGTCTTACAGGCAAAACCATGATTTGCTCCTCGGATGCTCACACGCTGGAGGATATCCGTGACGGCGAATACTACATTCTCCTGGAAGATGGGCTGCCCGATGCACAAGCTGTGCGCGACGCTCTCTTTCAGA
>JAFVYW010000074.1 GCA_017508465.1 Clostridia bacterium
ACGGCAAAAATCGACCTTAACGAAAAAACCCCTGAAGCAATCGAGTACACCCTCACCGCTACCATCTCCTATGGTGACCTTGAGACCGCTACTGTTACTCGTAAATGCTCCATCCCCGCTTACCTTGTAGTATCCTTCGAGGACTACATGGCAGCAAACCAGGGCGATGTTCTTACTGTTGAAGGTATCGTAGTTGCTATGAACGGCAAGTCCGTGGGCAACTCCCGTAACCACCTCTTCCTTGCAGACGCATCCGGCAAGGGTGGCTACTACTGCTACCAGCTCGATGATGACCCTGTTGCTGCAGGCGTTAAGGTTGGTATGACCGTTTCCGTTACTGCTACCGTTGAGCCTTACTCGGGCATGCAGGAACTCAAGGGCGGTACATTCCAGATCGTTTCTGAAGAAATCACTCCCGCTGCTGTAAAGGACATCACCGCTGATTTCGCAGCTGGCAATTCCCTTAAGAACTATGTTGGTCTTGCTGTTACCATCAAGGGCGTTGAAATCGGCGCTCAGGACCTCGGTAACTCTCACGACTACCTCAAGTTCAAGCTCAATGGCAAAGAAGCATATGTTCGTTCCTACCTCACCGACTTCCCCACCTCTCTCCAGATCGTTGTTGACGAAAAGGGTACCGCAGTATCTTCTCCTGACAAGACTGCTATCGAAGAAACTCACGCTGCAAAGTTTGGCTGGACCGCTAATGCAACCGGTATTCTTGTTCTTTACAGTGGCAATCCTTACCTCATTCCTATGAGCACCGATTGCTTCGAGTATCTTGAACTCGTTGAAAAGACTCCTGCTGAAAAGATTGCAGACGAAATTGAAGCAGTTAATCTTCCTGATGCAATCACCGCGGATACCGTTCTTGAGCTTCCTCTTACCGCTACTTACCACGATGTAGTTAAACTTGCTTGGGCAGTTGACAACACCGCATTCGTAATTGGCGAAGACGGCAAAGTTGAAATCAAGCTTGGCTCTGACGCAGTTACCCTTAAGTTCATTCTTACCCTCACTGTTGGTGAAGGCGATGCAGCTGTTACCGAAACCAAGGAATACACCGTTCAGGTTGCTGCAAACCTTGTTATGTCCGTAACTCGTCCTTACATTCCTTTCCTCAATCAGGTCGAAACCGGTAAAGTTCTCTACCTTGATGGTGGTGTAAATGGCAGATACCTCACCACTACCGAAGATGCTTCCAAGGCTGTTGAAGTATTCGCTGAAAAGGCTACTGGCGGTTACAAGTTCTACATCCTCGTTGATGGTGTCAAGAACTACATCACCGTTTACAAGAACGCAGACAAAAAAGACTCCGTTAACTACGATCCTAACGGCACTTCCGTATTCTCTTACAACCCTGTTGTAAATGCATTTGTTACCGATCTTGAAGGCACTCCCTACTACCTCGGTACATACAGCACTTTTGCCACCATCAGCGCTTCGAAGCTCTCTTTCATCAACGCTGAAAACACTGGCAAATCTCAATTCCCCCTTGAACTTCTCGCTGCAAAACCTGAAGGCACCTACACCGGTAGTGTTACTCAGGCAAAGCTTGAAAACAAGGTTCTCTATCTTGACGGCGGTGTTAGTGACAGATACCTCACCACCACCGAAGATGCTTCCAAGGCGGTTACTCTCTATGCAGAGAAAGTTGCTGGTGGCTTCAAGTTCTACATTCTTGTTAATGACGTTAAGAACTATGTCACCATTTACAAGAATGCAGATAATAAAGACTCCGTAAAATACGATCCTAACGGCACTTGCGTATTTGCATACAATGCAATCGTAAACGCTTGGGTTACCGACTTTGGCGGTGTTGATTACTACCTTGGTACTTATAAAACCTTCAACACTATCAGCGCTTCCAAGCTCTCTTTCATCAACGCTGATAACACTGGCGTTGAACAATTCCCCCTTGAGTACAATGCAGTTGTAGTTGAAGTTGCTCCTCCTGTAGCAGACCACGACCACGCAGACGCAAACGGTGACTATGTTTGTGACACCGAAAATTGCGACGAAGTAATTCTTCCTGCTGCTGACTCCACCCTTACTATTCCTCAGGCAAACGCTATCGGCGAACTCACCACCACCACTACCAAGTTCTATGTAACAGGTACTATCAAGAACATTTACCAGCTCGTTCATGGTAACATGTACATTGTAGATGCTGACGGCAACGAACTTTGCATTTATGGTTCCTACAATGCTACTGGCGCAACCAAATATGGTCAGCTTACTACTGGCAAATGGGTTGCAGGTGATGTAGTTACCGTTTATGGTGTTCTTTCTTCCTTTAATGGAAAAGCTCAGATGGTTGACGGTTGGGTAACTGTTGATACTCATAACCATGCCTACGCAGATGCTACCTGCACTGCTCCCAAGACTTGTGCTTGTGGCGCAACCGAAGGCGAAGCTCTCGGTCACAACTATGTAAATGGCGTTTGCACCGTTTGCAACGCTTCAGAGCCTGCCGCTAACGAAGTCACCGTTACCGCTAAATATACTGGTACCACGACTACCAACATGGAAGCAGATGCAAACAACGCTGCTTCTCTCGGTCTGGATGAAAAGGTATTTACTGTAACTGCTAACAAAGGCAGCCAGAACAACAATGTCGGCTTGAACAAGGGTGGCGATTTCCGTCTCTATGGTCATGCCGAGGGAAATGGTAACGAACTTACCATCGCTGTTGCTGCTGGTTACGAAATCAAATCTATCAAGATTACCTTCGTTTCTACTTCTTATGCAGGAACTATGACCGTTACTGTTGACGGTACTGTTGTTGTTACCGCAGACGGTTCCGCCGCTGTTGTAACCGCTAACATCAACGGTTCCTCCTTCGTTCTTAAGAACGCCAATAAGTCTACAACTCAGATCCGTATCACATCTATTGAAATTGTATACGCTCCTGTTGCAGAATAATTTTTCATCCTGATTTTATAATCATCTTGAATAAAGAGAACGGACAACCTCGGTTGTCCGTTCTTTCTTTTTGGTATTTGTAAATATTTTTGTGTTGTCATCATTTGTGTGTATGCGCCCTTGACAAAAGAGAACTTTTATAGTAAAATGAAAGAAAAAATACAGATTAAAGGACAAAAGCATGAAAAAACTACTTCTGCTTTTTCTCGTTCTGATGCTCTCTTGCCTGCTCTCCCTGACGGCTTGCACGCTCTACTTCCCCGAAGTGCCAACACCAGAAGATAGTGAGACATCGGGCGAAAACGAGAAAGGCGAGAATGAGAAAACGCCTGAAAATGACAGTAATCATGATAACAGCTCCGAAGAGGACAACAAGGACAATAACGAAACGCCTCCCGAAGAAGAGGACGAACCCATCACCTCGTCCGATCCGTATATCAATGTCAATAAGGACGAGTTTTACGCAAATTACACCCCTGCAAAAGACTATATGGACGCGTACTATCGCTCGGAGCATGGTTTGATGTCTGGTGATATTGTCACGCCTGACCAGGCGCCGAATGTAGCAAGCTATCGCCCGATGCGGGACGGAAAATACATACGCAACACGGCGGTAAAATACGAGGATGACGGTAACACCTTTATCCTGACCGATGCCTATGGCAACAAGGTCAAGGAGATTTACAAGGACGGCGCCTACATCACCCTCGACGAGGTCGCGGCGTATGTATACGCCTTTGGCGACATTCCCCGAAATTACACCTCGAGCAAAAAAACGAGCGCTCTGTCGGGTAGCATCTGGGGCGAATACCTGCGTCTGAACAATACGCAATTTTCGGGAAGCACAACAAAATACCCCTATGAGCCCGAGCTTCCCCGCATCTCGGGATGTGGCGGCGACCTGATCTATTACGAAATAGATATCGGAACAACGGGTACCGACTGCGATCCTGGTTACCGACCGACCATTTATAACAGCGGCACACGCATCACGCGTGGCGCGGCGCGTCTGGTTTACGCGCGTTCCGCCGATGACATTACCGAGCGCTATGTTTTCTACACCTACAACCACTACAACGACTTTCAGGAATACCTCGGCTACGCAGGTGGTTTCGGCACGATGTTTGGTAACATTACAGGTGGTGGCACACTCTCGAGCAAAACCGACTGCAATCCCACCCCCTATATCCCGACCGCTATGGGAACGCTCCCGAAAGACACAACATATCAATTCAGCACTACGCCACCTTTTTGTGTTCTGGGTGCCAAAGAGGATGCCCCTTTTGTCACTTTTGAGGATTTTTTGAATAGAGAAAAACACAAAATCCCCTCAAAATACAAGCTCGATCCCGAAGCAGTAGCACAATATAAAGAACAAAAACTGCGCGAAAAAACGCAGGAGGACTACGAAGAATATCTTCTTATCTTAAAGCGTGAAGAATTCCGCAAGGTGTTCATATCAAAATACAAGCTCAAAATTGATACAGAAAAGACCGAGGAACAACTGCAAAAAGAGTACCTCCTGAATTTACAGAATGCCATTCTCACTAAGCGCCGTCAGATGATTGACCAAAAAATATCGAACCTCGTCGGTGGGAACGCGGGCGAGCGCATCGCGACAATGAACTTCAACGAACTGGCAAATCTCCTCGACCTTCTCACACAGCGCATAACTCTTACAAAATTCCCCGCGCGCGCCCCTTTGCGCTCTCCCTTTGATTGATAGGCGCAATCCCATCTATTTGCGAAATGAAATCCACCGAAGGTGAATGAAATCCTGCTTCGCAGGGTTATAGTGTGTAGGGCGGGGGCTTCCCTTTCAGCCCTGGTCGCAAGCATAGCTTGCTTCCCGCTTTGGCTAAAAATATGCCACTGGCATATTTTCTTAACGCGTCGCGCCCGCCGTTTTGCGCCCGACACCGAAGGTGTCATCCTCGAGCGTAGCGAAGGATCTGGGCGCTATCATCACCTTGGTGGCGAGTGAGATTCTTCGCTTCGCTCAGAATGACGGCGGGAGCAAGCCCCCGCCCTACATCTACACCTCTTCACTCTTCCCTTTTCACTCCCCTTACTCCCGCCATCCCTTTGTGTTCACTATATAAAAGTTTTTGGTGTTACCTTTTTCCAAAAAGGTAACAAAAATCTCCCCCACGAAAAAAGGACAAATCGTTTCACCGATTTGTCCTTTTTCTTTTATAAACCAAAAAGCTTCTTGAAGAAACCGTCGCGCTTCTGGTTGCCGTCACCAAGGGATTGGGCGAAAGCACGAAGAAGTTCCTTTTGCTTGCCATTTAAATTCTGGGGTGTTTCCACAACGACCGTAACATACAAATCGCCACGGCGCTTGGGGTTGTTCAGCTCGGGCACGCCCTCACCGCGCATGGTAAAGCGCTTGCCTGTCTGTGTGCCTTCGGGGATTTCCAACTTACGCTTTTCACCACCGAGCACAGGAATTTCAATGTCTGCGCCAAGAGCGGCATCCGCAAAGGAAATGGGAATTTCACAGAACAGATTGACGCCGTCACGCTCGAACAGCTCATGATTCTTTACGCGCACCTCGATGATAAGGTCACCGTTTGCTCCGCCGTTTTTACCGGAAGAGCCCTGTCCACGCAGAACAATTGTCTGTCCATGATTGATACCGGCAGGAATATCGACATCGAACTTTTTCGCCGTACGGATATGCCCTTTACCGTTACAAGCAGAGCAGGGGTTGCGTACAATCTTACCGCTACCACGGCAGTCGGAGCATTGACGCTCGGTCTGCATATAGCCGAACAGACTCTGCTGTTGTACAATCACGCGACCAGAACCACGACAGGTGGAACAGGTCTCGGGCTTTGTACCCTTTTCCGCGCCTGTGCCACGGCATGCCTCACAGCTTTCCATTCGATGGAATTCGACCTCATGCTTGCAACCGAAAACCGCTTCTTCAAATTCGATGGTAATTCTCGTCTTGACATCATCGCCGTCAACAGGGCGGGGCGAAGAATTGCGGAAACCATTGAAGCCTCTGCCACTGCCACCTCTGCCGTTGTTCTGACGGTTGCTTCCACCGCCAAATCCACCGCCAAAGAAGGAAGAGAATATATCGCCAAAATCAAAGTCGCCGGAGAAGCCATTGAAGCCGCCCTGTCCACCGCCCTGTGTCGGATCAAACGCCGCGTGACCAAAGCGGTCATACTGCTGACGCTTTTCCGGGTCAGAAAGGACGCTGTATGCTTCGTTGAGTTCCTTGAACTTCGCTTCCGCCTCGGCGTCTCCGGGGTGCAGGTCGGGGTGATACTTCTTTGCAAGACCTTTATATGCTTTTTTGATTTCTTCCTCGCTCGCCCCTTTTGAGACACCGAGGACTTCGTAGTAATCTCTCTTTTCTGCCATAGAGTTTCACTCCTGTCTATGTAGAAAAGTGGCAATAATGTCTACTTTTCTTTGCATATTGCCACTTTCTTTGCTAAAATTTAGGATCTGTCTTCAAAACCTGCACCGTAGTATTCGCCATCAGGACCAGTCTCACCCTCTGCGCCTTCAGCACCAGCGCCTTCGCCCTGTGCCTGTGCCTGCGCCTGATAAACCTTTTCTGCGATGGGGTAGAATGCCTTCTGAAGAGCTTCGGTATCTGCCTTGATCTGTTCGGTGTCACCACCTGCAACAGACTTCTTCAAGGTTTCGATCGCCTCTACAACAGGAGCCTTTTCGTCCTCTGTTACCTTGTCGCCAAAGTCAGCAAGACTCTTTTCGATCTGATAGATCATATTTTCAGCCATGTTCTTGGTTTCCACAGCCTCTTTGAACTTTCTGTCCTCTTCTGCAAACTGCTCTGCTTCACGAACCGCCTTTTCGATGTCCTCCTGGGACATGTTGGTCGAAGAGGTGATGGTGATGTTCTGCACCTTGCCTGTGCCGAGGTCTTTTGCGCTTACATTAACGATACCGTTGGCGTCGATGTCGAAGGTGACCTCAATCTGAGGAACACCGCGGGGAGCGGCAGGAATGCCGTCGAGGATGAAGCGACCAAGGGTGGTGTTATCCTGTGCCTTCTGTCTTTCGCCCTGAAGAACATGGATTTCAACAGAGGGCTGGTTGTCTGCCGCGGTCGAGTAAACCTGGCTCTTCTTTACGGGAATGGTGGTGTTACGCTCGATGATGCAGTTGAACATACCGCCGAGAACCTCGATACCGAGGGAGAGGGGTGTGACATCAAGAAGAAGGACATCGGTAACATCTCCGCCAAGAACGCCGCCCTGAATTGCAGCGCCAAGCGCTACACACTCGTCGGGGTTGATGCCCTTGAAGGGTTCTTTGCCGAGGAACTTCTTGACAGCATCCTGAACGGCAGGAATTCTGGTCGAGCCACCGACAAGGAGAACCTTCGAGATGTCGCTGGGGCTGATGCCTGCATCGCGGAGAACCTTCTTGGTAGGTGTCATGGTTGCTTCTACGAGGTCTGCGGTGAGCTCGTCGAACTTCGCACGGGTAAGCGTTGCCTCGAAGTGTTTAGGACCTGTCGCATCTGCAGTAATGAAAGGAAGAGAAATGCTGGTGCTCATCACGCCGGAAAGCTCAATCTTTGCCTTTTCTGCAGCGTCCTTAAGTCTCTGGAGCGCCATCTTATCCTGACGGAGATCGATACCGCCGTTTTCACGAGCAAACTGCTCTGCCATCCAGTCGATAATTCTCTGGTCGAAGTCATCGCCGCCAAGACGGTTGTTACCCGCGGTTGCAAGAACCTCAAATACGCCATCCGAGATTTCAAGAAGAGATACATCGAAGGTACCGCCGCCAAGGTCGAATACCATGATTTTCTGCTCTTCCTCTTTATCCATACCATAAGCAAGCGCTGCCGCGGTAGGCTCGTTGATAATTCTCTTGACCTCAAGACCGGCAATTCTGCCCGCATCCTTGGTCGCCTGACGCTGTGCGTCGGTGAAGTATGCAGGAACGGTGATAACCGCTTCTGTTACAGGGTGACCGAGATATGCTTCTGCGTCTGCCTTCAGCTTTTGCAGAATCATAGCGGAAATCTCCTGAGGTGTGTACTGCTTGCCGTCGATGGATACCTTATATTCAAGTCCCATCTCGCGCTTGATGGACGATACGGTCTTATCGGGGTTTGTAACTGCCTGACGCTTTGCTACCTGACCGACAAGTCTTTCGCCAGTTTTTGTGAATGCTACGACAGAGGGGGTAGTTCTCGCACCCTCGGGGTTTGTGATTACTTTCGCTTCGCCGCCTTCAAATACTGCGACGCAAGAGTTGGTTGTACCAAGGTCAATACCAATAATTTTTCCCATTGTAATAATCCTCCTACTATTAGTTGGTTGTTATTTTGTTAATATTTGTTTACAATTATGTTAGTTTGCGGTTTTTACCATCGCAAAGCGGATGATTTTATCACCCTTGCGATATCCGCGCTGGAACACTTCCACA
Organism: Clostridia bacterium; assembly: GCA_017508465.1. Lineage (GTDB taxonomy): Bacteria > Bacillota > Clostridia > Oscillospirales > CAG-272 > UBA1740. The sequence continues at coordinate 8,356 of JAFVYW010000074.1, forward strand.
ATAACGCCATCCCCGAGGGTTTCGTCCTCGATATGCATGACGGCATTGTGAATGTTCGGGTCAAAGCTCTCTCCCACAGCGCCGTATATTTCCACGCCAAGTGCCGCAAGGGCGCTCGTCACAGACTTCGCTGTCATCAGAAGCCCTTCTTTTACCTTTTCTCCATCCTCGTAGAGAGCCGCGCGCTCGAGGTTATCGAGAATGGGGAGAAGTCCACCCACAGCATCCGAGAGCGCATCGTTATAAATGTGCGTTTTCTCGTCGCGGGTACGACGGCGGAAGTTATCATATTCCGCAGCCATTCTTAAATACTTGTCATTTTGTTCTTTGATTTGTGCCTCAAGAGTAGCAATCCTTTCAAGAAGCACCTCTTCCGCGCTCTTTTCAGGAGCGGGAACTTCCACCTCTTCGGTGGTACCTTCTGTCTTTACGGTTTCTTCCACAGCATACCTCACTATTCTTCCGTTTCTGTGCCGAGCAGTCTTTCTTCAGGGGGATTGAACATACTGTCAATGCCAAAGCACAGGGAGTTTATCATTCCAATGACTTTTGAATAATTCATACGGCGAGGACCGATAACGCCCACCGAGAATTTTTTTCCACCGACGGTAACCTCTTTGAAAATCATCGTCGTGTTCGACATCGCGCTATCCTCTTTTTCGTCACCGATGTAGATGCGGATATCGCCTTCTGTCTGTCTTGAATGGCTTTCAATCACATCGATAAGCCTTTCCTTCTCCTCGAACATGCCGAGCAGGTCACGGAGCGTGCCGACATCGGAGTATTCGGGATATTGCAGAAGCTTATTGACACCGTCAATGCGGATTTCCGCCTGGTCAAGCTCATTCATCGTTTCGTAAATGACCTTGATAACCGGGTGTACCATCGCGCCTGCGGCTCCCATCAGGGTTTCCATACGGACGATAACAGGCATCGACATCTGGTCGCTCGTCAGGTTGACAAGGAAAAGGTTCGCGCCTTCGGTAAAGCGTGCGAGGTCCTCTTCGGTGATGGAGAAGGCGAGACGGATGTGCTTTGTCTTAACCACTTCCCCGGGGAACATCATAATCAGAAGGAAGTCCTTCGCGGAGCGGAACACCGTGTCAAAGTGCGTAACACGGACATTTCCCTTTCCTGTCTGGAAGGCGATACCCGTATAGTCGGTAAACGCCGCCGCGAGTCTGGATACCTCTGCTAAAATCTCGTCCATCTCGGTGAGCTTGTAACGAAGCTTTTCATTGATCTCGTCAATCTCCTGACGCGTCGCGCTGTACTGATGCACCAGGGAGTCGACATAATAGCGGTAGGCAAGTTCCGAGGGGAGTCTGCCCGCCGAGGTGTGAGGCTGAATGAGGTAGCCCATCTCCTCAAGCTCCGCCATCTCGTTACGGATGGTCGCGGCGCTGCATCGGATGGCACCTGCCTGTACCAGATATTTCGAGCCGACAGGCTCACCATGATTGATATGCGCATCCACAATGGCGGAAAGTATCGCTTTTTTTCGTTCTGTAAGTCTTGCGTCGTCCAAAATATCACACCTTTCTTTTGAATTTTAGCACTTGAAGTGGTCGAGTGCTAATCGGTACGCTATTAATATACCCCATTTTTCCCGTTTCGTCAATAGTTTTTGCAAAAAAAGTTATGAATTTTTTGTGAATATTTCGCATTTTAGCGTTTTGAGTGCTAAATGCATCGATTTGTAACGCATCTTTTTTCTCGCTTTGGCTTCCTTTTTCTACCTATTTATATATAACTCACCCCAGATGAACAACAATTTTACCATTTCGACACAAAAGGAATACACTTTCCTCTTGACCTTGGGCAAAAAATATGATATAATAACCATACAAAATCTTAAAATAGGAGTGTGTCTATGTTACCAGATCCGCTTTTTTGGAATGTTCATATGTATGGCGTGATGATCGCCGTTGGTGTGCTTTGTTGCTTTATCATGCTTTTTGTGTACGCGAAACTCTTGCGTGTTGATGAAAAATTTCTTGACTTTGTCTATTTTAATGGCATTGCCGCGATTGCCCTTGGCTTTGGCGCGGCGACGCTCTTCCAGTCCTTCTATAACTACCTCGAGAATCCTGCCGCCGGCTTTAAAATTGGTGGTATGACCTTCCTCGGCGGTCTGATTGGCGGTGTGGGAACCTTCCTCATCGGCTACTGGATTTTCCATAAGAAATTCAAGGTCACCCTCTTCGACTTCCTCTCTGTCGTTCCTCCCCTCATTCTTGTTGCCCACGCCTTTGGTCGTATGGGTTGCTTCTTTGCGGGTTGTTGCTACGGAAAGGTCGACTACGAGCATGGTATGCATTTCCCTGACCTGCCCGAGCCTGTGCTTCCCACAATGCTCTACGAGGCGATTTTCCTCTTTGTGATGTGCGCTATCTGCTCCGTCCTTCTTCTCGTCTTTAAATTCAACTACAACATGCCCCTCTACCTTGTGACCTACGGTATTTTCCGCTATATCATCGAATTCTACCGTGGCGACGATCGCGGTGCGTTCATCGGTTCGATGTCCCCCTCCCAGTTCTGGTCCATCGTTATGGCAATCCTCGGTGTCGCTCTCTTCGTCTATATGTTCCTGCGCGACAAAAAGCGTGGCTCACATCTCTTCTGTTGCTCCAGCGCAGAATAAATCAAAACCAAAAAAGACCTCTCGTCATGAGAGGTCTTTTTCTTTTGTCAGGCGATACGATACGCATCCCTTTTATCAGGCATTCGTTTTTTGAATGTCAAAGGGTTAATCAATCGTACCTACGGTGTGTTTTTCGCCATAAGCCTTTGCCGCTTTCGCGTAGGCGTAAAGCGCAGTGCCTACATTACCGCTCACGCCGCTATTTACATAGGTCGCGAGGTTGTAGGTAAAGGCGGTGTTTACCGCAACGCCTGCATTTTCGCCTTCAACACTTATGGTGACATCCATCGCGTACAGACGGTATGCGAGAATGTTCGGGATGACAAGGACATCGACGATATCGCCGTTTGCCGTCGCATCACCTGTGTATTCACCACTTACGGTGTCCTCACCGATATTGACGGTGACCTTACCTGTAAAGGTGTTCGCAACGCCGAGAGCGAAGCCAACTTTAGAGTCAAGGTCGAATGCCACCGAGACACCCGTACCGGAAGGAAGGTTTTCCTTGATATTTTCCAGCACCTTATCGGCATCGGTCAGAGTGAATGCACCGAGAAGAGTGTTGATTTCGTCAAGCTCTGCGGGATCGCCGTAGACGGTGATGACCTCCTTCGCGTATTGAAGCGCATAGCGCATCATCTCCTTGGAGTCGGCAAGATAAGCACGGCTTGCTTCGGAGACCTTGCTCTCGTCCATCGAAAGAAGGTTCTTCGCGTAGTTGACGAGCGAATGCTCGAGGTAGTAGGTCTTTGTGCCTTTGGCGATGGTAATCTGAACCGTCGCTGCAGCGTGCTTCGGTGCTTTGGAAATCGTCACATCGTAATACTCTTTTGTGCCGATGGTCTCGGTCACTCCCTTATCGAGAAGCTCGACGCCATCTGCCATCACGCTGGTGACGGTTTCATCCTTCGGGATGTAAAGGTGCAGGTCAAGGGCGGTATCGAGGGCGATGTTCATATAAAGGCTGTCGAGGTATTCCTTCTCGGGAGAAACCACCAGTTTATAGGCGTAAGAACGATTGAGTGTCGTCTTGGCTTCTCCGCCATAAAGAGCGGCAAAGGGATAGGTGACGCCCGAAAGCTCAATGCTCTTATTCACCGTCTGGATGCTATGTCCAGGTGCAACAGTAAAGTTTTCCGTCAGGGGTGCAGACATGACGCAATCGCCTTCACAAACGGCGCGTATTTTGCCTTTATATTCATCCGCCTCGGTGTTCATCGTCAGATAATACACATTTGCATCACGGAAAACGATATCCTGCACCGTTGTAATCGGACCTGCTGTATGGTTCGAGTAAATCAGCTTCTTGCTGTTTGAGGTTGCATAAACATTCGTGTTTTCAAATAAGGTATAGGTCTTTGCATCCAGAATGCAACGATAATAGATAAGATATGGGAGACTGCTCTGGTAAATGTTGCAGCCATAGCATCTTACCTCACGGTTACCGCCAGCATTGTCCTGATAAACGAATGTGGAGTTGTTATCGCCTGCGATAACATACATATCGACATTGTTAAAGTATGCCGAGCCTTTGTTCAGGCGGATCATCATACTGCTATACATCGATATTCTCTCGCCACGAGCTTTTCCGCCAGGGCCAAAGCCGACATAAATGTTTCCACCACCGCGTGTCTGAAGGATGCATCCACCCTTATCCTCCTGGTAGCCATTCATCAGTCTGCCACCCTCGCGGGAGGAATAGATGTAGATGGTATCTCCTGTCTTTTCCGTACCGAGCATCGGCTCAATACGAGCAACCGTCTCTCCTGCTGTTGCATGGTAGAGGGTGTAGCCATTGAGGTCAATGGCAACCTTTTGTCCTGCTTTGGGCTTCGCGATAGCATCTACGCGCGCATCCGCGTGGAGAACAATCGTCTGTCCTGTGACCAATGTAGAGAAGGTGTTGGCGAAATTGTTGGCGTCTCCATTCATATAAATCGCCTCCACACCATTTTCATCAATGACAGAAATCGGACCAAGCTTTCCATCCACAGGAACAACCTCGCCCTCGCCCACTTTAGCCAGACAAAGCTGCAATCCATAGGTAATTACGGGGATTGGCTCCTGTGTCTTGACAAGAACGGGGGATGCCGTATAGGAGTTCCATACGGTAATAACATCGCCCGCCTTCAATTCATACGGTGTACTGCTCTTCGCATCCACAACACTCGCCGTGCCATTCGCGTGGCGAACGCTGAATGCCCAGTTCGGCACGCCTGAAACGATGGTGTCGGTGTCATTCGTCTTTTGAAGATTTACCCAGTAGTTCTTTGCCGAGTTCGATGTCCATGTTCCCTCACCATAAACAGGAGGGGTATCTGCGATAGGCGCTTTGGTATAGAACGCACCTGCAATCCGAATCACAGGAGGCGCAATTTCACTTTTTCCATCATATCCCGTCCAGCCCATCAGACCATTATCAAAATAGCAGTCCTCAAGGTAAATATCGTTATTTACAGAAGCATATCGGATAGCGTGCGTGCCGGTGACATAACATTGCTTCATCACCAGCGAAGAGGTTCCCCGACCAAGATAACGATCAGAGTAGGGGTTCATAAAGATAATGTTATCCTGCATCGCAAGATAGCAGTTTTCAAAGACAAGGTCCGCGCTGTACAGTTCAAAACCAACTTCCTTATAGTTCGCCTTCGCCGTATTCAACATACGGCTATCCTTCATCGTAAAGGTATCAAGCGAGGAGTAGTTGGTTTGTGAGCGGAACGCGCTGTGTCTTGCCTGAAGGGTGCTGTTTTCAATCAGGATTTCAACGCCGGTGTTGTCTTCAGCTCCGCTGATATAACAGATGCGGATATTATCACCACTGTCCGTGGTGTATTTTTCATTCGTGATTGCACCCGTGGAAGCATCGATGGCATAAGGGCCATCCTCGCAAAGAAGCGTGCCGTTATAATAAGAGTTCGGCTCTGCGGCATGAATCGACGAATTCTTCACAATAAGTTTCGTCGGCACACTGCCGCGCTCCATATAAATCAGGCGCGTATCCGCGTTAGCCCAGGATTCTGCACCGACACTCTCAAAGAGTTTTGCGTCCTGAAGTGTCACACCGCCTGCGACGATGGAGAGCAATTCGCCTCCGTTGGAGACCGCCACACTGCGCTCAAGGGAAACGCCCGCAAGTGTGACATTACCTCCTGTCACCGAGAACGCGGGGGCGGAAAGTGTCTGTTTCAGGTCATCGCCCGTGATAATGCCCGCATCGGCAATCGATACGGCACTACCTAATGTATAAGTGCCGTCCTCGCCTTTTGTGATTGGTTTATATGTGCGCAGACCTTTGTTCGATGTACCCTTGTAACTGTGTGCGATAACAATGTTACCATTTTTAATGGTAAGGTTCGCTCCTTCGGGAACAGCAAAAGAATTCTTTCCCTTGAAGGTCAGGGTACTGCCTGCAAGGTCGATGGTAACATTTTTTGCATCGACAGTCAAGTCGATGAGATTGTTAAGAGTGATGTTCCCTGCAACGGTGTATTCGCCGTCTTTATCCAGCGCTGCGACAAGGTCGCTCGCTGAAAAGATGCCACCCTTGGCAATGCGGGAGATTTCCACCTCGCCGCTATTGGGAACAACATTGACATAGGCATAATTCTTACCGTCAAGAAGGAAGGTTTCTGCCGTCTCGGTCTCACCGTTCAGAAGATACGCTACGCGCTCTACGGCGAGAGGAAGTTCAATTCTGACAGTCAGGGGATGGTTGAAAACACTTGCGGTGAGGGGGAGACCGTCTGCGGTCATCTGTGCCATAGTCACCTCAACCGTCACCTTGTTTTCGGTATAAGAGTAGGAAACCGTGGAGTTCTGTCTTTCACGGACATATCTTGTCGCGCGACCGAAGGTCGTTACCCAGAGTTGTCCGCTCTTCTGGTATTCGCTCATTTTCTGGAACACCGGGAGTGCTTCCGAGTAGTATGCGTCTCCCGAGCTTTCGCCGATACCATGGCAAAGAGAGATCAGCCAACCGCCATTGGTTGCCGCCTCGTCTACTGCCTGGGGAATGATCTCGCGGATACCCTGATGATTGTTATTGCCAAAGGAATGCATCCACAGGTTGTACCATCCACCGCCCTCGTGCGAACCGGGAACAGGATCGAGAGATTGCAGTCTGACACCGCTGGTTCTCTTGCCCTGACGGACAGCGTAATAGGTTTTCTTAACCACTTCCATCGCACCATCGGAGAGGGTGTTGTTGGAGGGCGCAAGGCAGATAGCATCGTAGCCAAGAATATCCTTAATGAGTTGCCTAGATACTACAAGCTCTTTGTTATAGTTTTCTGCCGTATTGTTTGCGAGGCTGTTCGGTGTGCTTTCCTGGTTGCTCTGTGCCCATGAGTCACTCGGCAAAACCAGGTGTGTGTAGGTATGGCTTTCGGGTTCAAGTCTGCCATTGGTATAGATGTTTTTCCAGAAGTCCAAACGACTTTGGTCAGGCACATAAACTGTCTCGCCGTTTTCGTCCGTCGTTTCGGAAATATTCAGATTATTTTTGACAATGGTCATTGTCGAACCGTAAAGGTCATATTCTTCAAAAACCTGATTGAGCCATGTGTTTGTGGCTCTGTCGCCATCATCAAAAGTCATCGAAACGATGCCATTTGCACCATTGTACGCCTGCATAATTTCTGCGGAATACGATTCGGGCTCGGCGGCAAATACGCCAAGCGAGAGTGCTGACATAAGAAGTGTCAGACACAGAACAAAAGGCAAAACTTGTTTTTTCATAATATCTCCTATTTTATGGGTGTCCCCTGGAAGAAGACACCCATTTTTTCAAGTTCAGTCAATCGTGCCTACGGTGTGTTTTTCGCCATAAGCCTTTGCCGCTTTCGCGTACGCGTAAAGCGCAGTACCGACATTACCGCTCACACCACTGTTTACATAGGTCGCAAGATTGTAGGTAAAGGTGGTGTTCACCGCAACGCCTGCATTTTCGCCTTCGACAGTGATGGTGACATCCATCGCGTACAGACGGTATGCAAGGATATTCGGGATGACAAGGACATCGACGATATCGCCGTTTGCCGTCGCATCGCCCGTGTATTCACCACTTACGGTGTCCTCACCGATATTGACGGTGACCTTTCCTGTAAAGGTGTTCGCAACGCCGAGGGCGAAGCCAACCTTTGCGTCAAGGTCGAATGCCGCAGAGACACCTGTACCAGAAGGAAGGTTTTCCTTGACATTTTCCAGCACCTTATCGGCATCGGTCAGAGCGAATGTACCGAGAAGGGCGTTGATTTCGTCAAGCTCTGCGGGATCGCCGTAGGCGGTGATAACCTCCTTCGCGTATTGAAGCGCATAGCGCATCATCTCCTTGGAGTCGGCGAGGTACGCACGGCTTGCTTCGGAGACCTTGCTCTCGTCCATCGAGAGAAGGTTCTTCGCGTAGTTGACGAGCGAATGCTCAAGGTAGTAGGTTCTGTTAGCAATCGTGATGGTCACGGAAATCTTATCAGAAGCATATTTCGGTGCTTTCGAAATCGTCACATCGTAATACTCTTTTGTTCCGATGGTCTCGAGCGCTTCCTTGTCAAGAAGCTCGACGCCGTCTGCCTTGACACTTGTAAGGTTCGCATCCACAGGAACATACAGATGGAGGTCGAGAGCGGAATCCAGAGTGATGTTGGTGTAAAGCGTACCGAGGTAATCCTTCGCGCTGAAGGTCATCTGGTTATAACGATAGCTCGCGTTCGCGTCGAGCATTTCTTCGCCACCATAAAGCGAGCCCTGGGGATAAGAGGTGCCTGTAACAGTCACATCGGCGGTTCTGTCCTGTGTGAAGTGACCGGGTGCTACGGTGACAAACTCACTGACCTTTTCGTATGTATAGCAGTTGCCTTCGAGAATGACACGGAATTTATCCTTTGCGCCAAACTTCATATTATACACACCACTGTTGCGAAGAATAATGGTCTGTGTTTCAAGCATTGTATCTGCAGTAAATTCGTAAATAAGCAACCTGCCCGCGTTATTCGAATAGATGTTAGCGTTTTCAAATACAATGTCCACAGGGGTTTTGGTCATATTTCTGAACGAGCATACACGAGCATGAAATCTCATATAAAGATTGGAATTGGTGAAGCGGAATACTCTTCCCGCATTTTCACCCATAAACATGAACGCGGTCGAGTTATCGTTGGAGATGTTATACCAATCGCTTCCGTTAATTCGTACTTCACCTTTATCCAGAAGAACCAGCTGACCGCCATAGACGGAGAATCTCTCGCCACGAGGTGCGCCATTGAGACCATAGCCGAGAAACAGCTTACCGCTGTTGCAACGGAATACCGTACCTGCCAGGTTATTATTATATTCTTCCTTGCCGTTATACACACGATAGTTGTAGCCGTTCATTACGCGTCCGCCTGCGCGCGAGGAGTAGAGATAGAACACAGAGTTTGCATTCTGTGTACCGAAGAGAGGCTCGATTCTCGTGTAGTTGTCCGGTACTGCCGCGTGATAAACGGTATAACCGTTGAGGTCGACGGCAATCTGCTTATTGTTAGGAACAAACAAAGCGCTGTCTACGCGTTGGTCGGATTCCAGAACAAGCGTCTGACCGCTGGCGAGCGTGCCAAAGGTATTCTGGAGGGTTTTCTCGGCATTGTTCAGGTAATAGATGTGCGAACCATCTCCGCGGATCAGGGAGATTTGTCCCAGCGTTCCATCCAGAGGATTGAACGAGCCGTTACCATAAACGATAAAGTGAGACTCTACGCCATAGGTGCGTACATCCACATCCCCAATCATCTCAACAATGGTATTGGTAACGCTTCTGTTCCAGAGGTAGAGAATATCACCATTGACAAGCACATTCTTCGTGGCATTATCGGTGGTGAGAATATCTCTTGTTCCGTCCGCATGCTTGACAACAACTGCCCAGGTTGGCGTACCCGATACAATCGTATCGGTTTCATTCGTCTTTACAAGATTAAACCAGAAGTTCTTGGTGCTGTTGGACGGCCAATCCTCTGTTTCATAAACGGGTGCCTTCTCGCAAATCGGGGTGGTCGTATAGAATGAACCTGCGATTTTAATGGTGGGAAGAGAGGTCGAGCTTGCATTATCATAGCCGTTCCAGCGGAGCATACCGCCCGACATAAAGACATCCTCAAGATAGATGTCATTCTTTACAGAGGGTGAACGCAGAATATGGTTGCAGTAGACATAGCACTGCTTCATCACAAGTGAGGTATCTCCCTTATCGCCATCGTTCATCGTGATACCGTTGTCGACAAGGTGGAGCAGGCAGTTTTCAAATACAAGGTCTGCACTGTAAAACTCAAAGCCACGGGACTGGTAATTGCTCTTCGATGTCGTTACCATGCGGCTGTCACTCATATTCAGCGTATCGGTTGCTTTGTAGTTTGTCGCAGAAAGGAAGCCGCGATGGTAGGTCTCAATATGAGAGTTTGTGATATCGATATCAACGCCTGTATCTGCGGTAGTACCATTGACATAGCAGATCATGACGGTGTCCTTGCCATCGAGGATATTATTCGCCGAGGTGAGCGCGCCTGTCGCGCTGTCGATGCTCTTGGGTGCTTCATTAGAGAGAAGCGTTCCGTTATAGTAGGAGTTGGGGAGTGCCATGTAGATATGGCTCTCATCGATGGTAAGTTTTGTAGGTGTTGCCTGGCGTTGCATATAAATCAGGCGCGTGGAAACATTCGCCCAGGAGAGAACGCCGACGCTGTCATAAACCTCGGAGCGTCTTAAAATGACCTCACCCGAAAGCACCGAGAGAAGTTCACTTCCCTTGGAAACCGCTACCCCTCTCTCGAGAGAAACGGAAAGAAGGGTGAGTGTACCGCCGTTGACGGTGAAGGCAGGAGAGGACGTCATCTCTGCCTTATCTTCTTCGGCGATGATGCCTGCATCTGCGATGCTCGTCGAAGCACCAAGCGTGAAAGTACCATCTTCGTTTTCGATGATGGGCTTATAGGTATTGAATACCTTGGTACCGTTTTCATACGCATGGGCAACCACTACCTTACCATTGGTAAAGGTGACATTCGCGCCTGCGACAACCTTGATGGTATTCTTACCGATGAAGGTGAGGGTGTTGCCACTAAGGTCGATGACAACATTTTCAGCCGTCGCATTCAATACGGCACTGCCATCCACCGAGAGATTACCCGCCAGCTTGTATGTGCCATTTGTCTTAAGGGCCATAGCAAGGTCATCCATCGTGAAGATACCGCCTTCGGCAACAGGCTTCACAGTGATTTCACCGCTGTTGGGAATCACATTGACATAGGCGTAGGTTTTGCCGTTTTCGACAAAGGCGTTCGCGGAGCGTTCCACGCCGTCCATCTTATAAACGACCTTTTCCACGCCGTTCGACAGCTGTATCTTTACGGTGAGGGGGTGATTGAAGATGCTCTCGGGAAGCGGGAGACCGTCTGCGGTCATATCCGCCATCTTCACCTCAAGCTTCGCGCCATCCAGCGCGTAGTTATATGTTACGGTAGAGTTCTGTCTTTCACGAATATACTTTGTCGCGCGTCCGAAGGTGGTTACCCATACCGTACCCGCTTTCTGATATTCGCTCAGTTTCTGAAAGAGCGCTTCTGCTTCCGCATAGGTAGCATCGCCCGAGGTCTCTTGGATGCCGTGACACATCGTCACAACCCAGCCACCGTTTTGCGCCGCATATTCTACCGCGTTCGGAATCGTAACATTTACGCCCTCGTGTTCATTATCGTAGAAAGCAAGCATCCAGAGGTTGTACCAACCTCCTGTTTGTTCGGAACCGGGAGTAGGGTCGAGAGATTGGATGTTTCTGCCTACCTGAAAACGGTCGCCCTGACGGACGGCGTAATAGGTTCTCTTTACATACTCCATTGCGCCATCGGAGAGCGTGTTATTGGAGGGGGCAAGGCAGATAGCATCATAGCCAAGATAATCCTTGATGAGGTTCTTGGATTCTACGATTTCCTGCTGATAGTTTTCCGGATTGTTGTTTTCCTCGCCTTGGGCAATTCTTTCAGGGTCTGTGCCCATCCAACGCTCGGAAGGCAATACCATATGCGTATAGGTGTGGCTTTCTACCTCAAGTCTGCCGTTAGCAAAGAGATTTCTCCATCTTTCAACTTTGGTCGGATCCATCTCATATACATCACCGTTTTTCTTCTCGTAGTTGCTTCGCACAATAGCCATGGTAGAGCCGTAGAGGTCATACTTTTCAAACATCTGGTCAAGCCATACATTCGTGTTCCAGTCGCCGTCATCGAATGTCATCGAGACGATACCGTTTGCACCATTGTACGCCTGCATAATCTCTGCGGAATACGATTCAGGCTCGGCGGCAAATACGCCAAGCGAGAGCGCTGACACAAGAAGTGTCAGGCACAAAATAAAGGGTAGGATGTGTTTTTTCATAAAGATCTCCTTAAATATTTAAAGGTGACTACATTATATCACACCACAAGTACGAAAATCAACCAATTGTAAATCTTTAAAATAATTTCGTTAAAAACCTACATCACTTTTTGTATATTATATACAAAAAACCGCCACACAAAAAAGGGTGGCGGTCAGGCTTTATGGTATATCGGAAGGGAGAGTCCGGAAGCTTCTCCAAAGAAAACGCTTCCCTTCAAAAGTTCTGATGGATAAAATTCTCAAGCGCGTCCCTCGTGTTAAGGGATAGGGCGTCAAGATGCGAAAGTGGGTTATCGATGCCAAGCTTTTCATACTTGAAAAAGCCCATGGTATGAAAAGGGAGAAGCTCATACTTCTCTATTTTTTCACGATAGGGAGAAAGTACTTCAAGATACTTTTTCATTTTCTCCGTGGTATCGTTGATTGTCGGAACAATGACGGTGCGCACCCAGATTTTCTTATTCTGCGATGCGACATGTGCGAGCGTTTCAAGCACAGGAGAGAGCGAACCGCCCGTATACTTCCGATACTCCTCGTCCGACGGAAATTTCAGGTCGAGAATGATATGGTCTGCCATGCGGAGCATCTCTCGCCTGTCATCATCCAGTGGGAGCGCACCCGAGGTGTCGATGGTATAGGAAATGCCACCCTCAACAAGGCTACGACATAAAGGTAATAGTGCCTTCGCCTGCAGGAGTGGTTCTCCGCCCGAGAAGGTCACGCCACCACCGCTTGCGCGGAAATAGGGGGTGTATCTTTTGATTTTTGCATAAAGCTCTTCGGGAGAATACTCCTTTGTCGCGCGCATATCCCAGGTGTCGGGATTGTGGCAATAGACACAGCGCAGCGGGCATCCGCCAAGGAAGATACCGAAACGAATTCCCTCGCCATCACGCGTGGCGAGGGATTCGAAGGAATGAATATAAATCGGGATAAAATCCTGCAATTTGTAAACCTCTTTTTACATTTTTTCGTGGAATGTACGGGAAATAACCTCAAGCTGCTTGTCCCTGGAGAGGCGATTGAAGTTGACGGCATAGCCAGAAACACGAATGGTAAGATTGGGATACAGGTTCGGATCCTCCATCGCGTCGATCAGCTTCTGTCGGTCAAGGACATTGACATTCAGGTGGTGTGCTCCCTGTGCGAAATAACCGTCGAGAATGGCGCAAAGCTTTTCGCGTCTGTCCTCAAGGTCAACGCCGAGGGTTTCGGGAATAATGGAGAAGGTGTTGGAAATACCATCACGACAGCATTCATAAGGAATTTTCGCCACGGAGTTGAGAGACGCGAGCGCGCCCTCGGCATCTCTGCCGTGCATGGGGTTCGCGCCTGGTGCGAAGGGCTCGCCGCTGCGGCGTCCATCGGGGGTGTTACCTGTCTTTCTGCCGTAAACCACATTCGAGGTAATGGTGAGGACGGAGAGGGTGTGCTTTGCGCCACGATATGCCGGCGTCTTGCAAAGCTGCTCATAGAAGTAACGGACCACCCATGTTGCAATCTCGTCGACGCGGTCATCATCGTTACCATACTTGGGGAAATCGCCTTCGCGAACGAAGTCGACGATAAGACCGCTTTCGTCCTTCACGGGAGTGACCTTTGCATACTTGATTGCCGAAAGGGAGTCGACAAGGACAGAAAGTCCGCTGATGCCAAACGCCATGAGTCTCTCAAGTTCAGAATCATGGAAGCTCATAATCAGTCTTTCATACGCGTACTTATCGTGCATATAGTGAATGACATTCATTGTGTTGACATAAAGCTTCGCCATCCATGTCATATAGCCTTTCAGTGCCTCGACAACCTCTTCATAATCAAGAGGCTTCTCGTCGGAGAACACAGGACCGACGGGAGCAATCTGGTCGCCGACAAGTTCCTCCTTACCGCCGTTGAGCGTCATCAGAAGAACCTTCGCAAGATTACATCTTGCGCCGAAGAACTGCATCTGCTTGCCACACTTCATCGCACTGACACAGCAGGCTATCGCATAGTCGTCGCCATACAGCGGACGCATCACATCATCGTTTTCATACTGAATGGCATCGGTGCGGATAGAGACCTCCGCGCAGAACTTCTTGAAGTTTTCCGGAAGATTTTGTGACCAGAGCACCGTAATGTTCGGCTCTGCCGAAGGCGTAAGGTTATAGAGTGTGTTCAGAAGACGGAAGGAGGACTTCGTGACAAGAGGTCTGCCATCCTCTCCCATACCGCCCTCCGAGGTGGTTACCCATACGGGATCGCCGGCGAAGAGGTCGTTATATTCAGGGGTACGAAGGTGACGGATAAGCCGAAGCTTGAGTACGAGGTCATCGATAAGCTCCTGTACACCCTCTTCGGTAATCGTGCCCTCTTTCAGGTCACGCTCAAAATAAATATCAAGGAAGGTGGTAATTCTGCCAATCGAGTTTGCCGCGCCATTCTGCTCCTTTTGACCGCCAAGATATGCGAAGTATACCCACTGAACGGCCTCATAGGAGTTTTCAGCAGGTCTGCCGATGTTGCAGCCATACTGTGCCGCCATGGTTTTCAGGTCGCGCATGAAGTCGAGCTGACGCGCGATATCCTCGAGCAGACGGATGTTTTCGTCACTCATATCTCTCTCGCCGATAGCGCGCTTGTCGCGGAGTTTTTCCTGCATCAGATAATCCATACCATAGAGCGCAAGGCGGCGGTAATCGCCGATCAATCTGCCTCTGCCATAAGCATCGGGAAGTCCTGTCAGGATGCCCGCATGGCGCGCATGGCGCATGGTTTCCGTGTACACACGGAAAACGCCCTGGTTATGTGTAGTACGAAACCTCACCTCGGAGCGCACATTGTCGCCGATATCATAGCCGTATGCCGCGCAAGCCTGTTCGGCGTTACGGAAGCCCGCAAAGGGACAAATCGCACGGGAAAGGGGTCTCTCGGTCTGAAGTCCGAGAATAATATCATCCTCCTTGATGATATATCCGGGGTTATATGTAAGAATGGACGAAACGCGGTTTGTCTCAATACTTAAAACGCCGCCATGCGCCATCTCCTCGCGGAGCAGGTCCTGCACGCGGGCAAACACACGCTTGGTGCGTTCCGTCGGTCCTGCAAGAAATGAGCCATCGCCCGTATAAAGAGTGTAATTCTTCTGGATGAAATCGCGGACATTGATACTATCCTGCCATGCTCCGCCTACAAAATTTCTCCAAGCATCCATTGTTGGTCCTCCTCTGAAATCGATATATACAAAAAGGACTTTTCCGCAACTGCGAAAAAATCCTGCCCAGGCACGCGACATTGTGTGAATTCGTCGCTCCCTCGAAGTACTCTTCTGTGTGCCGGTTGCGACTGTATATATTTTAGCACATTACAGGGTTTTTTGTCAATACCCATTTTGTAACCTTTTTTCGATAATTTGTGTATTTTTTAACAAGCACATACTATATATAGTGTTTTTTTGCGATTTTCTCTTTTTTTATCTTCCATTTCATTTTCTTTTCTTGACAGCGCATGTCTTTTGTAGTATAATGAAGAAAAGAAAAAATGTAAGGAGAAAAGAAAATGAAAAAACTACTCTCTCTTCTGATATGTCTTATCCTCGCCCTCTCTCTTCTTCTGACCTCCTGTGTCATTCCTCCCCTGCCCGACACAGGCGAAACGCCGGATAATAAAGAGGACGGCAAAAACGATGATGAAAACAATAATAACAACAACGAAAACAATAACAACAACGATAACGAAACCCCGGTCACACCGCCTGAAGTTATCCTTCCCACCCTCCCCGATGTCGACGAGGGAGAGTTCGGTACATACACCACCTATTATCGTCTCGCATGCAAGGACGATGCTTTCACCCTCTATGCTTACCAGACGAATGACAAGGGCGAGTTCCGCGCCATTCCCCTATCAGGTACCTTCACCGAGGAGGATGGCAACTACACGCTGACCTACGAAAACGGTGAGGTCGGCTACGGCAAGTACTACCTCGGCAATTTCACCCTCACCGACAAGAACTTCGTCTCGGCCGAAGAGGTCGACGCCCGCGGAGGTGATGGTGTGACCGAGGTGGAAATCACCCCTTCGCAGGGTGGTACGGACTTCGGCTACAAGGACCTCGCAAACGAAAAGGACGGCAAGGGTATGCAGGCGTTCTATCGCGATATGCTTGCCGCGTGCAAGGACTTTGCCACCAACACCGCCGATGTCGGTCTGTCGGAGGATTATTACAAATTATGTGAACTTAACTTTGCAAAATACAACATTTCTGCCGAACAGGCACAGGCAGTATGGAGCGTTTTCCGCATGGAGAACCCTGCGTTTTATTGGTTGAGCTCCACCTGTTATTTCAGTTCCAACACCTTCATTCTCACGATCGACGAGGAGTATAGCGTTGGCGCATATCGCAGTGAGTATAACGCGGATATCCAGAACATGCTCGAGAGCGCAAGCAATTATATCCGGAATGCGGATACCGACCTCGAGCGCGCGCTTTTGCTTCACGATTTCCTTGCGCTCCGTATCGATTATGCCTACAAAGAGGGCACCGAAGAGCCCGAAACGGCATCCTGGGCGCACAACATCCTTGGTGCGGCGCGCGTCGGCTACGGCGTTTGTGAAACTTATGCCAAGACCTACCAGTTCCTCTGCCAATCCGTCGGCATTCCCACCCTCTTTGTTACAGGATATGCAGGTGAGCCTCATGCATGGAACCTCATTTATATCGACGGCGAATGGGTTGGTGTCGATGTCACCTGGGACGATATGGACGGCGCACATTACCTGACCTCGTACTTCGGTATGTCAGCGTCCGCTCTCGCAAAGGATCATACACAGGATGCGACAGGTGGCAAGGGCTCGTCTTATCATTACAAGACGCCCACCATCTCCCCCTTCGGTCTTTCCCTCTGCACCATCACCGATGATGACGGCAATACCACGCTTTGCAAAAATCTTGACACGGCCCTCGCCCTTATCACCGCCGCCGAGGGCGAATATATCATCAAATATTATAATTACACCAAAAACGGCGCCTACACCGTAGCGCCCCCCGATATCACCTATTACATCTCCGACGCTACCTTCCCCGAATGCACTTCTCTTTTCATTGGCGGTGCGTACTACACCGCAAATACCGCCGAGACGAAGGTCAATCTCGCGGCAACCGATTTTACTCTTAACATCCCCGTGATGTTCGAGGACACCGTCCTTCTTGCATCGCACCCCACACACCGCGGCCTGACAAGTGACGGCTCCCCCCTGTATGGGCAAGGAACATTCACCCTCGGGGTACGCTCTGTTCTTGACCTTATCTATGCCGAAGGCAAGCTTGTGCTGACGGCCGATGCCGAAATCCTCTCCGCTACCGCGACAGAGCTTTCGACCGACGGCGAAGGTATAACGGTGCTTCTGCACAAACTCATTCTCACCACCGCAAGCAACACCATCCGACATCTGAGCGGTGACCTCTACATCAAGGACATTGAATGTCTGAAAATTGGTGACGGCACACTTCACATCTATGAAGAGCCGACCGCTTCCCTGACGCTTCTCTCGCAGGAAGCCTTCCCCATCTCGCTCATTTTGCAAGGTGGCAAGGATGCACATCTCACCGCAAAAGACTTCCTCACCCTCGGCGAATACAGCAAGGGCAACGATATCTCTGTCTCCACCTTGAATGGCGGAAAGCTTCTCGTGCGTACCGATTACTTCGCGATGAACGATCAATACACCTTCGTCTTAAAAGACATCACCACCGCAGATGACCTGACCTACGCGGGCAACACCCTGCTCGCCTACACCGGCAACGCACAGGAATTCACCTTGCCAGAAGGTGTCACTCACATCGGTGCTTACGCCTTTGCCGAAAACGATATTCCTTTCATCACCATTCCCGATGGCATCACGCACATCTGCCGTGGCGCGTTCTATGGATCTTCCCTTACGGAAATCTCCCTTCCCGACACTCTCGTATTCTTCGATGCCACAAGCCCTGAACAAAGCTACGCGCCCCCTGCTCCCGTACAGAATTATATCTATCGTGGCACTTACGCCGAATGGGCAAGAATGATTGCGCTCTCGGGCGACTTCGTTCTTTACTTTGCTACCAAGCCCAACTTGGTATGTACCGATGGTAATGGTATGTTCAATGCAACAATCCCCACCGACAAGGACAAACCTCTGTGCGCGGTGAGCGATCCTATCCGCGACATCCACTCCCAAAACGATATCGCAGGAAAGCGCATGCACCATATCGCCTACAATGAAGAGGGCGAAGCGACCATCACCATCTATGATGTCTATGCCAATGGCGCGTACGGTCAGCCCACCACCCTGGCCGTTGTGACTATGACGAAAATGGCAGAGGGCAGATATTCCTTTAAAATCGGCGCAACCACCTACTATATCGCAATTACAAACGGTGTCCTCACCTACACCGACAGTGAGGGCAACCCCTCCACATCCTACCCCAACTAATCCAGCGAAAGGCACATTATGGAAAAAGAAACCCCCGAAATTCAAAGCCCCGTCTTAAAATGGCTCGACAACTTCTGGTATCACTACAAGTGGCACACCCTGATTGCCGTATTTTTCGTGATTTTAATCACCGTATCGAGCGTACAGATGTGCAAGAAGAACAGCTATGATATCTACACTATGTACGCAGGTCAGCACGATGTTGAGCGCAAGAGCGAAACGGGCGTGACCGAATATGAAACCCTTCTGCAAGGTCTCACGAAGGTATCAGGCGACTTTGATGGTGACGGTAAGGTCAATGTCTCCTTCCTCCCTCTCTTCCTTCCCTCCAACGAGGAAATCAAGGAGATTACAAAGGAGGACGGTGTCGAGGTCAACACCGCCGTCATCAAAGAAAACAGCGAAATCTTCAACACCAATATCGTATATAGCAACTACTATATCTGTTTTCTCTCAAAATCTCTCTATGAGACCTATCGCACCATCTCGGATGTCGAAATCTTCGTCCCCCTCGGAAGCTATGTCGAGGGCACGGGCGCGACACTCTACGCCGAGGATGCCATCCTTCTTTCCTCGACCGCCTTCGGTCAGAGCGCAGGATTTGCCGATTTTCCCGATGATACCGTCATCTGCCTCCGCAATACCACAGAGGTCTCGGAGAACCTCACAGGCGCATCCTCCCGCGAGCATTTTAAAAATGCCGAAGCTACCCTGCGCGCTATTTTAGCGATGAAATAAAGGGCGCACACCCTTCTCATCCCGCACAAAAAACATCTTCACCAAGGAGAACAACACATGGAAAAGCATGTATGGAAAGCACATATCAAAGAGGGCATGGTGGATGAATACATCCGCCGTCATGACGAAATCTGGCCGGAGATGGTCGAAACCCTGAAGGCGGCAGGCATCCGCAACTACACCATCTGGAACACAGGTACCGAGCTCTTCGGCTACTACGAATGCGAGAAGGGCTATGACTTTGCCCGCGATGCCCAGGCGACAAGCCCCGTCGTTGCCCGCTGGGATGTCTATATGGCAGATATCCTCACCTTTGACACCGACGAAAACGGCAATCAGCTTGACTACTCCTGCGTTTTTGTGTTGGATTAAACACCAGACAAACAACAAAAAGCACCGCAAATGTAAACCAGAGTGTACATTTGCGGTGCTTTTTTATTTCTTTTTAAGTGTTGCTTCGGTTTTGAAAAACTGATAGAAGTAGCAGGGTATCATACCATTGTAGAGTTTTCTCACCTTATCGGCGCGCTTGCCATAGAAGCGTTCGAAGGTGGGGTGCGAGGTGATGATATAAACCTGCCAGGGCGAGAGCGAACGGAAATGTCTGCCGATATCCGAGTAGAGAGCCTCCGCTTCCTTGACTGTACCAAGACGCTCGCCATAGGGAGGGTTGGTGACGATCGTGCCGCGTCTACCGGGTGCGCCGATGCGGCGCGCATCGAGATGCATCGCGCGGATATAGCGGTTGACGCCTGCGCGCTTCGCGTTCTGTATTGTGAGGGCGACGGCATTGTCATCGATATCTGAAGCGTAAACATCGAATGCTGTTTCCACCTCACCTGCGATGGCTTCTTCCCTTGCATCCTGCCACAAGCGCTTATCGATAAAGGGGAAGGTTTCTGCAACAAAGTGGCGGTTCTTTCCCGGGGCGATATTCGCCATCTTCATCGCGGCTTCGATCGCGATCGTACCGCTTCCGCACATCGGATCCCAGAAGAGAACCTCTTCGCGAGGACGGGAGAGAGCCACAATCGCGGCGGCGAGTGTCTCTCGTATCGGTGCGCCGTTTGCTTCCCTGCGGTAACCTCTTTTGTGAAGTGGGACGCCCGAGGTATCAATCATAAGCGTCGCGTTATCGCCGAAGAGAAAGAATTCAATCTGATATTTCACGCCCGTCTCGGGAAATTGCTTGATGCCATAGACCTCGGAGAGCGAGGTGACCACGGCCTTTTTGATAATCGACTGACAGTCGGGGATCGAGGTCAATTTGGATTTGATAGAATGTCCCTTGACAGGAAAGCTATCGTTTTTACCGATAAAGTCTGCCCAGGGGAGCGCGCGCACCCCCTCAAAGAGCGCGTCGAAGGTGTCGGCGGTAAAGGACGCGCCGACCTTGATATAGATACGCTCGGCATAGCGCAGAAAGACATTGGCGAGGGTAATGGCTTCCTCGTCCCCGAGGAAGGTCACACGTCCGTCCATTGTCGCAATTCTTTCGTATCCGAGGGCTTCAATTTCCTCGCCGAGCAGATGCTCGAGCCCGAAAAGACAGGTAGCAACCAGTTGCAGTTTCATTGTATTCTCCGAAATGATGTGGGTACGCCCACGATTTTTCATTATTTTACCATATTCTCCCCCCTTTGTCAAGGCGGAGGAAAGATTTCCCGATAAGTGAATATCGCGTGGCTTCGTGGGCAAAATAAGGAAAAAAAGGATATATGCCATGTTCACACAGTACGAACGCACACTTGAGCGCTTCCGTGACATTATCGCCTTCGGCGAGAGCTTCGATATTCTCTCCCACACCCTGTCGGTTGGCGATGGCGAGGTCACCCTCTTTTATATTGACGGCTTTGTCAAGGATGCCCAGCTTGAAAAAATCATGACAACGCTTATCGGAGAAAAAACGCTCCTTGCCCGCGATGCTTTTATCCGTCGTCTGTCACAAATCGAGGTCGGTGTGGAGGATGACCTTTCGCGCGCATCACACGCGCTTCTTTCCGGACAGACCATACTCTTCTCCTCCTCCTTTCCCGAGGAATGCCTCACCCTGGACCTTCGTACTTATCCGACGCGTTCTCTGTCCGAGCCGGAGAGTGACCGCGTGATGCAGGGCGCGCGGGATGGCTTTGTGGAGACATTGATTTTCAACACCGTCTTAATCCGCCGTCGCATCCGCGACACGCGCTTGCGTATGGAGCATTTCACCATCGGCGGCGCATCAGGCACCGATATTGTGCTTTGCTATATGCATGGCGTTGCGAAAAAGAGCCTCGTCGACGAGGTGACACGCAAGCTTCGGCGTATCCGTCCCGAGTCCCTGACCTTGGGCTTTCAGTCTCTCTCCGAAAGCTTTCTTCGTGGCGGCTGGCTCAACCCCTTCCCGAAGGTGCGCTCGACAGAGCGTCCCGATACCGCCGCGGCAGAACTTGTCGAAGGAGCGGTTCTCGTTCTCTGTGATACCTCACCACAGGCGATGATTCTGCCGACCTCGGCGTTTGACTATCTCCAGCAGACCGATGACTTTTATTTTCCACCCCTGACAGGCACTTATCTGCGCCTTGTTCGCACCCTGATTTTCCTGCTCTCTGTTGTGGCAACACCCCTGTGGTATCTCGCCGTCCGCTATCAGACGGTCCTGCCACCGTCCCTCTCCTTTCTCATTCCCGAAGAGAGCGCCATCCCACTGCTCTGGCAGCTATTGCTCGTCGAGGTTGCCATCGATGGGCTCAAAATTGCCTCACTCAATACACCCAACACCCTATCAAGCTCCCTCTCAATTATCGGCGGTCTGATTCTCGGTGACTTCGCCGTCGGTGTCGGTTGGCTCACGCAAGATGTCATTCTCTATATGGCGTTTGTTGCCGTCGCGACCTTTGCAGGACAAAACCCCGAGCTTGGCTACGCCCTGAAATTTGTCCGTGTCATCTCTCTTCTTCTGTCCGCATGGCTCGGCATCTGGGGCTTTGCCATCTCCATGGTCATCTTTGTTCTCCTCCTGCTGACAAACCGCACCGTCACCACACAGAGTTATCTTTATCCCCTCATCCCCTTCTCACCGAAGGCACTCCTGCGCCTGTTCGTTCGTGTGCCAAAATATGACTTTGAAAAGAGAGAAAAGAAAAACGCAAAAGAGCCTTGACAATCCTCCTTGTTTGTGTTACACTTTTTACGAAAAATACGAAAGTCTCTGAAAGGATAACACTATGCATTTTTATATTGCCCGTATCGAGGGCGAATACGCCTATCTCCGTCCCGAAAACCCCTGCTCCATGTGCGAGGACCTGATGGTTGCGCTCGCGCTCTTGCCCGATGGCGCTGATGTCGGCTCGTCCCTCTTTTATGAAGCGGGAGAATATCAACTCCTTTAGATAAAATGTCAATCACTTTTTCGGCAAAAGTGATTGACATTTTTCTTTGTTTTTTATATAATGAGATGGTAAATCAAAATTTTCGGAGGCTATAATGGACTATTCCAGAATTAAAAATTTTGCCAAGACCAAGGTCAAAGAACAATTTGGCATGGCGTTTCTTCTTACCCTGATTGCCACGGTAGCAACCTCTATCCCCACGGCACTCTGGCAAGGGTTCTCTCTCCCCGTCACATTCCTTCTCTCCCCCGCAATCGAGCTTTCCTTAATTCATATCTTCGTTGCCATCCTCGCAGGGCGCAAGCCTGAGTTCAAGGAACTCCTCTCGGGCTTCGACGATTGGTGGTCAAGCGTCAAGGTAAACTTCTTCCAATCACTCTTCACCTTCCTGTGGTCGCTTCTTTTCATTATCCCCGGCATCGTCAAAGCATGCGCTTATTCGCAGGCAATGTATATCCTCTCGGGCAACCCGGGCAAGAGCGCGCGTGAGTGTCTGCGCGAATCCGAACAGCTGATGAAGGGACAGAAAATGCGTTTCTTCAAGCTAAATCTCTCCTTTATCGGATGGTTCCTTCTTTGCATTGTCACCCTCGGCATCGCATTCATCTGGGTAGTCCCCTACTACCGCGCGACGATGGCAACCTTCTATATCGACATCATGCCCTCGACAAGCGATGACACCGACACCTACGAAGAGCCCACCCCCACCAGAACAAACGGCCGCACCATTACCTTCGGTAACAAGAGCGACGGTGGCGATCAAAAGTTCTGAAAACAAAAAAACAGATTAAGCACGCTATCCATAACGGAAAAGAGCTTAATCTGTTTTTTTATTTACCACTGTCCCTTGAAGGTTTCAAGGAATGAGGGGATTTTAAAGGTGTTATTGCTGTCGCTCTCGGCAGGCGCTGTCGCGTCATCCGACGCGTTCGTGCCACCATCATCGGTTGCCACACCTGCATGGGCGGACGCTTTTCTCTTGCGCTCATACATCAGAACAAGGCTGTAAAAGAGAAGGTTTACCACTTCGTAGATGACGCTGACATAAATGCCCACAAGAACGAAATAGACAATCCATATGGCCGAGCGGATAAAGGACGAGGCGGGAAAATGCTTTGCGCGCAAGTTGAGAATGGCGACAAGAAGGTTGAGCGAAACTGCCACCACAGGAAGAATAAGCAGGAGGATGTTATCTTCAGGCTTTCTTCCGACAAATGCTGCGACAATCGCCAGGACAGAAGGAAGCACATTCCACAAAAGCAGTCGAAGTGTCGGGTGTTTTTGCCCGAATTGCAAATAAATGTTTACAGGAACAAGACTTGAGAGCGCGGATGCGAAGAAAATCACCATCGGTGCATACGCGCCGTAGTTCATAAACACAAATCCAAAAAGCAAAGAAGCAATCGCGCGGAAGGCACCGATATGCTTTTTCAAAAACAGTGACGATGCAAAATAAAGCACCAACGCCAAAATGCCAATACCTTCAATATACAAACCCATTGGTCTTTCTCGCTTTCTTCAATCTTCACTTATGGATACTTTACTGCAAGCCTCGCTTACAGCTTCACCTTTGTCGGTGAGGAAAACCGCTTCAGTCGTCCTCTTCCTCTTCTCTTTCATGCACCACAACATCGACCATGGTCATGTGGTGGATATCCAGTTCGGAGACGGTAATGGTCAGGTGCGCGACATCGAAGGTGTCGCCGATTTCCGGCAGTTTATCAAGCTGTTCCTGCACATATGCGCTGACGAGAGCGCACTCGGTATCGATACGGATATCAAAGTAACGGCAGAATTCGTCCATATTGATGGACGCGTCGACATGGACCACGCCGTCCTCGCTGACAGTGAAATGCTCAACGACTTCGTCGTGTTCGTCCCAGATCTCACCGACAAGCTCTTCCAGAATGTCCTCCATGGTAATCATACCAAAGGTTCCGCCATATTCGTCGATAACAACGGCGATATGCGTCTTACCCTGCTGGAGCTGTTTCAATACATCGCTGATCTTCTCGCTTCTCTGCACAAATACCACACTGCCCATCAGCTCATGCGTGGGGATTTTGGTAATACCCTGTGCATCAAAGAAGCCCTTCTGGTGAATGACACCGACAATATTATCGATGGTCTCTTTATAGACAAGAAGTCTCGAATATTTGGTCTCCTCAAACTTCTCGGCAATCTCTTCCTTGGTAGCGGTGATATCCACTGCCTCAATATGACGGCGGTGCGTCAGAATATCCTCGGCGCGACGCTCGGTAAACTCGATAGCGCTACGGAGAAGGTCGACCTCGCTTTCCTCAATCGAGCCCTCTTCCTCAACCTCTTCGACGAACATGAGAAGCTCCTCCTGGCTCATGCCTTCTTCCTCCTCGTCATCGGCGGACTTCTTCTTGGCTGTCACCTTCTGGAGAAGAACAAAAAGGGCAGAGATGGGAGTAAAAAGCCACATCAGGATACTGATGATAGGGGCGGAAAACAGAGCGAATTTCTCAGGGCTGTTTTTCGCTATGCTTTTGGGCACAATCTCGCCGAAGGCAAGAACAAGCAGGGTGATGACGATGGTCGACACGGTCGAACCAAGGTTCGGATCCTTCAACCAATCGATAAACAACAGTGTCGCAAGAGAGGACATCAGGATGTTTACGATATTGTTACCGATGAGAATGGTAGCAATGAGTTTATCGTATCTGTCATAAAGCTTGAGAACTTGTTTTGCTTTTTTGTTTCCGTCATACTCCGCGTAGGTTTTCATACGCGTTTTACTGAAGGACAGAAACGCCGTCTCGGTCGCAGAAAAATACGCCGATAAAAGCATCGAAATGATTATTATAATTATGTAAGTGGTTGTCATGATTTAAAATATACTCCTGATTTTTTATTGTGTGATAATTGGTTCCCTGACTTTAAAAAATCAGGTCAAAAGGTTCGAAAAGCGCAAAAAAGCCCACCTGTCCCATACACGCGTAAAGGTCAGATGTGCCACACGAAAATCAAGAATATTCGGGAAGTTGTAACAGTTCCCGTCCGTACTGTCGCCGTCCATTTTGGTCCTCGTATCCTCCTTCTTTTAAAAGTATAGTTTCGTTTATTATATACGATAGCGCACCATAAGTCAAGCAAAGAGCGCAGAAAACCCGCAAAAGTTTACAATTTGTTCACATTCAAAGCACATTCGTCCCACATTTGCTCCTCTTTATAAAATATTGTGAAAACATATTGACACTCCCCTTGTTTTTTGATAAAATAAGTATTATTCTGTAAATAATATCCAGAGTAGATAGAAAAGAGGACAATTTCATGCAAATCAATGATGTTTATGCAGGATTCCGCCTGAAGCAGATCCGTCCGATTCCCGAAATCGACGCTTACATGTGGGAGCTTGTGTATGAAAAAAACGGCGCAGAGCTTGTCTATCTCGAGCGCCCCGATGACAACAAAACCTTTGCCATCTCCTTCAAAACCATCCCCAATGACGATACCGGTGTGTTCCACATTCTTGAGCACTCCGTTCTTTGCGGTTCACGCAAATATCCCTCCAAGGATCCCTTTGTAGAGCTTCTCAAGGGCTCTCTGCAAACCTTCCTCAACGCCATGACCTTCAATGACAAGACGATGTACCCCGTCTCGAGCCGTAACGATCGCGACTTCCTCAACCTTGTCGATGTCTACATGGACGCCGTGCTGCATCCGATGCTTCTCGAAAAGGAAGAAATCTTTATGCAGGAGGGCTGGCACATCGAGGTGGATGAAGAAGGCAAGTTCTCCTACAAGGGCGTCGTGTTCAATGAGATGAAGGGCGCATACTCCTCGGCGGATGAGGTCATGAGCGAAGAGATTATGAAAGCGCTCTATCCCGATGTCTGCTATGCAAAGGACTCGGGCGGAGATCCCCGTTTTATTCCCTCTCTGACCTATGAAGAGATCTGCGAGGCGCACAGAACCTTCTACTCTCCCTCCAATGCGAAAATCTTTCTCGATGGTAAAATGAACCTCGAAGAGGTTCTTCAGAAGCTCGACTCCTTCCTTTCGGAATTTGAGCCCGTCGAGGTCCCTGTGATTAACCTTGTACAGGAAAAGGTTATCTCTCCGACACGCGAGAGCGAATACGAAATTGCAGAAAATGAAGATGAGGCAAAGAAAACGCGCCTCGCTCTCGGCTTCGGCGCGGCGAACTTTGATGAGACCGAGCGTCTGCTCGCCATCAGTTGCCTTTGCGACGCCATCGCAGGCTCGAACGAAGCGCCCCTGAAAAAAGCCTTCCTCGATGCGCAGATTGCCGACGATGTTTCCCTCTCCCTGATGGACGGCATCGCGACCGCGTCCGTCATTCTTGAACTGCGCGGTATGAACGAAGAGGATATCGAGAAGGCATGCACCCTTCTGACCGATACCGTCGATACCCTCGTCAGCGAGGGCATCGATAAAAAGCGTCTTGTCGCCTGCCTGAACTCCATGGAATTCCGCCTTGCCGAGCGCGATTACGGCTCGATGCCCCGCGGTCTTGTCTATGGCATCTCCATTATGGACACCTGGCTTTACGGTGGCGATCCCATCCAGCCCCTTACCCTTGCCCCCGTCCTTTCTGCGCTCCGCGCACATCTGGAAGCCGATGACGGCTACTACGAAAACCTTCTTTCTGAGATCTTCCTGGTAAACGAGCATATGGGCGCGGCTGTTCTTAAGCCCTCCAAAACGCTCGCCGCACGCCGTCTTGCTGACGAAGAAGAACGCCTTGCAAAAATCAAGGAAAGCATGACAGAGGAAGAACTTACCACCCTCAAAGAAAAGAACGCGCGTCTGCTCGCATGGCAACAGGAAGAGGATACCGAAGAAATCCTCGCGATGCTTCCCTCCCTCTCTCTTGACGATGTCAGCGAAGAGGTAGAGCCTCTCCCTCTGGAAGTCAAGGAGCAAAATGGCACACCTATGCTTCTGCACAAGGTTACCACCTCGGGTATCGACTATGTTACGCTGCGCTTCTCGGTCAATGACCTCGCCCCTGATCTTCTTCCGAGACTCTCGCTCTTCACCGCGCTCTTGACGCGTCTTGACACCAGCGAATATACTGCACTCGAGCTGGAAAGCGAAATCCAGACCTATCTCGGTTCTCTCTCCTTTGCGCCCGAGGTTCTGGCGAATGGTGCGGATAAAACCACGGCAAAGGTATTCCTCACGGTTGCCGTAGCCGCGCTCACAAAGAACCGCGAGCATATCCTCCGCCTGCTTCCCGAGGTATTCTACGAGACGAGGTTTGAAAACAAAGAGCAAATCCACAACCTTATTCACCAATGGCGTGTGGCATTTGAGGACAGCTATGCGGGTGCAGGTCATGTCAACTCGATGAACCGCGCTGGCGCTTATACCTTCGGTTATATGGCAGTCAACGAAGCCGTTGGCGGTCTCGAATATTACCATTATCTCCGCGAATTCGACAAGAACTTCGATGATATGTGGGACGGTGAGATGGAAATCTTCACCGACCTGACCTTCCGTCTCTTCGACCGCGAGCGTCTCACCCTCTCCCTGACGGGAGAATGCGATGAAGCGTTTGCCGAAGAGCTTCTCGCCCTCATCCCCGCGATCGGCATCGCGCCTCCTGCGCTGATGAAATACAACCCCCTCGGACTTCTCAACGAAGGCATCCGTGTTCCCTCGCAGGTTTCCTACGCCTCCGTTTTTGCAGGGCTGGAAAGCGACCGCCAAGGCACCTTCGCCGTAGCGCGCAACATTCTCTCCTTTGCTTATCTCTGGGGTGAAATCCGTGTCAAGGGCGGTGCGTATGGCGCTGGCTTCTCTATCCGTAAGAATGGTTGCGTCGCCTTCTACTCCTACCGCGATCCCAGCGCGGTGCGCTCGGTCGGCGTCTATGAAAACGCCGCGGCATTCCTTCGTGCCTTTGCTGAAAGCGCATGTGAAGAGGGTGTTCCCTCCAAATTCATCATCGGCGCTCTCGGCGCAGAGGATCCCCTTCGTACCCCTCGCACCATGGGTGCTCTCGCTGACACCGAATACCTTCTCGGCAGAACGCACGAGGATACCCTTCGCCGTCGTCGCGAGCTTCTTTCGACTACGAAAAGTGACCTTCTCGCTCTGGCAGACGCCCTCGAGGCCCTCTTCTCCGCGCCCCACGCCGTATGCGTCATCGGTGCAGGTGAAAAGCTCCAGGACTGCCTCACAGAAGGTAAGATCTCTGTCATCGTCGACCTTTAAAAACGGCAAGAGAGCAAGGATAACAAATCTCTCTTCACGGTTCAATCAAATGCAAAAAGGGGCTGAGTCATTAAGAATTCAGCATACTTTGGCATTGAATAAGAATTTTCACTAAAATGCTGAATTCTTAGTGCGAAGCGCCTTTGGGGCTCGCTTAATTTAGAGCAGAAATCTTCGTTTGCGAACGATAGGC
>JAFVYW010000075.1 GCA_017508465.1 Clostridia bacterium
AATACGGAGCGCGAAGTTAAAAAAAGTCTCCCAAGTGTTGTGGGAGGTGGCACGGCTTGCCGTGACGGAGGGGTTGTAAAAAGTTAGATTTACATTAAAACAATCCCTCAGTCGCTTCGCGACAGCTCCCTTTACACAAGGGAGCCTTTTTTAAGTTCATTTATACCTCGTCAATTTTCCTGACAAGCACTGCATTTGTAGCCACAAATGCAAAAATACGGCATACCTCTTTCGAGATATACCGTATTTTAAAAACTGTCCTTTAGAGTGACGCTCTAATCTGCTCGTTTTTTTATTGACCAAGATTAAATCGATAAAAGCACGACAGCGACAGTGCCGACACCGACGCCTACCCATTGCCACCAGAACATACGCTCCTTAAAGACGAAGAGGGAGAAGATGGTGACGATGGCGAGACCGCCGACACCGATAACGGGGTAGATGAGGCTGGTGGAGAGGGTCGTGGTCGCGAGGAGGAGGACGAAGAGGTTAGCACCGACGTTGAGCGTGCCTGCGAGGAAGGGGCACCACCAAGCGCGTTTCAGGATGGTGGGAACATCGCGTCTATCGCATCTTAAGAAGATAAGCGAGAAGAGGAGCACCGAGAAAACGAGGGCGAAGAACATCAGCATATTGCCGTGTGCGCCACCGAAGGCTCTCTGCTCGGCTCTTTGTACAATGGCACAGCCAGCATTGCCAACGCAGCCGAGTATGATATAGAGAATCCACTTGAGGGAAATTTTGTATTCCTCCTTTTGTTTTGTGTAAAGACAAAGGAAGATGGCGAGACACACAAGGAGCAGTCCGATCGAGACGAAGACTGTGATTTTCTCATCCCAGAAGAGGAAGCCCCAGATAGTGACGAGAATCAAGGAGAGATTGACGAAAAGCGTGGTCAGGGTCGCTGAGCCACATTTCATTCCCCCGATGATACCGAGATGCGCCGCCATATAGCAAAGGCTGAACATAAGCGAATACAGAAGCACGCCAAAATCGAAGGTGAGGTCTGTCAGATAGAGCACACCCCAGCCAAGGCACGCGGCAATCAGGAGAAAGAAGGTATAGATATTCGTGCTGTCACGAAGGTCGCCAACGCGACGCGTATATATTTTGCCAAAGACGCTGGCGGCGCTCAATATCGTGGCGAAGGTAAGATAAAGAATTGACATCATTTTTCTCCGTTTAAAAGGTTATGTAAAAGAGGGTAAATCGCCTCTGCCATACGAAGAAAGCCGAGGGAGTTCGGGTGGCAGTTATCGACCGTACCACACTCGCCCTGTACCTGTTCTCCGAATGCACCATAGCAATCGACAAAGTATATATTTTTGTCTCCAAGTGCTTTCGCTCTCTCGAAGGTTTCGAGAATGACGGCGCGACGAGAGGCGTGCCACAAACGGTTTTCGTGTCCCGCAATCGTGGGCATCGTCATCAGGATAATGGGCGTTTCGGGATGCTTTTCGCGGACGGTCTCGTAAAGAGCGAAATGCGTATTTTGTAAATGCTCGGCATTCGGCGCGTTGTGGTCATAATCGAGAACAAATACCGAAGGGTTCTGCTCTGCGATGTATTCGGCAATCACACGCTCGCCTCTCGCGCTGCCCGAGAAGCCAAGGTTGATATAATCGGTGTCGAGCATACGCGAAAGACGATTGATGTAATCATCGCCGGGCTTGCTTGCGCATCCGCCCTGCGTGATGGACGAGCCGTAGAAAAGCACAGGTCTCTCATGCGTATATCGGGGTGGCTGGGCGATGGTTGCCCCAGCCTTCAATCCGACCACAAGATTTTTCACAATGCTATAAAGCGGAAAGAAGATTTCCGCAAGGTACATCCCCTCTACGCCATAAGGCGAGAGCAAGCCATCGAAGGAAATCGTACCGCTACCACCAAGGGATGTATCTCCTGCAACAATCTGTCGATAGGAAGGCATCACCGTTTTTACAAATTCACCATTCGCAAAGAGCGAAACACCAAATTTTCCACAAATCGTCATATGCGAGAAGGGCTCTTCAAACCTCTCGTCGACATGAATCGCGATATAGGGCGAATCGGTCATAAAACGAACGCGTACCCCTGCGCTATTTTTGGAAAGGTAGGCAACACCCTTATTTGTCGCATCAGCGACCGCCTTCGGAAGTCTGCGATAAAATCCCTCTTCCTCACTATATGTTGCACCATAGAGAGCGAACGGCTTCTCCCTGACCGAGTGCCAGACGAGGTCCTCGGGAGGCGTAAAGGAAAGGGCAAAGTTCTGGTAAATCTTTGAAATATCCATATTACCTCACAATAAAACCGACCGAAGCGTAGGGAGGAATGTCATCGAAGGTGACGGTATTCCCTTCCAATACGCCGCTCGCACCGAAAAATTCGATTTCGGAATACGATTTCGCGAGCGTTACGGTTCTGTTCATACATTCATCGCTGAAGAAGTTGCCGACAAATACGGCAAGTCCTTCCTCATTTTCTTTCGCAAGAAGATAAGAGTCGGGGTTGCCGAGCATCTTCGCAGGAAGAGAATGTCCCATCCATTCGATTGCTTCGGCAATCTGCTCACCTCGTGTATATTGCTTCAGGGCATGCTCGTTGGCACAGCATCCCTCAAAAGCGAATACGAGGAATTTCTCGCCCTTCTCGTTTTCATAGCGATAAGAACCGACCACGGTTTTATCCCCGAAGCGAAACAGGCTTTCGACCTTTACTTTTTCATTGACAGAAATATCATAGACGGGGCAGGAGAACAGACCTACCTCATAACCCTTTTCGGGGTAATATTCACTTTTGGCTCTGGTCATCTGACCAATCGATACAAGACCGACATCCACGCCCTGCGCCTTTAGTATTTCCGCCGCGCGGATATCGAGAATCACACCACGCGAGAGCGCTTCGCTATCAAGCATTTTCGCATTCTCACCGAAGGCGATACCGCCTGTACCGATGCCCTGATAGGTCGTGGGAATGCTATGCGCCGTAAGCATGCGAGAAGCATAACCAAAGAAGAGGTTCTGCACATCGTCCTGACCTGCAAAAGCGGCGGGAACTTCCATATCCTCAAACTTCTGCATCATCTCGTATACGCGAACTCCCGTCGGGGTTTTGTCACCGAAGAAGGCCTCAATTTTTTCATAAAGAGGAATGTTCTTTATATGCTTGCGGATATAGGCACTCTCATATGTCGCATCTCCATAATAATCAAACATATACTTGTGAATGCCCGAAAGCGCGCCCGAGGCGCGGAGCGCCATATCGTAGCCCTCTAACATATTGGTCGAGCAGGTGAAGCGGGGACGGGGGTAGGTGTCACCCTCGGCTAAAAGTTCAATGCCCTCACCACACCAGGAGCTTTCCATTCTTTCAAGCTCGATGACATCCGAAAGACGATTTCCCCAGCCTTTGGTGTATGCCCAGTAGGGCGCACCGATGAGACGGAGAAGAGGCTTTGTATTGCCTGCCAAAATGCGCGCGAGTTCGGCATCACTCACGCCGGCAAAATCCCACACATCCATACAAGCGCAAAGACCGACACGAATGGACGCGTCTACCGTATCAACAACCTCACGCACACCGCGCGCGAAGGCGCGCATAAAGTGACCGTTTGCCTGCAAGAAGGCGCTTCGGTATTTATTTCTTCCACCACTGAAAATTTTCTCTCCCAGTCCGTCAGGCTCTACCCTCTCACCGAGAAGGGTGGACATATAGTCGCGGTGATTCTGACACGCACAACCCAAACCGCAATCGAAAAAGCCATAGCGGAAATCGTCATCGAAGAGGATGATGTCGGGATGCGCGCAAGCGATGTTTTTGAGATACGCATAAGCAAATGCACGGAACGCCTCGTCAGAGGGGCAGACTTCCGTTTCCGATACCTTACCGCTGGGAGAGGTGATATGTACGAAGTTGTTTTCTTCACATATCATAAAGGTCCAAACCCATACGCCAACACGGAAGCCCGCCTTCTGAAAAAGGGGAACATTGCGACGAAGAGAAGCAAAAACCGCTCTTTGCTTCTCCTCATTCATCACATAGCAGTCAAGCGCCAGAACAACGATATCCGCGCCGACTCTCTTCAATTCTCTGATGTATCCCTCCGCACCATAGGTGTCAACCTGCGACAGCATAAAAGGGACAGATAATGTATACATATTCTACTCCAAATATTTCACTTTTGCAAACAATGGTTTACCTTTTTATTCTTCAGGAAAAACTTTATCAAGAAAAGAAAGAATGATATTGGCAAACACACTCTCGCCGTCATCGTCGCGCTTGAACACATATTTGCAGTGCTTGCTATGCTGAAGCGAGAGATAGACATTTTCTTTGTGTCCGAAGTGTTCGAGCGTTTTTACCATCAGTAAGGTCTGCTCGTAACGGGCAAACATATCCTCGTCCGAAACGATAAAGAGCATCGGGGAATATTCCGCATCCATACCGACAAAATACATCGGCGCCCTCTCGTCGACAATCACACGGCGACTGTCCTCACCTTCCATCTTCAGCACATTGAAGTGTGCCGTAGGTTGACCGGCATCGTGAATATATCCTGCGATATCGGTCGGCTTCATACCGACCGCTTCAAAATAGCGTCTGTCAAAGCAAAGCATCATCGAAAGATAGCCGCCCGCACTGCTTCCGCCGACGAAGATACGACGCAGTTTTCCATACTCGCCCGCGTGCGCCTTGAGATAGGCAACCGCCTCGGCACAGTCCTCGATAAAGTCGGGGAATTTCGCATCGGGATACATACGGTATTCTACGGATGCCACGCCAACGCCCTTTTCACACAGGGGCTGGGCAAACACTTTCGTCCCACGACGGCTTCCCTTTTCCAGTCCGCCACCGTGGAAATAGACAAACACATCGTATCCGTCCTCGCAATTGTCGGGAAGGTAGATATCGATTTGCAAGCCTTCTTTATACTCCACATCAAGAAATTCTTTCATTGGTGCATTCTCCCATTCTTTTTTAGTTTTAATGTAAAGTTTTATTTTCAATAGTGTTATATATCACAGATTTTCAACGCATCAAATCTCTGCGCGCTTGGTAACGGTCAACATCTTTTTCGGCTCATGCGGTGCAAAATATCCGCGGTCATATACCCGACTTTCTATCCGATATTCCACGGCACGAATTTCACCGTCCACAACCTCGAAGCAAACATACATCTGGGGCTCGGTCGCCTCATATCTCGGACTAAACCTCTCGGCAATCTGGTTCAGGTCAGACACTTGCGAATACGTCATATAAAACTCATAGTAGCTGACCTCTCCCTCCACGCGCACAGGCATGATGTTCCGAATACTATATGGTCTGAAGCGATACGGGTCAATTTGGGTTGACAAAAGGTTTTTTGCAATCTGATGGGGATTGCTTGGGTTTTGCGTAGAAGTCGGATAAAACTCTCTTCCATCACGCATAAAGACGCCATTTTCATAGCTCGTGCGTGTGTGCGTGGCATCGCCGCTGGAGTGCATATCGAAATAATAGCCATTCTCCCTCTCGCCAAAACTGACATTTGTGCTTTCATAAAAAGCTCTGTCCTCTGCGCCCTCTGTGGTAAGGACACTATGGACAGAGGTCGTAAACTGTCCATTCTGCATATTTACTTTTTCACTCAACTGCCTGAAGAACATCGAAAAAATTCTTGCGTCCTCGATAAGGGTAAAATCCTTAAAGAGAAATGCGCCTTCCTGCTTTTGCGCCATACCATAGGCAGAATATGTCTGTATCTTTTCGCCAGAGGAAATACCGTCAGGGAATACATATGTACTCTTGGCTTCACTGATGCGATACTTTTCATCCGTCGTTATGGTAACCACGATATCGACAATCCGTTCACCTTCATCGTGGAAGGGAAGACCGAAGGAAGAGTTGACACCGTACAGCGTATGCGCATCGTAGCCACTCAACACTATCGTATGCGTACCGTCTGCATTTTCCGTATGCTCAAGATTGGAATAGCCGTCAAAACTATCCCTTTGCGAATAGGTTTTCTCGTAATATTTGTCAAACTCCTTCGCCGTCATTTTCGAACAATAGGATTCCTTGGGTTGTAAATCCAGAGTAAATTCATCCGAGGCGAAGAAATAGTAGCCGTTCTCAAACCCCTCAACAAGATAATAATCCACATTGCCATAGTTGAAATCGCCAATAGACTCAAACGAATAATAATATCTCTCATCGTTCTTGCCCTGAATGACAATCTGTCTTGAAAAACTTTGATATTCCGCCAAAGGACCTTTCGAATTATAGACCTGAAAATTCGTCTCACCGACCATCTCATAAGAATTCGCTCTGTTCATAGCGCGTGCGACCTTGTCCATAATATCCGATGAGAAGAAATCCCTCACCGCTACAAAGGCATCACACGAAGAAAGAAAAAGAGAGAGGATGAGCATACATATGATAGCACAAATACCGACTTTTTTCATTATTTTTCTCCTTTCTGAAAACAGCTGTTTTTATCGCCTGCCTTCTAATTCCATTGTATCATTCTATGAATTTCAAAAACGGTCCTTCGCCAGAAGCACCCATTCATCCGCATTGAAGTAAATCGGATTAAAAACACCTGCGAGTTTTTCATATTCTGCATTCGGAATACGAAAATGGGACATCGCCCACTCTCCGATATAATCCATTCTCTCGCCACGCCATTCCCCACCGATGAGGGAATACAGGCCCCAATGAATCATCAGACCAAAACCCGCATTTTTAAACCATTCTTTGCTTGTCATTTTGGATTCTCTTACAATTTATCAATAAAGGAAAGGACGATTTTTGCAAATACGCTCTCGCCATCATCGTCGCGCTTGAACACATATTTGCAGTGCTTGCTATGCTGAAGCGAGAGATAGACATTTTCTTTATGTCCGAAGTGTTCGAGCGTTTTTACCATCAGTAAGGTCTGCTCGTAACGGGCAAACATATCCTCGTCCGAAACGATAAAGAGCATCGGGGAATATTCCGCAGCCATACCGACAAAATACATCGGCGCCCTCTCGTC
>JAFVYW010000076.1 GCA_017508465.1 Clostridia bacterium
CTTCAGAGGGGTATTTTAAGCTAACACAATTTTACCACATAACGCCGTCAATGTCAAGTCCGGGAACGCCATTAGATAATGCTTGTGCTGAAAATTTCTTCAGCACGCTCAAATCTGAGTGGCTTCACCGGTACACACCTGCGACCAAGGAGGAGGCGCGCCTCCTCCTTGGTGAATACATTCATTTCTACAATTACGAACGTATTCAGCTAAAAACAAAACTGACACCGTACGAAAAACGATGTCAGTTTCAAGAAATAACGAGCTTTTAAGAGCAAACTAGAGCTATTCTACGAAATGCTTTTTTATTTCGTGTCCATTGACTTGGGTTCACTCCAAAAGACAGCCTTTTTTTTCTTTAATTTGCATGCGAGTGACAATGTCCGTCGAACATACCTTCCAGATTTGCGACAAACACCTCATCTTCACCCTTCACAAAGCCTGCGCATACAAGCATTTTCTCGGGAGCATATTTTGTTTGCGCGATGCACTTTGTATAACCACAAAGGTTGATGAAATTCATGGTCTGACGAATTAAGATAAACATCGCTTCAAAGTCATTTTTTTCATCTGCTTCTTTAAGTGCGAGAAGTTCGCCATAGTCGCGATATAATTCAAATACCGAAACACCCATCAAGTCGCCGCTATCCATATCGAACATTTTATAATAGAAAGCGCCTTCGAAGTAGGGAAGGGAAAGAGCTTCGCATATGGATTTTGCTTCGGCAATCTCGCTTACAGGAGTGATTTTAAACATATCAGTTCTCCTTTCCCGAGGTCGCGCGGTAGAGATAATCTACCTCGTGCTGTTCGAGGTAGCGCCACTTGCCGACAGGGAGTCCATCCAGCTTGATGTTGCCGATGGAAAGACGGGAGAGACGCTTAACGGTAAGACCTGCTTGTTCACACATTTTACGGATCTGTCGGTTTCTGCCTTCGTACAGCGTCATACGAAGAACCGTACCGCTTTCATCATGCTCGCCCACCGTGACTTCTACGGGACGGATTTTATAGCCATCGATAATGAGAGGGGAGGTAAGAATCATATACTTTTCTTCCGTTACTTCCTCTGCCACTTTCACACGATACACCTTGGGTACGGAGTGCCTGGGGTGCGTCAGGCGGTTTTTCAGTTCACCATCATCGGTCAGGATAAGAATACCTTCGGATATCATATCCAGTCTGCCGACGGGATATATCCTGGCGTCTACGCCCGAAATCAGGTCGGTCACACATTTTCTTCCCCTGTCATCCGATGTAGAGGAAAGATATCCGCGAGGTTTGTTAATAACGATATATGTATGCTCTTTGCGAGCATATACGATGCGTTTTCCGCGATATACAATCACATCTGCCTTGGGGTCGACACTCATGCCAATCGTAGCAGGATGTCCGTTGACGGAAATCTTACCCTGGCGTATCTCTTCTTCGGCGGCGCGACGCGACATAACGCCGGCATCCGCCATGAATTTTTGTAATCTGATTTTTTCCATAAAGTCTACCTTAATAATTTATATAATCACAAATATGTTTTATTCTTGTTTCAGTCCAAGCATGCTCTCGCCATACATGAGCAGTTTCTTGTGGTCGGACCAGTCATCTGGGGCGTTCAAGGTAACACAAATCAGGTGTCCCGTCCCCCGATAAATGCTTGTAACAAGTGTGCGTCCGCACTTTTTGGTAAATCCTGTCTTTATGCCACAAACACCGTCATACATCGATAGCATCTTATTATGATTTACGAGCAATCTTCGGTTTTCGCCTTCGCCGATGCGTATACTCTTTGTTGAGACAACCTCGCGGAAAATAGCATTTTCCTCGGCGTACGCCGAGAGAAGCGCAAGCTCTCTTGCCGTAGTATAATGGTTTTCTCCATCCAGTCCATGCGGATTTTCAAAATGTGTATCAGAAAGTCCGATTCGCAGACAAAGTGCGTTCATCTCTTCCACAAACGCATCGACAGAGCCGTAAAGATAAGTGGCAAGTGCGACAGAGGCATCGTTCGCCGAGCGAAGCATCAGACCGTAAAGTAACTCTTTTACACTTAAACGCTCTCCCACCTTCAGATACAGGGAAGAGCCTTCGATTCCTGTCATGTCCTCTGTGATGGTTACCACCTCGTCAAGCCTTCCGCTCTCGATAACTACAAGTGCCGTCGCAATTTTTGTTGTACTCGCCATTCCTCGTCTTTCGTCAGCATTTTTCTCATACAAAAACACCTTGGAATTGGCGTCATATAAAACAGCGCATCGCGCGCTGACATCAGGCGTCCCTATCGCTTTTACCGTAAGCGGTGATAGAAAGGAGATTGCGATAAAAGGAATGAGTAGCCTTTTTAATATCTTTTGTATCATGGATATCCTCATTGTTTTTCTTATCTTATACAGTAACAAGAGGATTATACCTTCAATTTTTAACCAAAACGCCCCTTAATCTCTTCGATCCAATGTGGAGCGTTGGAAAGAAAGTCGATCACCTTCGCCGTCGGGCTCTGGCTTTCATTCTTTGAAAAATCAATCATATCTACCGTGCCGTTGGCAGATACCGTAATAAATGCCATAGGCGTGATTGCGACGCCGCTTCCGCCGCCTCCTCCGAAATTTCCGAAGGCATTCGGCTTTTTGGTACTGAGATCTACACCACCCGTGGCAAACCCGAGCGTAATTTTCGATACAGGAATAATAGTGACACCACTCGCGGTCTCAATCGGACCGCCTACAAATGTATCACTTTCTGTAAGCTCTCGGATTCCGTCAAGCGATGTACGGATAATGTCGGAAAGATTGCCCTCTACCATATTTACACCTTCTCATTTTTCTTCTCGTTTTGCATTGCTTTGAAATACAGAATAAGACAATCAGGGAGTGTCGTTTCGATGTGGAGAGCAAAGGATGTGTTTTCATTATCTCCATAGGATCGTTCGCCTGCCAGTATCGCAGGAAAAAGACCACATAGAAGCGCTTGCATATACGGAGAGGTAACAAGAGGAAAGTACAGGGCGTCTATCTTAATTTTAACCCTTTTGCGCAGTTTTAGCCATGCGCTGATATAACTTTTCGGGGAGATTTTTCTTTTTTTCTTTTCTCGTGTGGATGCTCCGCTCTCCCCTTTATTGATAAAAAGGAAGGAGAAGAACACAAAGTGAAACGAGAGAGTCGTGTCGCTTTCTTTTTCTATGCGAATGTATAATGGTTCTGAAAAGATAAGCAACAATAAGCAGAAAATATTCAAATAAAACAGCACCTGCATACATCACCTCTGAAATGCGTATGCAACTATTATTGCTTAGATATGTGTTTTTATTCTACCTCTGGGAAGGGAAGGTCGATTGCATCCTCGTCCTCTGTGCCTACCTCCACCTCTTCGATGGTGTATTCTTCCTCTGCATTGTCGAATTGAATATCGTCATCAGCGGAGGGACCGTCCTCAAAGAAATCCTCTGTGGTTTGTTCTGATGTGTTTTGTTCTGCGGCTTCACCCTCGGTGGCAGGAACTTCGCTTATAGCGTCACCTTCCTCGCCCTCGAAGAGA
>JAFVYW010000077.1 GCA_017508465.1 Clostridia bacterium
ATAACAATCGTGCGCTCTTCTTTGTCAATCTCATACTCTTCCGCAGCGGCAAGCTTAACCTTACCTCTCTTGTTGAGCTTGAAGAGGGGTTCGTAAACAAGGCTCAAAATCTGAGCGACATTATCGTTTACATAATACTCTGTCGGATCAAGATCGAACACGACATCGCACAGACTTACGCTGATGTACGCACCTTTGTCATCCTCGTCGCCGCAGCCCGAAAGAACGGAGCATACGCCGAAGAGAAGTGTTACGCATAAAAGCAGACCAATGATTCTTTTCATAAAAACCTCCAAGATAGCAAATCTTTGCCTGTTAATTACAAATATTTTATCACAATTTTAAATATTTTGCAATATCATATCATGATTTTTTGAAAAACTCATCTTTTTCGTCAACCTACACAAGTTTTTGCACTTATTTTTGTTTATGTTGACAGGTGTCGTTTCATGCACCTGTCACGCGCTATACCTGGTACGGAACGAAAAAGACGCGTTTTTTTCTGACACGGGTGACTATTTTTTAAATCAATAGACGAAATCAAACTCGAAATCGTAAATATTGACGGTATCGCCCTCTTCGACGCCTGCTTCGCGAAGTTTATCGATGACGCCGTTTTTCTGGAGAACCCGCTGGAAGAAATTGAGCGATTCATAATCGTCAAAATTGATTTGTCCCATAAAGTTGTAGAGCCATGTACCCTCGACATAGTAGATACCACCCTCCTTGCGGATGATGGTTTCCTTCGCGTCGACAAGCACCTCTTCGGGCGCCACCTCCGCTTCGTAGACAGTGAGTTCAGGAAGGGTGGAGAGAACTTCGGCAGTCCGTCGGACGAGCGCATCAAGCCCCTCACCAGTCACGGTCGAGACAAAAAGCACTTCCCTGCCAAGCTTTGCGGCATAGGCGCGGAACTCTTCCAGAATGGGATCATCTTCCAATACCGAATCGATCTTGTTTGCAACAAGAATCTGCGGACGGGTGGAAAGCTCTTCGGAATATCTCTCAAGCTCCATATCAATTTTATCGATATCATCGAGGGGATCGCGTCCGTCCGTACCAGCAATATCGACAACATGAAGGAGCAGACGGCAACGGTCAACATGGCGAAGGAAATCGTGTCCAAGTCCGAGTCCGTCGGCCGCACCCTCAATCAGACCAGGAATATCGGCACAGAGAAAACCGCGTCCTCCATCAACGGGGACAACGCCAAGATTCGGGGAGAGGGTGGTAAAATGATAGTTTGCAATTTTAGGTTTTGCGGCACTGATGCGCGAGAGGATAGAGGATTTTCCGACATTCGGGAATCCAATCAGTCCCACCTCGGCGAGCATTTTGAGCTCGAGAAGGATCTCCTTCTCTTCCCCTCTGGTGCCGTTTTTGGCAAAGCGTGGAATCTGGCGGGTGGGAGTGGCAAAATGACGGTTTCCCCATCCACCTCTGCCACCGCGACAAACAACGAATTCGTCTGCAGTCGCCATATCAAAGAGAATTCTTCCACTCGCGCCATCGCGGATAATGGTGCCTCTGGGCACGAGAAGGATGACATCCTTACCATTTTTTCCATGCATTTTATCGGGCATGCCGTTCGCGCCGTTTTCGGCAACGAACTTACGCTTATAGCGGTAGGAAAGCAAGGTGTTCGCGCCCTCGTCAATGCGGAAAATGATATTGCCTCCACGGCCGCCATCACCGCCATCGGGACCGCCAGCGTTCACATACTTCTCACGGTGAAAGGAAATCGCACCGTTTCCGCCATCGCCCGCTTTCACATAGATTTTAATATTATCAATAAACAAAGCGTACTCCTTTCTTATTCAGGCATGCTCTCGCCCTTTTGTCGGATGACAAGGCGGATAGGCGTACCCTCGAAACCGAAGGTATCACGCAGACAGTTTTCAATATATCTGCGATAGGAGAAATGGAAGAGTTCTTCACTGTTACAGAAAATAACGAATGTGGGCGGGGTGACAGATGTCTGTGTCATAT
>JAFVYW010000078.1 GCA_017508465.1 Clostridia bacterium
GCCACCATAAACGCTTGCCATGCCTCCGGTACGATAACTGTCAATTCAACAATAACCACCAGCCCTTATATCGGCGGACTTGTTGGTTATAGCATACATCGGAGCGTCAGTGACATTACCTTTGCCGAAAGCTATGCAAATTGTGATATTCAGGTCACATCGCAAGGTTGGGTTTATGTCGGCGGATTGATTGGTCGCAATTATTTATCAAGCATTCTTAACTGTTATGCATGCGGCACCATTCGCGTACAGTCCACGAGTACGATTTTTGTGGGTGGTCTGACCGGTATACAGGAGGGATATCTCTCTCATTCTTATGCAGACATCGATATCCGCGCCATCTCCACCGCAAGTGGCGTAGAAATCGGCGGGCTGACAGGCCGTTCTGAAAATCTGATTACCGAATGTGTTGCCACCGGAAAACTATTTGTGTCCTCCTATATCGCGTATGGAAAATCCGATTACGGACCTATTTATGGTGAATATGTATCCGGCGCATCCCGCACCAACTGTGGTTACTATATCAGCATCACCGCCGACGGCGGTGCAGAACAACTCTACTCCACACACTCGCTTTCCGAACTGAAGAGCAAGGCTTATTACGAAGAGGATTGGAATAGCGACATCTGGTATTTGTGCGACGGCAGATTGCCGACCTTCCATGGCAACAGCACCTACCATCAACTTTTCGCAACAGCAAATCAAGGCGGAAAGGTCGACATCCCAGAAGCCGTGCTGATGAAGGGGACAACGATTTCCCTCATCGCCACCCCTGCGACAGGCTACAAATTTGTCGGCTGGTACATCGGCGAAGAATGCATCGGCACAGGTACTACCCTCGTCTACTCCCCCGATGCTTCCGTAACCCTTGTGGCGAAGTTTGAGAATATCGATTACACCTTAAGCGCAAGTTCCACTTATCCAGGCATCGGTGATATAAAAACGAACGCCAATGTCTTCCACTATCAGGATATGGTCACCCTCTCGGCAAAGGCGGTGGAAGGCTATGAATTCCTTGGCTGGTTCATTGACGGGGAATGCATCTCTGAAAATCTTGAATATTCCTTCCGTATGCCCGCAAAGGATGTGGTAGTGACAGCAAGATACTGCAAGTATTTCACCCTCACAGTTGAAAGTGGTCACAGAGACTTCGGTACAGCCACAGGCTCGACCAGCGCATACGAAACAGGGCTTGTTCCCGTCGTGGCAACCCCGAAAGAGGGTTACCGCTTTTTCGGCTGGTTCCTTGGTGACACTCTCGTCTCCACCGATACGGAATATCTCTTCCCGATGCCATCGGGCGACACCACCCTTGTCGCACGCTTCACCGCACACGAAAATGACATCACTGACGAGGCATTACCTCCCTACATCGGCATCGTCGGCGAGACCTATTACCAGATTTTCCTGACGACCGGCTACTATAACGGTGCGACAGGTGACATCAATCTCCGCGAGTATATCGTCAAGGCGGGTGACACCCTGAAGCTTGTTGCCACCGCTGGCGAGGGCTTTGAGCTCTACGGTTGGTTCGATGACCTGACGCTCCTCTCCGAGGACGATGTCTTCCTCTTCACACCCACAAAATCAACAAGCCTCGTCGCAGAGTTCGACCTCATTCGTTACACCTTCATCACCGAAGGGGACAAAGGTCTTACCATTTCCGACCACGAAAGACGCTATTATGAAGGGGATGCTATCTCCGTCACCGTCACCGTGGCAGACGGCTATCTCTTCGATGGCTGGTTTCTGAATGGTGAACTCGTTTCGACCGACCGCACCTATGCCTTTACCATGCCGCCTGAAACCTATATCCTTGTGGCAAAGGCAACGCCCATCGATTATCATCTCTCCTTGCGTGAAAACCTTGCCGATGGCGGCGAGGGCTCGCCCGATGCGCTGATATTCCATGTGGAGGATGAAATCACTCTCTCCTATACCACAGCACCGGGTTATCGTTTCCTCGGCTTCTTTGAAGGTGACACTTGTCTTTCCACCTCTCAAAATTACACCTTCTCTGCCCCGGCACACAATCTCACCATCGAAGCAAGATGCGAACTTATCCCCTATGATTTTACCATTTCAGGCACATCTGGTGGTTCATTCGAGGGCGAGAGTGGCAAGAAAACCGTTGTCGATACCTTAACCCTTGTGGCAACCCCCGAAAAGGGTTACGATTTTATCGGTTGGTACATTGACAACAAGCCATACAGTTATGATAAAACGCT
The DNA here is from genome assembly GCA_017508465.1 of Clostridia bacterium. Lineage (GTDB taxonomy): Bacteria > Bacillota > Clostridia > Oscillospirales > CAG-272 > UBA1740. The sequence goes on from JAFVYW010000078.1 coordinate 2,229, forward strand.
CCATGTGCAGATGCCTGCACACGATCTTTCCATAGAGGCAAGATTCAAGGAAGGCTTTGTTACCATCCGTACGGTCTCTGGCTTCCACGGTACGGCAAGCGGTGGTGTGACGATGCCCAAGGACAGCGAAATCACCCTTATCGCCATCCCCGACGAGGGCTACCGCTTTGTCGGTTGGTTCCTCGGTGGCGAGCTGGTTTCGACCGATGAAGTCTACACCGCACTTTACAATGTTTCCGGCTCGTACGCGATGCATGCTCTCTTTGACCTCCCTGGTGTCGAGGTGACCTACCACCCCGAAAATAAGACGGAAAGCTTCTCGGAACGCATCGATAACCCCGAAACCTATCTCTTCCCCTATGCCTACTATGAGGGCTACATCTTCGATGGCTGGTACCTCGATCCCGAAAGTTGGCAGATTCCTCTTACGGCTGATGTTACGGAGAACACAAACGCCTACGCGAAGTGGACTTCAAAAAACAGCCTCACCACAATGTTCAAAGACCTTGCCCCCGATTATACCATCGAAATGTACACAAGAGTTGACATTTCAGATGAAAATCTGAACCATTATATCAAAATTTATGATGTCGACGGCAAGGAGCTCAATACCACCGTCAAGGAAGGCACACGCAAGGGCTACTATATCGTTATGGCAAACTTCACCGAGGGGGCAACCTACCAGGTAGAAGCGGTATCGGACGATATCTACCTTACCAACCATATGCGTACCTTCGTCCTCTCGTTTGCGCGTGAAGAGGTGATGGATGTCGAGTATGGCAAGGACACTGTCCTCATCTCCATCGATGACATTCTCGCAATCAAACCCGCAGGCGTCGGCATTACCCTTCGGAGCGATACGCCCCTTTCGGTCGGCAACCTTCTCTATTGCTACGATGATCCCGCAGGCGTCTATGGCTATATTGAACAGATCACCCTGCTCGAGGATGGCACCTACGATATCATTTTCTCCTCCAGAGAGGTGAAACCCGAGGACATCTTTGTCAATGTCAACATCAAGCAGGATGACCTCGACTTTGACCTCGCCGATGCGACCGTCATCGGTGACAAGGAAAAGGCAGCAGAAGCGTTTGCCGAGGTCGCGGCAGAAGCCTCCTCCGTCAATCTCCTGATGAACCAGCTGACGCTCTTTGCGGCGAAAAATCCCACCTTCCGCTTTGACAAGGAACCGACCGTCGATGTGGCAGAACCGATTATCAGCGGCAAGCTGATTGAATTCAAGGTCACCCTGACGGTGAACGGTGAGAGACAAAACAGTGCGGGTGAGACGCTCGATAAGTTCGCCATTCGTCTTGTTGTTACCTTCCGCAACGAGATTTCGACCTCCTGTGACCTCGATTTCTCCTTCCCTGTGACGGTGAAGAAATTTGAGTTTACCCTGAAAAATGTCACCACAATTGCCTTCAATCTTGACCTCGTTTACGGAAACGAGGAAGCAACAAGCAACTTTGAAGCGTTGGAGACGCTTCTGAAAGATTATCAGGCAACCCTTGACGAAAACAAGGAAGCTCCCTTCGATACCTCGTCAGAACACGCCTCCACCTTCGAAGCGTTTGAACTCTCGCATAGCATTCCCATCGGCGAGACAGGTCTGTTTTTGAAGTTTGGCATCACGCCCTTCCTCGAATACGAAATCATCGGTCAGATTGATATCAACACCTCCTTCTCGGTCATCAATACCTGCACCGCCTCCTATATCAAGGGAGATTTCGATGTCTACCACAACTGCGAGACAGACCGGGTGATTGAGGTATATGCGCTCGCTTACCTGAAAATCTCTCTTGGTCTGGATGCCGAGCTCAAGCTTTACTTCGCCCTGCTCGAGGACGATTTGTATGCGAAGGTCAACCTGAAGGTCGGCCCCTATCTTATTGCCTCGGGCGCACTGCGGTACGAGCAACACAACAGCGCCGTCACCGCTGATCTGACGGGCTTTGTCGAATGGGGTTACTTCTATGATATCGATGTCTCCATCAACCTGATTATCAAGGAAATCTCCCCCGATATCGACCGCGTTGAAAAACCGCTTGGTAACATCGGTCACTATTATCTCTACTTCGAGTTCAAAACCGAAAAAGATGCCGAGACAATTTCAAAGTACAGCATAGATATCCGCGAGTTCTTCGACCACGAGGTCTACCTCTATGATCTCGCAGAGCGTATAGATAAGCAAATGGTGTCGGATAAGGATGAATATTCTTATTCCATCGAGGATAATCCCTACTTTTACATCAACAGGTTTGGTCAGCTCATTATCAGACAAGCGCCCACCCTCCCCATTACTGTGGACCTCTACATTTCTATTGGTCCGTCGACCAACCGCATCACCAAGACAGTCGAGCTGACCATTGATGTCAAGCAATACGATGTCATACTGGACGAGCCGAAGGTTGGCACGCTGCGCGCCGACAAATCCTGCGCGATGGAAGGCGAGATGGTCTCGTTTGAATACTATGTCGACAATGCGACATATCTTTTAAACCGTGAATTTATGGTAGTCACAGGTTGGCTCGTCAACGGCGAATATGTCGAATCCTCGGCAACAAGAATATCCTTCCCGATGCAGAATACCGGACTGGAGGTTCAGGTCATCACACGAAGACTCACCAATGTCTACGAAATCCGCACCATCTCCGACCTTGACCTGCTCCGCGCGCACCTGGATGGCACCTTCGTCCAGACGGCCGACATCGACCTTGAAGGTCGCATCTTCAATCCCATTGGCACATCGCATGGTGAATTCCGTGGCACATATTACGGATGTGGTTACACGATCCGCAACTTCGCCCTTGATATCGTCAGGATTGAAACCACAGACATCAGATATGTTGCCGTAGGTTTCTTTGGTGTCGCATATCAGGCAAAGCTCCATGATATGCATCTTGAAAATGTGAGACTCTCCTATCAGGGTATGCCTGTCAATGAAAGTGACGAATCGCAGATTTTCCTCGGATCGCTCATAGGCGCATCCGCAGAGTGTGAACTATATCGTTGTAGTATCACTGATTTCACCGTAGATGTCACTCACGAATCCCTCATCAAAGGCAGAATGCCTACCACATGGGTGGGTGGTCTGGTTGGTTACTCGAGCAACTCTATTGTGTTCCGCGATTGCTCCGCAACAGACCTCGATATCCACTCCTATGTGAAAGCAACCCTGACAGACGGCGTCTTCGGCATGTTCCGCACGGGTGGTGAACGCAATATTGTAGGCGGTCTTATCGGCGAATCCTACAATTCCATCACCGTCAGCAACTGCTACACCGAAGGTCGCATTCGTCTTACGAACGCCTGGCAGGGCGACTCCATGCTCTTCGGCGGTGGCATCGCAGGTCTTATCCGTGATGTCGACGGCGGTTATCATGTAAGGGTAGAAAACTGTCTTACCGATATCGTCTTCGATGACAATCGCACAAGCAAAAAGTGTTATAGTGCTATTGCCAACATAGGTAACAACGCATCCTCCCTGAACCCTGATAAAGTGGCAAATAATGTGTATTATGTAAACGAAACCTATACAAATCCAGACACAAAAGGCTTTGATAGTGTAGCAACCAGCGAAAGCCAGAGCGATGCATACAGCACAGAATTCCTCTATCATGTTCTCGGCTTTGACGCTATGTACTGGACCATAAAAGATGGTAAAATCATCTTTACCCCCTGAGAAAAAGGGCACAACACAAATTTTTGTGTTGTGCCTTTTTTTAGTTATATCTTTTTTGTTTCGGAGCGATAAGAAACGATTCCTGGGTACTAAAGTTGCAAGCAACTTTTCAAATGCTATCGCATTTGCAGGCAAAAACATTGTTGACTTTTTTATTTTCATATGTTAAAATCAAGTGAATGTTTGTGGTACCAGTAACCCTTCTCTTTTTTAGAAATTTAAACTTTACCTTTAGTAATATATCGCAGAACTACTGCGGAACAACCTATCATTATCTGATAAAAAAGAGGTGTCCTTTTATGCAAAAAACGAAAGAAAACAAGTCGGGATTTACGATATCGGACAACGATGTGCCGTCCGACGGGCAAATGCGAAATTCCACTACCACCTGCTTTTTGGGGAATGAGAGTGCGCCCCATCGACTGCTGATTGTCGGTAACTCCATTACGCGCCACGGCCCCAAAGACGATATCGGATGGAACCACGACTTCGGTATGGCGGCAAGTTGTGCCGAGTGCGATTATGTCCACCTGCTCACCTCGCGCCTGATGGCAGACGAGGATATTCTCGTTATGGTGCGCCAGTTTGCCAGTTGGGAGCGTTCCTACAAGGAAGCCACTACCAAAGAGTACTATACCCCCGAGTTTTCCTTTAGCGCAGACGAGGTGATTTTCCGCCTCGGTGAAAATGTATCTCTCAAAAGTGATGAGGAAGAGGCGGATTTTGCTCTCGCCATCCGCGAGTTTCTCGACAACATCTGCCCCGAAGGTACAAAGATATATTTCACCACTTGTTTTTGGAAAAACGAGCGTGTTGACCGTGCCATCTGTCAGGTGGCAGAGGAAATGCAAATGCCTCTGATTGACCTTGGCGACCTCGGTCTTTATGATGAAAATATGGCAATCGGGCTCTTTTGGCACGGCGGTGTTGCTCACCACCCGGGTGACCTCGGTATGCAACGAATTGCCGAGCGCCTTTATCGCGCGATGAGAGAACCCTCACACCCTGAAAAACCTTGCTCTGAAAAAATCTAACATTACAGCATATAAGCGCATCGAAAGGAACAAATTATGTTTACCTATTCTGATTTTAACCACGGAAAAACAACCCAGAATGCAGTGGAAGAATCTTTGCTCGTAGCACCCATTTCCTCGGATTATCGCGTGTATGCGAAGGGAGAAGAAATTCCCGTCTATTCCTGTCGCATCTCCTCCTACCCCTTCAATATCTGGTGGATGGGACGGCAACGCCCTCTTGAGCAGTCAGAATCTGCTTCTTATATCAACCTCATCGGTGACGAGGAAATCACCCTGACCATCGAAGCCAAAAAGCCACATTCGCGTGTTCTGGTAAAGCCATACAACAAGGGCATTCTCGCAAACGAGGAAAACGGTATCATCAGCGTGACACTCAAAACGACCGGACAGTATGTACTTGAACTGGATGATTATCACGGACTGCTCTATATCTTCTACTCCAAACCCATCGAATGCAAAAAACCCGAAGAGATCACACACTATTTTGGCCCCGGCATTCATTACCCGAGACAAATCCAACTGAAATCGGGTGACAAGGTTTACATTGACAAGGATGCACTTGTCTATGGTTGCTTCCTTGCGCACGATTGCTGTGACATTGAGATTTTTGGCAACGGCATTCTGGACGATAGTGGCGAGGAACGCTTTGCTGCCCCCTGTTATACCGACTTTACTGTGGGTAATATAAAGTTTTATGATTGTAAAAACCTGACAATCCGCGGTGTTGGCATGACCAACTCTGCCATCTGGTGTCTGAACCTGTTCCATTGCTTCAATGTGGAAGTGGATGATATCAAAATATTCGGACAATGGCGTTACAATACCGATGGCATTGATATTGTCAACTCTCAAAATATTTTCATCCGCAACTCCTTTATCCACTCTTTTGATGACACCATCACCATCAAAGGCATCCTTCGGTACTGTCAGACACCGAACAAAAACATACATACCGAAAACTGCATTCTCTGGTGCGATTGGGGCAAAACCTGTGAACTTGGCATTGAAACCGCCTGCCTCGAATACGAAAACATCTCCTTCTCCAACTGCGACCTTCTGCGCGCAGGCAATACCGCCTGTGATATAGCTAACGGCTACACCGCCTTCGTGCATAACATCCGTTTTGAGAATATCCGCATTGAGATGAACGCTTTCGATACGGCAGAAGAACTCCAATTCTCCTATGAGAGCAACTATACCAAGCAAAATACACCATCCATCCCTGCCATTCTCCGCATCATCAATTTTCCCTATGAAGGCACGACCAACTCCTATTCCATCCGTTCCGGAGACCAGACGAGCGAGCGCACAGCCTGGGTATCCGATATCCTCTGTCGCCAGATTACCGTTTACTACGATGACGGTCTCCCGAAAAATGACGGAAATCCCATTTTAAACATCCACCTGGAAAACACGCGTCCCGGTGCCGAATACGAGAACATAAGGATAGAAAACATCACCTGTATGCCTGTCCCCTGTGCAGAAAATACCTCTCCCGTTGCCACCCCTGTGCCTTTTGAGGGCATCACCTGGCACATCAAAAATCTTCGCGAAGATGCTTTTACCTTCTCCAAATCCTGATTCGATGTTTCAATCTTCTTGCACACTATAAAAAAGAAAAGCACTGCTTTTGCGTAGTGCCCTTAAGGACACTACGCAACTAAGTTTGCCCTGGGGCAAGTGAAGTTTACTTCGTAAGTGAAGTTATCCTGCGGATAGTGAAGTTTTGCCTTCGGCAAAGTGGGCAAACTTAACTTCACTCGTGCGATAGCACGAACTTCACTGCAAAGCAACTTCACTTTCGCGTAAGCGAA
>JAFVYW010000079.1 GCA_017508465.1 Clostridia bacterium
AAACGGATGATATGCAATTTCTTACGAAATTGATGATATACAAGGCTACGCCTTGATTTTAATATATCAAAAAAACTTGCTTGCCTCGATAATAAAATGATGCCCGAGTTTAATCTCGCTTAAAGCGTCGTAATGCGCGAGGTCGGGTTCTCCCTCGGGCTCTTCGGCGCAGGTAAGCCCTATGGCAATCGTATCAATCAACGCATTCATAGCGGATAGGTCGCGCACCTCTCGTTTGCAGGCATTGACTTTTTCATGATATGTCCAGAACTTAGAATTATCTGCAATCAGCGCGTCTACAAACCCGATGCCGTCATCGGATGCATCGTCCTTGAATTCTCTGCGAATATCCTTGATAAAATTCTTCAGGTGTCTTGCATAGTTTTCGGCGTTGTCTTCTCCAAAGGCGTCCGATTCCCCTTGCATCCAGCACATCGCCTCAATCTTTATATCATAATTTTTGCTTTTCAGATAAGCGAGATTTTCCTTGACAAACGAAACGAACACCCGATAGAACTCTCCCGTCTTGCCAAAGCTGGAGGGCGAGAGCCATTGCTCGTAGAGGTTCGAGCCGCCAAACGCGCACTTGATGATAAAGAAGGTGCGGTCAGGGTAGAGTTCATTCAGCTTGTCTGCAATACCAAGTTCAGGTCCAAAGCCATTGTCAAGCTCCCCTTGGTTTACAGCGCACTTCACAAATTCGTTCGACTTTTTCGGACCTGAAATATAATTGATATATACATTGTCGAAGCCATTCTCATATTGCTCATACTTCTGTGGCTCGACCTTCTTTTTAAGATATTCCACTCTGCTTGCCCCAGATGCATTCGATTGCCCACCAAGCAGAATAACCACCGCTTCCTTTCCGTTACCATCGGGCAGGGTGTCCGCTATCGTAACTGGCGGCGTATCGTCTTTCCCCTGCCATTTGTCCCTTAAGCAGAAGAGAATGCACAATAGCATAGTCAATAAGCAAAAAAACACGATGGCAAAGCAAAGCCGTCTCCTTTTTCTTCTCGTCATCTCTTATCCTCCTGATGCAACATGTTATTTATACTATAACACATTTTTTCTTTTCGTTCAAGATGTCAAAGCGATTTTTGCAAACGAATTATAAATCTTATGTGCATTGTATTGACGAACCCATGATTTTGTGTTACACTGAAAATATCTGAAAAGTACAGTGTGCTATAATAGAAAAAACAATCCTTATCTCTGATAGTGGAGTCATCACAATGGAAATTTTCCTCTTACTGCTCGCCTACGCCCTGGCTACCCTCGGTGGCAAGGTCTTTTCCAAACTTTGCAGCAACACCGTGACGGAAAATGGCGAGGAATCCTATACCCTCTTCATGCTGATCAACGGGCTTGTTGCCTGCCTCTTCTTTGCCATATCGGGCGGATTTTCCATCTCGCTCAACCTCACCACGGTACTATATTCCGTCGCATTCGCTCTCCTTGTTGCACTCTCCCTGTTTGTGACACTCGTCATCTACCACTATGCCGATGTCGCATCGGTCGGCGTCATCACAGGCTCGATGTCCCTCCTCGGCACAACCCTCGTCGGCGTCCTCTTCTTCTCGGAGGAGATGGATATCAGACGCGCCATCCGTATTGCCGTTCTCCTCGTTGCCGTCGTGTTCGTCTTTCTGGAAAACCGAAAACCAAAGAGCGAAGAGGAGCATCGGCGAGGGGGCGGAATTGTCCTCTTTCTTCTGCTCCTTCTCATGATTGCCACCACCTGTCTGACGACCGTCGTCACCAAGCTTTTCGCTATCTCCGAGCGTGTGACGGACGAGAATAGCTTCTTCTTTTTCACGAATGTCATTCTTTCCGTTACCTCTCTCCTTGTCCTGCTCATACAATCGGTGAAAAAGAAGAAAACCCCGATAACCCTTCTTACCACCCTTCGTCCCCTCGAACTGTTGTTTATGGTGGCAAATACTGTCGCATCGAATGTCGGTTCGCTTGTTGGTGTCCTCCTGCTTCGCACGATGGATATCGCCGTGTATACCCCCATCACTTCCGCCCTCGCCATAATAGCAGGTGCGCTGGCGTCCATCCTCTTCCGCGAGAAACTTGGCAAATGGTCCTATCTCGCCCTCGCCATCGCAACCCTCGCCGTAATCATATAAGGAGAAAAATATGTCCGATATCTACTATTGCACCCCCTCTGGAGGAAAAACACTGGAAGATGCCCTGAACGCCGTGCGCGAAGCACGCAGGAATGGGTACGAAAATCCCCTTACCATCTCCATTCTGGAGGATATTTATCTCGATGCCCCCATAACGCTCGACCTCTCCCTCGGTAACCTTACCCTGACCTCTCCGAACAAAAGCAAAATCATCGGTGGCATTCCCCTTGACGATTGGAAGAGAGATTGCTTTCATGGCACAGAGTGCATCAGTACCCAAATCCCGACAGACAGGGAAGGGAACACGCCTTTCCCGACCGACCTCTTCATCGAAGGCAAAAGGGCAAACGCCACACGCTACCCAAAGACAGGAACCCTTCGTGCCGTCCGCACAGGACTTGACGCGCCCTTTGATAACTCTTACCTCGCCCTCTTGCGTGGCACAACCGATTGGTTTGTTGCCTTCCCCGAGGATTTAGCGGCGGCAGGTGATATCTCGGGTGCTATGGTGAACTACTACCACTATTGGCTCGATGAGCATTCGCCAATCAGAAGCTTTGACCTCGCGACAGGCAGAATTGATATGACCTATCGTTCCCGCTTCGCCCTCACCGCCTATTATGACGAAGGCGATAACGCCGCCATGCACTATTATTTCACAGGCGTATCGGGTACCTTCCACGAGGCTGGCGAATGGTACGCCGACAGAAAAACAAATACCATCTATTATATTTCCGAAAACAATGGCGAACCTACCTCGCTCATCGGCTATATTCCCACCCTCGCGCACCTCTTTTACATCACAGGGGAGAATATCCATATCGAGAACCTCGAGCTTCTCGCCACCAGAAGCGATTACGCAAGCACGATGTGCCTCGACGATATCACAAAGGAATATGTCCCCGGTGCAAACCTTTATGGCAGTGACATCCAGTCGGTATGCTGGGCAAGCGGAGCAGTCATTTTCGAGGGCGCAAAGAACGCTTCCGTGACAAATTGCTACCTCCACGCCCTTGGTGTCCATGCCATTGATATCCGCGAGGGATGCGAGAATATCCGCATCGAACAAAACCATATTGAAGATATCGCCGCAGGCGGTATCCGTGTGTTCGGCGGTGCATACGGTTGCGAGAGGGAGCGCATTACTTCGCATATCACCATCCGGAAAAACGAAATTGCTTATTGTGGCAAGCGCTATGAAGCAGGCTGCGGCATCCTCGTTTGCCATGCATCGTATAATGAAATATCGGAAAATGAAGTCCACGATATCGGCTATACAGGCATCTCGGTCGGTTGGGTATGGGGCTATGGCGATAGCTCCACCCACCATAACCTTATCGCAAATAACCA
>JAFVYW010000080.1 GCA_017508465.1 Clostridia bacterium
ACAGACCAGATGGTGTTATCTTCAGGGAAGTGACAGATGTAGCGGTTCTCTTCCTCAACCTTTGCACATGCGTGCAGACCTTTGATGAAGTCGGCGCTGTCACCAAGCGCTTCGAGAACATTGAGACCAACACGCGTCATAATCAGCATGTTAAGCACAACATAAATAGAATCGGTAAGCTCGATACCGTATTTTGCAAAATCAGAGCCAACAACAGACATCGAGTATGGGATAACATACATGGTCTTACCTGTGTAGGATCCCTTATAGAGCTTTGCAAGCTTTGCGTAGCACTCCTGGGGGTCCATCCAGTTGTTGATATTACCTGCGTCTTCTTTCTTGGAAGTACAGATAAAGGTTCTGTTTTCTACACGCGCAACATCGTTGATTGCGGTTCTGTGAAGATAGCAGTTCGGGAATTTCTCCTCATTCAATTTCTGAAGTTCGCCAGTAGAAAGTGCGATCTGACGGAGTGCGTCAGCCTGTTCTTCCGAGCCATCGATAAGAACGATGTCAGAAGGATTTACCATCGCCGCCATCTCAGCAATCCACTCGTTGACAAACTTGTTTGCCGTAACATTCGTGTTCATAAGTAACTCCTTATATAATATGTTATAAAAAAAATCCAATTTCTCACAAATACATTATAGCACAAGTAATTTCATTTTGCAACATGAAATTCAAAAGATTTTACGAATAATTCGCATTTTTTTCACAAGATTGCAGGCGAGAAAACCAAAATCAATCGTTGATTTGTCGTTATTGGTAAAAAAGTGGGAGAGAATGTCAAAGAAAAGATTGAATTGGATATTTTTACCAAAATAACTTGGTAATTTTTGGTAATATTTTGTTGCATTCCCCACTTGCATAAATTGGAAAAATGTGGTAAAATGTTATCAGTTACCAAATATTGCCAAATTTTATGTAATCAAGGAGAAACAAAATGGAAAACAAAGCAAAGATTTTACTCGCACTCGAACACGCGGACGAGCGTGTTACGCTCGTGGACCTTCTGAGAAAGAATGGTTTTGGAACGCCCGATGTTGCAAAGGACGGTGAAGAGGCACTTTCCTTTATCCGCACGCACGCTTACGATATTGCTATCGTTGACCTCTGGCTGACGGGCGTGGATGGCATTGGTATGATTTCGCGATGCAAGAGCATGCACGAAAAACAAAAGCCTTCCTTTATCCTTCTTTCCGCAGTCAATAAAACGAGCGTTCTCTGCGAAGCAAGCGAAGCAGGAGCTGATGTCTGTCTGCCAAAGCCCTATGACACCTCTTCCCTTCTCTCCCACATTCATACTCTTCTCAAGATACGCAAAAACCGTGAAATGGGTGAGGCGAACGCCAATGGTATGAGTGTGGATATGGAAACACAGGTTACGAAAGTAATTCATCAGATTGGTGTACCAGCACATATTAAAGGATATCAATATCTGCGTTGTGCGATTTTGATGACGATTGATGATAATGACATTATCAATTCCGTAACAAAGGTGCTTTACCCGACGGTTGCAAAGAAATATCAGACAACGACCTCACGCGTAGAGCGAGCAATCCGTCACGCGATTGAGGTGGCATGGGACAGAGGGGATGTGGACACGCTCAATTCCTACTTCGGTTATACCATTCAGAATACGCGTGGCAAGCCAACAAACTCTGAATTCATCGCGATGATTGCCGACAATCTGCGTTTGAAATATAAGATGGCAACAGTATAAATTAAAAAGACAGAGCGTTCTGCTCTGTCTTTTGATAGTAAAGAATACACTTATTTGAGGGTGCGTCTGCCTTCCATGGCGCGATACAGAGTAACCTCATCGGCATATTCGATGTCTCCGCCGACAGGAATACCATAGGCAAGGCGAGAGATTTCGATGTCGTATTCTTCGAGAATACGCGCAAGATATGAAGCGGTCGTATCGCCGCTTGGCGTGGGATTGGTGGCGATAATCAGCTCTTTGATTTCGCCCGTGCGGACACGCTCGACAAGTTCCTTAATGGTAAGGTCGGCAGGGGTGATGTTGTCAAGGGGCGCAAGCGCACCACCGAGGACATGGTAAACACCACGGAAGCCACGCACCTTTTCCATAACGATGACATCCTTCGGACTTTCGACGACACATACCGTGGAATGGTCGCGGCGCTCGCTGGAGCATATGTCACAAATATCGTTTTCGGAAAGACCGAAGCAAACGGAACACTTTTTGACATCGCGCTTTGCACCGACAATTGTTTCCGAAAAGCGAAGCGCCTCCTCTTCACTCATATTCAGCACCGAAAAAGCATAGCGGACAGCGGTTTTTCCGCCCACACCAGGCAATTTACGGAATTCATCGATGAGCCGTTGAATAGGTAAAATATATTCCGCCATATCAGAACAGACCTGGCAAACCGGGAATATTCAACGCGCCGGTGATTTTTTCCATTTCTTCAGCGGATACGGTTTCGACAGTCTTGATGCCTTCGTTAACACAAGCGACAATAAGGTCTTCGAGCGTTTCGATATCATCTTCATCGACAACCTCGGGAGAGATGTGAACAGAGAGAACCTCTTTTTTACCATTCATCTTCATGGAAACAACACCGCCACCTACGGCAATATCGTATTCTCTCGCTTCAAGCTCTGCCTGTTTTGTCTGCATATCTTCCTGCATTTTACGAACCATCTGTTGAACATCCTGTGGGTTCTGGGGCATTGTGGATTTTGGCAAGCGTACTTTCATTATCTTAACTCCTGAAAAATTTATTTATTCAAAAAAGACCTGTAAGGTCATCGCGCGCAGACTTTGTGGTGTCTGTCGCCTTTTCAATTCTGAGAACTACTTCCTCGGGGTTGATGCTTTCAAGCTCTGCTATCACACCGCGCAAAAGAGCGAGGTTCTGGGGATTAGAAGATAGCCTGTCAGCGAAGAAGGGTTTTACTGTGAGGACAAAGGTGTTCCCCGTGCGCTCCGCTTCCACGCCCTGAAGTTGAGATGGGAGAGACGGACGGATTTCACCGACGCGTTCAATTACACGCGAAATGCGACGATAAGGTTCGGTGACAATTTTGGGAGCAGATACAGCTATGGGCTCTTCTGCTTCTTCTTTTGGTTCTTCTTTTGCTTGTGGCGCGTTTTCAGAAACGCTTACCGGGGCAGTTTCGGGTGCTTTCGTCGGAGTGGCTGGGATACCACCAAGTTTAAAAAGAGAAAGCTGTTTTTCAAGTTCTTCAATTCGGACAGCAAGTGCTTCAGGCGAGGCGCTGAGGCGTGCATCGCACATACGGGCGAGGGTGACTTCTGCAATCGCGCGACGGGAAAGTTGAGCGCGGGCGATATCGGCGGAGGCCTCCTCGAGAAGAGTTGTATGATAGAACAGTTTCGCCATCGGCATCTTTGATGCCAGAGCCATCACCTTTTCATATTCGTTATCGGTAAGGTCGAGATATACCTTCGCATCTTTATATGTCTTGGCAACCATGATATCACGGTAGGCATCCAGCAAGCTCTGAAAAAACACAGCAATATCCATACTCGAAGAAACGATATCCGATACAAGTCGGAAAACCGTTTCATAATTTGCATCGCCTGTTGCTTCAATCATCCTGTACGCCATATCCCGGCTTTGTGTGCCGATGCTCTCGAGGACAAGCGTCTCATCAATGGTCTGGCGCGATCCGGCACAAAGCTCAAGCAGGCTGATAGCATCACGCATGCCACCCTGCGCCGAGCGTGCAATCACGCGCGCACCATCTTCCTGGAGATCGATATGCTCTTCTCTTGCGATTTTCATCAGACGCCCGACGATGGTCTCGCTTGTCATGCGTTTGAAGTCATAGCGCTGACAACGGGAAACGATGGTCGTCGGAAGCTTGTGGAACTCGGTAGTGGCGAGAATGAAAATAACATATGTCGGCGGCTCTTCCAATGTTTTCAGAAGGGCGTTAAACGCCGATTGGGACATCATATGAACCTCGTCGATGATATAAACACGATAGCGAAGGGAGGCGGGGGTAAAAGAAATTTCGTCTTTGAGAGTACGGACATCGTCAACACCGTTGTTACTCGCGGCGTCCATCTCGATAACATCGGTCGCGATTCCGCGGTCGATGCTGCGGCAGGCTTCACATTCGTTGCAGGGGTTGCCACCATGCGGATGCAGGCAGTTTGCCGCCTTGGCAAGAATTTTGGCGCAACTGGTCTTACCTGTTCCACGAGAACCGCAAAACAGATAGGCATGTGAAAGCTTTTGCTGGTCTACCTGAAATTTCAGGATGTCTGTCACGGCTTTCTGACCGCAGACATCATCGAAATCGACAGGTCGCCATTTTCGATACAATGCACGATATTCCGACATTCCAACCTCCAAAAAAGAAAAGCACGCAGCGGTAACTTTGGCGAACCGATACGCGCTACTCAATCTTCGTGTGTCAGAAAGAGCCATACACCCTTCCTTTGAACAGCCCTTACATACGGTAACTGCCCCGTTTGCTCCGAACAGGCGACCTCGCGGCACATCCGATAAACCGCTTAATGCTGCTTGGTTCCCCACCTGACATGGTTCACAGCCTCGAATTGCACGAGACCCATTCTTCAACACAGACAAAGACAGTGCAGACTACACAAGAGATGCCCTCACGGTCGGGAATGAACCCCTGCTATAGCGGATTGCAGGTACAAGGCTCCGCTACTTCCCCGGCTGGTATGACTCCGTCTGACACACGAAAAAAGGGATTTCCCCCTTCTTCTCAAATATTATAACAGAAATATTTTAAAATTGCAAGAGTTTTTCCGTATTTCAAACGAAAAATTTTGCGACAAAATTTTCAGATAACGAAACCACCGCTGACATTCAGGACTTCACCTGTGATAAATGAACCTTCATCGCTTGCAAGGAAATAAATGGCCCGAGCAATTTCTTCCGGTGTTCCAATACGACACAGGGGTGTTTCATCCGCAAGAGACGCCAGGTCCTCTTCGGAGAGCATCCGGTTCATCTCGGTCGCTATGACACCCGGCGCAATTGCATTGACACGGATGCCCGAAGGTCCGACCTCTTTGGCGAGGGCTTTTGTCATGCCGATAAGAGCGGCTTTCGTGGTACTGTAATGCACCTCGCAGGAGGAACCGACAAGTCCCCACATAGACGATACATTG
>JAFVYW010000081.1 GCA_017508465.1 Clostridia bacterium
ATACGCCTATCGTTCGCAAACGAAGATTTCTGCTCTAAATTAAGCGAGCCCCAAAGGCGCTTCGCACTAAGAATTCAGCATTTTAGTGAAAATTCTTATTCAATACCAAAGTATGCTGAATTCTTAATGACTCAGCCCCTTGTGTTAGCATATTGTAAACATTTATTGGTTAATTAAAGAACCTTCGATAAGAATTCCTTGAGACGCTCGTTCTGGGGATGCGAGAAGAACTCTTCGGGTGCGTTTTCCTCGGCGATAATACCCTCGTCCACAAAGAGGACACGGTCGGAGACCTCGCGTGCAAAGCCCATTTCATGCGTGACGATAACCATCGTCATACCTTCGCTCGCAAGCGATTTGATAAGTTCAAGAACTTCTCCGACCATTTCGGGGTCGAGCGCAGAGGTGGGTTCGTCAAAGAGAAGCACCTTGGGATTCATCGCCAATGCGCGAACGATAGCGATACGCTGTTTCTGACCACCAGAGAGGGTGGAGGGGTAGGCGTCCGCTTTGTCCTCAAGCCCGATGCGGACAAGAAGCTCTCTTGCTTTTTTCTCGGCGCGCAGAAGAATTTCTTCCTTGGTCTCGGGAAGGGGGATGAGTTCTTGTTTTTCCTTACGGAAGAGATTTGCTACTCTTGTTTTGAGGTTCTTCATCTGGATACGACGGTTTCTTGACAATGCCGTCTTGACAGGAGCGAACATAATATTCTGGAGAACGGTCTTGTTATTGAAGAGATTGAACTGCTGGAAAACCATACCCATATTCTCACGGGCGAGGTCGATATTGATAAAGTTTTCTTTATAATACTTGCGCATCAGAGCGTTGTATTCTCTTCCCTCGCGGGAGGAAAACTTCTCTTGCAGAAGGTCTTCACTCTTGATTTTCACAATAGCATCCTCGTCGCTCATACCAGCCTCGATAAGCTTTTTATAGGTGTTCGATGCGCGGATGATATCGTAGTGCAAATAGGGATCGACGGGCGTCAGAAGTCTGCCCTCCATCCAGACCTCACCAAAGGTAGGCTCTTCCAGAAGGTTCATACAGCGCAGAAGCGTGGATTTACCCGAACCGGACGCGCCGATGATGGAAACTACCTCGCCTGCATGTATCTCGGTGGAGACACCCTTTAATACTTCGAGTTTTCCGAAGCTTTTGAAAATATTATTAATCTGTACAATGACAGAGTCGGTCTTACGCGTCATGCTTCATTCTCCTTTCAAAGAATCCAACGATTTTTGACAGGATAAATGTCAAAACAAAATAAACTACGGTAACCACAAGGAGCGTGGGGAAGGCGTTGAAGTCCTGACCTACGATTTCCTTATACTGGCTCATCAGGTCACCAACAAAGAAGGTGGAAGCCAGGGAGGTTTCCTTGATAACGGTGATAAACTCATTACCAAGCGCAGGGAGAATGTTCTTTACCGCTTGAGGAAGAACGATATCGGTCATCGTGGTGACGGAGCTGATACCAAGACTTCGCGATGCCTCGGTCTGACCTTTATCCACCGCCTGGATGCCTGAACGGATGATCTCCGATACATAAGCGCCGCTATTGAGAATCAGGGCAACGGCAACGCAAATGAATGCCATTGTCTGTGGTTCCATAATGTTAAGAGAGGGGAAAAGATTCGGCAGGAAAAGGTAGCCGATATAGAGTTGTACAAGGGCGGGTGTGCCACGGACAACCTCGACATAAGCGGTGATGATGCCACGCAAAATCTTCGATTTTGACATTCTGCCTATGGCAACAATTGTACCAAGAATGGTACCACCAATCACAGTAACGACAGCCAGAAGGAGCGTCATACTTAAGCCGTGAAGTAGTATTCTCGCCCAGTATTTTTCAAGCACCTTGAGCATCGCCTCTAAAATAGAAATTAAACTCAATTTGATTATCTCCTATAAACACGGAAGAAGCCGAGGCAGAAGAGTCTGCCACGGCAAGTTCCTTTTGAAAATATGAATTATGCGAGGGGGTTACCTTCTTCGTCGTAACCACTTTCATCCTTGGTGGAAACGCCTGCATATACTTCGCATGCATCGTACCAAGCGTCGTAAACGCCTGCTTCCATCGCTTTGGCAAGGATTTCATTTACTTTTTCAAGAAGCTCTGCATCATTCTTGTTAAGAAGAACGACATTGTTCTTATACTTTTCTTCTACAAAGAAGTTGAAGCCGTCATATTCGCCTTCGGTGTTTACCGCTTTGAGTTCAGGCGTATTCGCAGTAAGAGCTGCGCCGTTACCTCTTGCAACAGCAACTGCATCAACGCTACCATTCATAAGCATGGTCTTAAGCATATTGATGTCATCATTCTTAACGAGGGTAGCGCCCTTGGGAACGAGCTGCTCCTCTACAAGAAGCTGCTGAAGAGAACCGCCCTGTGCGCCGATCTTCTTACCTGTGAAGTCGGTAGCGTTTGCCCAATCGAATTCGTCACCAGCCTTGGTGATAAGAATCTGCTCGGTCTCGTTTTCGCCTGCGATGTAGTAATCAGAGATGAGGAACTGCTCTGCACGGTCAGCGGTCCAGGAGAAACCGGAGATCGCAAGGTCAACCTGATCGTTGGCAAGAATGGTCATGCAAGCGTAGAAGTCCATGGGCTTGATAACAAGAGACATATCGAGTTCCTTTGCAATATAGTTCGCAAGGATAACATCGAAGCCGACATACTGGCTCTGACCAGTGAGGGAGGTGTCAACAAACTCCATAGGAGCGAAGTCGGGAGAGAGCGCAACAGTGAGAGTACCGTTCTTTCCCTTTTCGGGAGCCTTGACTTCCTTAAGAAGGTTTACATAATCTTCTGCAAGAGGATCAGAGGAATACTGGAAGGAGCTACCACAGGAGGTGAGCGAGAACGCTACGCCAAGGGTAAGCGCAAGGGTAAGAATAAGAGAAATGATTTTTTTCATTTTGAAATGTCCTTTCGTCTGGGGTTTTGCCCGTGTTTTTTTGTGATGTACACATTATACTCCCGAAAAATGGAAAAGTCAATACATTTTTGCAAAAAAATGCATTTTTGTTGAATATTTAAACATTATTTGAAAACCAACAGGTGTTTTTGTGAATAATGCACAAAAGATGTTTTCTTCCTTTATTTTAAAAGAAAAATTATTGGAAAAATTTTAAAAATTTTGAGCATTTTCTGTAATATTCCTTGTTTCTTTTGAGGTTTGCAAATGTTTAACGCTTGCATAATTGCATATTTATGCATTTTTATGCATTTTGAAGGTAATAATGCATAAATGCATGCCTCTTGATTTTTTCCTTCCTTTATGATACAATAGTTACATAATATTTTACGGAGTATAAAATGATCGCTTTATCGGTATCCGATCTTTCCCTCTCGTTTGCGACCGTGCCTGTTCTTACCGACATTTCCTTTGCCATCAATGATGGCGAAAGAGTGGGCGTCATCGGCGTGAATGGTGCAGGAAAGACATCCTTATTCAAATGTATCACGGGCGAGTATACGCCCGACTGTGGCGCTGTCTATATCCAGAAGGGACATACCGTCGGCATGCTCTCGCAGAATCCTGACCTCTCGGCGTTGCCAAGTGAGATGACCATGCTTGAATATATGTACACGGCGTTCGAGAATCTGATTTCGCAGGAGGAACGCATTCACGCGATTGAAAACGCGCTTTCCACCGCCACAAGTCATGATGAAATCACCACCCTCACCACCTCACTCGACGAGGCGAACGGCCGATTTTTCCGTGAGGGCGGACTGGAGTTCCGAGGCAGATGTCGCAGTATGCTTCTTCGTCTCGGTTTCAGCGAAGAGCAAATCGCACAGAAGATTTCCACCCTTTCGGGTGGACAATACACCCGCCTCGCTCTCGCGCGCCTGCTCGCGACAGAGCCTGACATTCTGATGCTCGACGAGCCGACGAACCACCTCGACATCGATGCGCTCGCGTGGCTGGAGAGTTTTCTTACCACTTATAAAAAGACAGTTCTCGTCATTTCCCACGACCGTTATTTCCTTGACCGTACGACAAACAAAACCCTATCGGTGCAGTTTACGCGCGCAAAGTTGTATCACGGTTCTTATTCCGCCTGCAAGGAGCAGGAGGCGGCAGAGCGCGCTTCGCAGGAAAAGCGTTACAAGGAGCAACAAAAGGAAATCGCACGCATCCGCGCGAACATTGAGTTCCAGCGCAGGTGTAATCAGGAGCATAACTATGTCACCATACGCGCAAAGCAAAAGCAGCTTGACAGAATGGAGCTTGTCGAGCGTGTCTCTGCGCCCCCCCGTGACATCCGTGTTTCCTTTCTCTCGGAAGAAGAGAGCGCAGGGGATGTAATGGTCGCCAAGGGATTGACCTTCGGTTATGAGGGCAAAGCCCCCCTGATTGAACACCTCTCCTTTCTCATCCGTCGCGGCGAGCGTGTATTGTTTCTCGGTCCGAACGGTTCGGGAAAATCTACCTTAATGAAAATAATGAATGGTATGCTTACCCCGACAGGTGGCACACTTACCCTCGGCTACAACATCAAAATCGGATATTACGATCAGGAAAACCGCGGGCTCTCCTTGAACAAGACGGTCTTTCAGGAGATGCATGACGAATATCCCGAAAAGAAGGACGGTGACCTGCGCTCGACGCTCGCACTCTTTCTCTTTGGTCCTGATGACATCGACAAGCCGATTTCCGCCCTCTCGGGTGGCGAGCGTGCCAGACTCACCCTCGCGAAGCTGATTCTCAAAAAGGTCAATCTTCTGATTATGGACGAGCCGACCAACCACCTCGACATCGGCTCGGCAGAGGCGCTCGAGCAGGCACTTCTCGCCTTCGATGGCACGATTATTGCCGTCTCGCACGACCGCTATTTCATCAATCAGTTGGCGACGCGTATCATTGAACTCGACCAGGCGCGAGAGAATGGTATGATTGACTATCGTCTTGAGGAATATGATGACGCTTTCAATGAATATATGCGCCTGCGCGAGATGCGCGCGATGGATCTCGCGAGTGTAACAAGCACACCTGAAGCCCCCTCTCGTGGCAAAGAGGACTACGAAGAGCAAAAGCGCCAGAACGCAAACAAAAAGCGTGACGAGCGCAAGCGACAGAAGGCTCTCGAACGCATTCAGGTGCTTGAAACAAGACTCGCGGAAATCGAAGAGGAGCTTTTCGGCGAGGCGGCAAGCGATTATGTGCGCGCGGTAGAGCTTGACAAGGAGAAAACCGAAGCGGAGGAAGAACTGCTCGAGCTATACGAACTCACAATGGAATAAGCATTTTCAACCTTATATAGTATAAAGGCGTTTTGCTTTGATAGCAGAACGCCTTTTTTTTCGCTTTTTTCAGAACAAGTTTTTCATTCACCGACGGCAGAATTTTTAATGTTTTTTCGCAAAGTATACCTGTTCGGATAGCAAAGGGCAGGCAGGGAGACGGAATTTGTGCAGGTTGTGCAAAAAAGAAAGTCACTTTTCAGGTGACTTTGGCAGGTGCTTTTACTTACAAAATCCGCTTTTCCTGATATACTGTCTGTGGTGATGCGAAGGGGCGCTTTCCAGGCGTCTGCCGCACACTCACCGAGGGGATGCCGCTCGGTGTGTTTTGGAAAATCTCTCGCTCCCTTTGCGCCATCCACGGTGCAGGTGAAGCGGGAGAAGAAGGTTTCAGGAAAGGACGAAAAGGATGAGAAAGGCGAAGTACGATAAGACCTTACCACGAAGAATGTACCACTATTTCCGTTCGTATGACGAGAAGTGTGGAGCGCCAAGCTTTGTCAAGTTTGCAATAGCAAACGGCTACACCCTCGAGGACCTGTTGTCCTTCCGTGAGCATCGGAGGTTTGAACTGGCTTACCGTGAGGCAAACGAAATCCGCAGAGATTATCTGATTGACCACGCGCTGTGCCGACAGTTTGACGGTTCATTCGTCAAGTTTCTGCTGACGGAAGAGGGAAAATGTGACGAGGGGAATGACGAGGATGGCTCGCTTGAGGTGGTGCTTACCGTCGTGGACGGTTAAGCCGATGTTATATCGCTCGACAAGGTCGGAGAAAATGTGAAATTATCTCTCACCCTGACGAAAAAACAGAAGGCATTTGTCGATGCCACCGCGACGGAGGTTCTCTTCGGCGGCGCGGCAGGCGGCGGTAAATCTTACGGGCAGATTGTGGACGCGCTTCTCTATGCGCTCCGTTACCGCGGCTCAAAGCAGTTGATACTGCGAAGAACCTTCGCCGAGCTTGACAAATCCTTGATCCGTACCGCGCTCTCGCTATATCCGCGAGACCTTTTCACCTTCAATTTCTCCTCCCATACGGGAAGGTTCAAAAACGGCTCCTGCATCGATTTCGGGTATTGTGCGACCGAGGGGGATGTCTACCAATACCAGAGTGCCGAATACGATTGCATCCGTTTTGACGAGCTGACACACTTTACCGAGGGACAGTATGTCTATCTCATTTCCCGTCTGCGCGGAGCAAACGATTTTCCAAAACAAATCAAATCATCAACCAACCCCGGTGGCATCGGTCATTCGTGGGTGAAGGAACGCTTCGTCGATGGCGGCGAGAGCGGACACGCCTTTGTCGGTACGGACGGAATGGAGCGTATTTTCCTGCCGTCCTATATCGACGACAACCTTTTCCTTGTGGCAAAGGATCCACAGTACAAGGCGAGGCTTCTCGCCCTGCCGCAGCGCGAGCGCAAAGCGCTTCTGCTCGGCGACTGGAACATCTTTGAGGGGCAATATTTCACGGAGTTTTCCACAAAGGATCATGTCATAACGCCCTTCCAGATCCCTTCGGGGTGGCGGAAATACAGGACAATTGATTATGGTCTTGACAGGCTCGCTTGCCTCTGGATAGCGCTATCGCCGACAGGTGTCGCCTATGTCTATCGCGAATACTGCGAATCGGGGCTGACCATCAGCCAGGCATCACGCGCCATTCTCGAAAGAACGCCCAAGGACGAGGATATTTATGCGACGCTCGCGCCTCCCGACCTCTTCTCGCGTTCGCAGGAGAGCGGAAAAAGCAAAGCATTGCTTTTTTCGGAATATGGCGTCACCTTCACCAAAACCTCGAATGACCGTGAGACAGGCTGGCTCGCCATCAAAGAGCTCCTCGCCATGCACAATGGCAAACCCTCAATTTTCTTCTTTTCTTCCTGCACGGAAATCACAAGATGTCTGCCCGCTCTGACGATCGACCGTGTGCGCCCGACAGAC
This sequence comes from Clostridia bacterium, assembly GCA_017508465.1. GTDB lineage: Bacteria > Bacillota > Clostridia > Oscillospirales > CAG-272 > UBA1740. The sequence continues at coordinate 7,203 of JAFVYW010000081.1, forward strand.
TGTGCAAACGAACCTCATGAAATCACCCATGCGCCCGATGCCCTGCGCGGTTTCGCTATCTATTATGCAAAACCAAACGCCATTTTACCGAGTGTGAAGGTGGGGCGGTGGAGCGCTGATATGTGGGAGGACTACTACGCGGCATCCAAAGAAGAAAAGCAATATCTCATTCAAAAATATGGAGAACCCCAATGACAAAAACACAAAATGAGCGTCTTGCCTATTTTCAGGCACTCTACGAAAACGCAAAAAATGCCTATCAGGATACGCTACTGCACCTCGAAAAGCAATATGAACAGTACCTCGGTTCCAATGCGCTCGATGGTGCGCGCGAGGGGGCGTCTCTGGTAAGAAACATCACTTATGAAATCATCGAAAGTCAGGTATCCTCGGAAATCCCTGCACCAAAGGTTTCCCCTCTCTGGTACAGCGAACGGCGCGACCGTCTCGCACAGAGCATTGAAAGACTTTGCCTTTGCGAGCGCGATCACCTGCCTTTTGAAGAGATGAACGATCTCGACGAGAGATACACCTACATTTACGGCTCAAGCATCTTCTTCGTCGAATGGGACAATGACGGCGCCGATGGTGGCAAGGTCAAGGTTTCCTGTCTCTCCCCTCGCAACTTTATCCCCGAGCCGAATGTCAATAAGGTAGAGGATATGGACTACTGTTTTCTTCGCTTTTTGACAACAAAACGCGACATTTCCCGTCGTTTTGTCGTGAGCGAGGACGATTTATCCAGACTTTCTCTCGAATATGACAGTCCCGAAATTTACGCCTCCGCCACAGAAGAGGACGAGACGGTAACGCTTGTTGTGGCGTTTTACCGTAACGAGAGAGGCGAGGTCGGGCAGTTCGTATTCTCCGGGGATATCATCCTCTCCGATCTGCCGAACTACTACGCCAGGAAGGTGAAGGTCTGCGACGGATGCGGTGAGAATGTATCCGTATGCGAATGCGGCGGAGAGCATTTTTCTCTGCGCGATGAAGAGAATGAGGACCTTTATGTTTCCTTTGTGCCAAGCGAAAACGGCACACTCGAAGAGCGTTTCACAAAAGAGATGCCCGAGGGCGGGGATAGCTTCGGCGCAAAACGCATCCGTGTTCCCTATTTCCGCATAAAATCCTTCCCTGTTGTCGTTCGCAAAAACACCTCGCGCGAGGGGTACTTATACGGTCAGAGCGACTGTGAATTCCTGCGCCCCCAGCAGCAGGCAATCAACAAGGTGGAATCCCGCATTCTCCAGAAGCTTCTGCGTGCGGCGATCACCCCCATCGTTCCCGAGGACGCCTCCATCACCCTGAACAACTCGGTTTTTGGTCAGCTCATCAAGATGAAGCCCGGCGAGAGCGCCAATCAATATGGCACGGTCGATACGACACCCAACATCTCGCAGGATATCGCGGAGGCTGAGCGTCTGTATCTGCACGCCAAAAGAATCCTCGGCATTTCTGACGCCTATGTCGGCATCGGAGACTACAAGAACGAGTCGGGCTACGCGCGTCAGCTCCAGATTTCGCAGGCATCCGGCAGATTGGAATCGAAGCGAAAGATGAAGCATACCGCATATGCGATGATTGACCGTTTGATTTTCGAGCATACCCTCGCCTTTTCGGACAATCGTCAGAATCTCGCCTATCGTGATGCTTACGGCAGAATTCACGATGCGACCTTCCACCGTTATGATTTCCTTCGCTATCAACCCGAGCGCGGAGAATACACCTTTGATACCGACTTTCTCTTCTCTGTCGACCAGAGTGGTGTGATTGAGGGACAAAGGGACAGACTTTGGGAGAAAAACCTCGAAAATCTTCGCACGGGTGCGCTCGGAGATGTGCAGAACCCTGAAACGCTCTTACGCTACTGGCAAATTCAGGAGCGCGCACATTACCCGTATGCCAGGGACAATGTCGAATATTTTGCTATGCAGATCCGAAAGAAAGGAGAGTGTGACACACATGAAGCTTCCGAAAATCAAATCCTATCGTGAATTCCTGAAAACCTATGGCGAGGGCGAGAGCGTCGAGGATATCTATTCCGCCGAAAGGAAGAAGGCGCTCACGACCTATGATAAGTCAAAAAGCACCTACGCCCAAAACGCCGAGCGTCTGGCATCGCAAGGTCTTTCGGGCAGTGGATACGCGAGCTATCTTGATGATGTCGCGAAGGCAAATCACCAGAATGCCATGGCGGCAATCGCGCACGCCAAGGCGCAGGAGGAGCAGAAACGATATGCTTCCTACGAGGATTACCTCGACTCGATGCGCAAGGAGCAGGACAGCCTCGAAGGACAGGTACATCGCACCATTCTATCCTCGAGGACAATCGATACCAATGAAGCGATGCGCGTCGCGCAAATATATGGTCTTTCGGGAAGCGCGGCGAAGAATGTCGTTGATTACGCGGTGAGAGTCAACATCGAACGCAAGAAGGAAGACATTCTCGACAAAATTCGCACCGAGCGAACCTCGCCCGAACGCGCGGCATGGCTCGGCGAGATGTACGGATTGCCCGAAGAGATTATCGGGGAAATCCGCGCCTTCGCCCAAAAGCTCTATGGTGTCAATGCTCTTATGGCAAAGTACCAGAATTACAATTCATCTAACTGAAAGAAAGGAAAAAGATATGAAAAACAAAAATCACAATCCCTACCAGACCAACAAAGGCGGTCAGATCCTCGCACCGAAAAAGGCACAGGACGAGCCTCGCTCGACAAGAATCCAGGGCGATGATCTCCGCACGAAAAAGGGCAAAGAGGTGAAGGGTAAATGACAGAAAACGAAACCACCGTACAAGAGGAAGTGAGAGAGGATGAAGGCGCACAGATGACAAGCGAGCCTTGCGAATCTCCAGCAACACCTGACATCACGGACGCGGAGAGCGACCTTCCCGATGAAGAAAATGCCGAAGGCATCCGTACATCCGCCATCGATTATGAGGCACTCGCCCGCGAGGACCTCGAGATATTGCGTGGCGAGTTTTCTGACCTGGAGGGCGTGAGCTCTCTCGCCGAGCTTGACAATCCCATCCGCTATGGCGAGCTCCGCGACCTCGGTCTCTCTCCCCGTGAGGCATATCTCGCGACGGCTATGCCGAAAAGAGAGAGGGCGCGTGCTTATGACAATCGCTCTCATCTTCGCTCCTCTGTACCGAAAAGCCACGGAGGCAGAGTCGACACGATGCGTGTGGACGAGCTTCGCGAAGCGCGTGAGCTTTTCGAAGGAATGTCTGACGCGGAAATCGTCAGACTCTACAAAAAAGTAAATTCTTGAAAGGAAAAAGAAAATGTTTAAACTCACAAAAATTCAGAACTCGGGTGTCAATGTACCCGAACCTCAAATCCTCCCCAAGGGCGAGGTCGCTATTGCTCGCGGCAGCGCACTCATTATCAGCGGCGGTAAGGTGAGCGCGGCAGGTACAACCACCCTTCCCACACACATCGCACTCGCTGACGCAAAGGCGACGGACGCGACCATTCCCTGCGCGCAAATCCATACCAATATGGTCTTTGAGTGCCCCGTCAAGGAAGGTACACCCTCGGCACTTGTTCCCGGCACAAAGGTCTGCCTCGTGCAGGAGGGCGGCAACACCATCGGCGTAAACACCACCACAACCTCGGGCGTTGCCACCGTATATGACACTCTCGGCGCCGTAAAGGTCGGCGACAAAATCCTCATTACATTCAGATAAAGGAGAAACGATATGATTATTTATTCCAAATTTTCGGGTGACAGAGACAGCGCTATCGGCAAGCTCGAAACCCCTCTTAAGATGGTCATTGAGCATGAGAGCGATATTCTCACCAAGAAGGGCGGTATCGCAAGCTGGCTTTTCAACATCGAAAAGAGTCAGCGCTTCGGCGAGACCATTATCGGTCAGAACGAATTTGATATTTTCCAGGCTGCCGCAGAAGGCGCCGGCGCGGAAAACGACAGCATCCGTGAGACCTACCGCAAGTTTATCGAGCATATTCAGTTTATGAAGGAATTCACCGTCACCGCAGAGATGATGGAGGATGCGGCATATGGCGTGGCACAGGATGCCAAGCGCCGCGCAGAAAACTTCACCCGTTCTTACTACAAGACGATGCACAAAATCTGCGAATACGCGCTCGCAAACGGCACGAAGGAAAGCGGTGTTTTTGCAAAGGCGAAGCTCGACCTGACCGCTCCCGATGGTCTTCCTCTCTTCTCGTCCGCACACAAATACGGCGACACCCTCGGCACACAGTCGAACTACTTCTGGGGCGACATCTTCGGTACAGGCACGGAAAGCCGCACCCTTTCCACCTCACAGTTTGAGGACGCGCTTTCTGTCCTCTCGGTCAAGCTCCGTAATATGAAGGATGAAAACGGTGAAATTCTCGGCTATACCGCGGACACCCTTATCCTCCCCGGCAATCGTCCCATGGCAGAACAGATTGCAAAGAAGGTCGCAGGCTCCGAGGGCGCGCTCGGAAACGGCTACAATGACATCAACCTCCAGTATGGCAACTGGAACATCGTCATTATGCCCAACTGGATCTGCGATGACGATCGCGTTATGGTGATGTCCTCCGAGGCGAACAAGAACCTCTCGGGCAACATGTTCTTCAACCGTATTCCCCTCACCGTCTCAAGCTTTGTCGACCACCACACCGGCAACTACATCTGGAACGGCAGATGTCGTTTCGGCGTAGGCTTCGGCAACTACAAGCACATTCTGCTTGCCGTCGACAGCGCGAGCGCGGTATCGGGCGCATCTGCCCTTTAATTCTGTTAGCCGTTCGATACGGCGGGGCGGTGTGGAGCCTCTCCCACCGCCCTTTTCTGAAAGGAAGTGTTTGATTGACTTACGATAACATAAAGCATGATGTTCTCTCCCTCGGCTTTACCGATACATTAGAGGACGAGGGACAATTTCTTCTCGCACTCAATCGCGCGCAGAATCTGCTTGCCAATGAGTTCCCGAAGAAAAAAACGCTATTGCTCTCACGCGCTTACCGAAAGCCGAAGGCGACCTTCACCGATGCGCTCACACAGAAAATCTCCCTCAAAATTGGCGAGGGCATCGCTTTTCTGTATCGTCTCTCCGATGGCGCCGTCTGCTTCGGGAACAAGGTGCTACCCCTGACAGAAGGGGCGGGCACTTATAAATTTATTGCCGAGCGTGATGGTATCTTTACGCTCGAAGGTGACGCCACGATGTTCGCTATCGCCATATATGACGAAGGCACGCCTCTCTCACTTTGCGAGGTCGACCTCCCTTATGCCGAGTATGAAATCGGAAGGTACGACAGGGGTGTCCGCAGAATATCCCTGCCGCCAACGACAACGTTGGTGCTGTCATCCCTGGCGCTGAAATTGAGGGACTTACCGTTCGCATTCCGAGAGAATTCCAGGGCATTTTTCTTGTCAAGTACGAAAAATCGCCATCGGAAATCACCAAGGAGGGTGAGGAGATTGAGGTGGAAGAGAGACTTTTCCCGCTATTTTCTCTTCTGGTATGCGCATACCTCTGGCTTGAAGATGAGCCGGAACGGGCGCAATACTACATGGCACTCTATCGCGAGGGGCGCGAGCGGATGCGAAATGCGGCAACATCTTATACCGAGCCAATTGACATGGATATGTTGAGGTGGACATAATGGGACTGAATTATGCAAAAAATCTTGTGCGCAGCACGGTTGAGAGAAGCCGATATTACACCGCCATGGGTGGTGTGGATTTCTCATGCGATCCCTCCACGATTTCCAAAGGGCGTTTTCACACCTTGAAAACATGTACCGCGATTATGACGGCGAGGGAGCAGGCCTTGTGGAATCCATCCCCGGCTTCCGTATCATCGCAAGACTTGGGGAGCGTGTACGAAGGCTCTATCTTCAGAAAAATGCAAGCGGCGAGGAATTCCTGCTCATTCTCACCGAAAAAAAGCTCTACCGTCTCCCGATTGCCGAGCGTGACAATCCTGATATGTTAAAGGAGATTGGCGCGCTCCCCGAAGGCGAGATTGTCGGCTTTCCCCATGGAGATGCCTTCTATTTCGTCGGCGAGGGAGAGATGCTCCGTTTAAGTGGTGACGGCGCGCTCACACGCATCGGTTTTGCCGAAGGAGAATATGCGCCCTATGTGCCGACCACCTACAAAAACGGCATCCGCCACGAGCAAAGAAACCTTCTCTCGCAGCTGTTCCGCGAGACAATCGTGCTTGAAAATCCAGGTGATTACAGCGCGCAGAGCGAAGGGCTACTCTATGTAATCAATGACGAGGCGCGACAGACCTGTACACTGACCGGCAGAGGTGAGACGGGAGACGATGCCATTTATGTGCCGTCGAGTGTTGAAATTGCAGGAAAGAGGTATCGGGTGAATGCGGTGGCAAATCAGGCGTTTATGGACGACGACGCCCTGCGTGAGGTTCATTTTTCCGAGGGCATGGAGACGATTGGGATTTACGCCTTTTTGCGTTGCTCCTCGCTCGAGCGTGTCATCTGCTCCGACAGCATCACCACCATTTCCCCCGGCGCATTCAATGTCTGTCCCTCTCTTTCCTATGTGCATTTCGGCGAGGGACTGCTGGATGCCAAAAACGATTGCTTTGACCTGTGCGATACACTTACCACCCTTCATTTTTCGGTTTCGGAAGAGACTTACAGAACGCGTTTTCCGACCGACCCCTATCAGAGATATGAAAAGGTGTTTCTTTCCACCAACCATTATCTTTGTGTGGATCTGCCTCTTTACAGCCACGCAAGCGATGTTCTTGCGCTTTATAAAAATGGCGAGGAAATTTCCTTTTCGACACTATGGAAGGATAATGGCGAGGTGAAATGCGTCAGGCTTCCCATTGAGGATTCGCGTACCTTTCTCGGTGCAGAGCTCTCTGTTCTCGCCTCCTATCAGGAAGCGGAGGGAGCGTTTGTGGCGGATGCCTTTACCGATGGGAATGCGCCTTTGATGGCGCGCGTCTGTGAGCTTTTCGACGGCCGTATGTTCCTCGGCGGATGTCCCGCATACCCGAACACCGTCTTTTACACCGAGCGTGACGAGAGCGGCATGGTGAACCCGACATATTTCGGCGTATACAATCGTTTTGATGACGGCATCGGTTCTTTTTCGGTCAACGCGCTACTCTCGGTCGGCAACACCCTTGCGGTATTCAAAGAAAACGATGACGGCACGGGCAGTATTTTTTATCATGCCCCAAAGGAGACAGGTGAGGGCGTGGTATCGAAAATCTATCCCGTATCGGATATTCATTCCGGACTTGTCGGTCTCGGCGCAGTGATTTCTTACTACGATGAGCCGATTTTCGTCTCGGAGAGTGGCATCTCTGCCCTGCCAAAAACAAGTCTCGATCGTGAGAGAAGTGTCAGGATACGCTCACGCCGCATTCATCCGCGTCTGCTCGGAGAGGACCTCTCGGAGGTATCTCTTTCCAAGTGGTGCGGCTATCTCGTCGTATGCGTCGGTGGAAAAATCTTTCTCGGCGACTATCGACAGTTTTCCTCCGATGCATCGGGCAGTGAATATGAATGGTATTATCTCACGGGCATCGGCGCTTATAGCGGTGACCAGACGGTCTATCGCTTTCACTCGAAGCCTGCGCCATATTACGCGCTCGCTCTTGCCGACCAGGTGACGACAAGCACCGTACACAGCGAGATTGCACCCGACGGAAAGAAGCATTATTATGTCAAGCCAGGGCCATTCAAGTATGAGGTATATATGACAGAAGAAAAACGCGGCGGTACTTTTTCCCCCGCCAAAATCGTTTTTTCCGTAGGAAAGCTTCTCTTTTTCGCGACAGAGGATGGCACGCTCTGCCTCTTCAACAATGATAAAAGAGGAAAAGCGCCAGCATCGCGTATATTCGACAGCGAGGAGGAGCGACTGGAATACGAACGCTTTCTTGGCAATCGTCTGCATCCTTCCTACTATTCGTTTGCATCCCATGCGCCCCATTACGAGCTCTCGACCAAGGCGGACAACTGTGATATTCCACACCTTGAGAAGGACAGTGTGAGGAACTCTCTTTCCCTGAAGTGCCGTATGGAAGGCGCAAGCGAAGCGACACTCCTCGTCAGAACGGAACGGGATGGATACGAAACCGCGTTGTGCATCCGTGGTGGCACTCTCGATTTCGGAGAGGTGGATTTTTCGACCTTTGTCTTCAGCAGTGAGGAATTCCAGACCTTCGCATGCCGTGGGCGCGTCAAGAAGTTTATTGAAAAACAGATTTCTCTTGTATCAGATACCTTTGCCTCTCCGATTGCTCTCTCGTCGATTGCCTACCGCTATACCATACGCGGAAAAATCAAAAATAAATAAGAAAGGAATAGAGAATGTTCACAAAAATCATACAGGAAAGCGAAATCGAGCCTATCGCGATCGCTTCCCTGCCAACACGCCCGACCGCTACTACCGCCTTCGGTGGCAAGGGCTATACGGCGAATGAAATGAAGGCATGCTTTGATGCGCTCCCCCGTCTCGCCATAGAACGACTGAACCAGTTAATCACAGAGCTTGGCGACGGTCTTATCGAAGGGGTTGTCCGTGATATCGATATGGAACGCGGTGACGGCTACGCCTTCAGCGACTTTATCGAGGATTTCGGACGCGGCACACTCGTCAATGTGCTTACCCTTGGTGAAGGGGGCGAGACGCTCGGCGAGGTGATTCCCACGCTTATCGATAAGGTAAACTCATTTTACTATATGGACGAGAACTTTGTTCTCGATTCCGGGCGCGTCACAGAAAGAGGGGTGAATGCTCTTGGCTAAAAAAATCAAGCATCTGCGTGGCAGATATGAAGAATATCAAGCAAACAACATCACGCCCCTCGAGGGAGAAATAGCTCTCGAAGAGGGGACAGACGGCTACACCCGCATGAAGGTCGGAGATGGCAAAACCCCTTATCTCGACCTCCCTTACCTTTCGGGAACCGTTGTGCATATCACGCCTGATACAGAGGGAAAGGTTGCCCTCTCCCTCGCTCACGGATACGAATTCCGCTGTGGCGGTGTTACCTCCCTCGATCTCTCTCTCCCGGATAGAATGCGCGAGGATTACACCTCATCCTTCGTGTTCGATACAGGTCTTGTACCACCGTCGCTCACCTATCCGAAGGAGCTTGTCTTCTGTGGTGATGACTGCCAGGGCGGTTTGTTCCTGCCACAGAGCCGCATGCGCTATACAGTTAAGGTAAACAATCGTACAGATGCCATTTACGGCGAGGTGTCTGGCGCTTCCCTTGACCTTGCTTATGTTTCCTATTACGAAATCGGAAAGCAGAGGTTTGAGCGTTCTGGTGCGTTCGCGGTAATCGATCCCGACAGAATTCTCGATGTCTCCCTGTTAGGCTTTCTCGGCGAGGCAGACACCGATGGTTACATGAGAGGTCTGGGTGCCCTTGACAGTGATACGCAACAATTCCGCATCGATCTCGTATGGCAAAACGGCGTGATTGTGGATTATGAAGATCTTATAGCAAACATCGGACTCGACGGCAGCTATATTCAGACGAAGGTCGATTTTAGGGAAGAGGAATCCGGCTTTTCCTATCTCGCAAACGCGACAACATTCATGACGCTGGTAAACACAGCCTACCAACCATTGATCAGCGGCTTTTCCTATCGCTTGCGCGCGAGATTGTCACTTCTGGAAAGTGAAAGCACCTTTGCCCCCAACGCGAGTCTCAACTCGCCATTTACCGCATATTACGGCATTGAAATCAAAAAAATCCCGATGAAGCATATCGGGAATGGCGTATTTGAGGTCGATTTCACAAGCGATATCCAGAAAACGCTGACGCGTATCAACATCAGTGGTATCGGTCATAGCGGAAGAATTTTCTTTGAAAAGGACAGTGTTACCCTTGTGGCAAAGAAAAACGATTATGAAGCGGTCGGACCTAAAAAATGCGTCGATGCCACAATCTATGTCAACGAACCGCTGCACGATGCCATTTACGAATACGACACCCTCTCCCTGCTCTCTCAAACGGTGACGAGGCGTATACAGACGGTTGTGCTGGATGGCTTCGCGAAGTATGATATTCTGGGGGACTATGCGGTATTCAAAAAGACATTGTCGGTGCCAGCAGATATGGGCTCGATGGTGAAAATGCCTTATTTTACCGAGCAATACAGCGTGGATGATGTCGCGATGACGCCCTGTTCGTACTACTTTGATTCCTTCAATGGAAACGGCTTCCTGTATTTTTCAGGTGATGAGACCGTCCAAACCATTTCCGATATGAGAAACTTTATTCTGAATCAATATGAGATTATCGGTTTTTCGTATCCGAAAAGGACTCCCACCGTCGAGCAAGTTTCGCTCACAACACCGCTTATGCCCTATGAAGATTACACCTTCGTGATGCTCAAGGGTGCATCGGGCGGCAAATTCCTTGTCACGCAATACACGAACGAGGAAAAGAATGAGGATGACGATGATTTCTTTGAAGATGATTATTGAGGAGGACTACTTATATGTATGCAAAATGGATACATCCCAAACGAATTGTTCTGCATGAAGGAAATGTTCTGCGCTCCGATGGTCGCATTACGATAAATCCGAAAGCGGACGACTATATCCGCGCTGAATATTATCCCGTTATTATCGGGGACGGTCAAAGTCTTACTGACAAAGACAACATCTACATCGTCCGCGATAAAACCATTGTTATCCTGAAGGAGGAGGAATAATGCAAATTATTGTTTACAAAAAAGCAAATAATACTCTCTTTATCGACAAAATCGAAGAAAGGAAGGGAGAGAAGCATTTTCTTTCATTTCCCGAGGATATAAAAGGAAAGTGCCACATTGGAAAACACATTGTTCCCATAAAGGACGGCAGATGTGAGGTCACCTTTCCCCTCTCCCGCACGATGTACCCCATCTGGATAGAGGGAGAGCACTGTCGGTACGAAGGCGAGGGTGTTCTCTATAAGGATGGCAGATTTCATCGTGCAAGAGAAGAAGAGTTGTCGCGCGCGCTTTATGAAATTGCTCTCATGCAGGACACCATAAAATGCCTCAAAGATGAGGTCAGACTGTTATCAGACGCCGTATTTCATACGGTAATATTCTAACAAAGGAGTTTTTTATGAAAAAAATCATACTGTTTTTTGTGATACTTACCCTCACTCTGCTCGCTTTTAATATCTTCGCTTTTGCGAGTGGCGCAGAAGAGGGGGAGATGATCGGAGACGACAAGAACGAAATCCTCCCGAACGAAGATGCGACAGAGGAGGAGACGGTTGACAGGTCGGATTTGCCCGAAGAAAATGATAAGGGAGGCGAGAGTGCAGAGGAAAAGAATTTTTTCACTTCGCTTTTTGATGCCTATGAAGAGAACAAAAGCGAGCTCTTCTCTGCGCTCTCTGCCCTGATTTCCCTTTGTCTTGTCTTTGTATATCAGAAGGGGCTTGTTCCTGTTTTGAAGAGTGGTATTACCCTGATTGAAGGACAGGTAAAGGGATTGCGTGAGGTAAGCACCACAGCAAAAGAAAACAACGAGCGCGCAAGCGTGGAGGCGCTCGCCCTGGCGGAGAAGATGCAGGGCGCGAGCGAGGAGATGCGCGAGATGACCAGGACTCTGCTCATGCGCGAGGGCGAGAGCGCTGCGCGCGACGAAGAGTTTCGCAAGATGCGTCAATGTATTCTCTGGCAGGCCAACCTACTCGGCGAGGTGTTCCTTGCCTCTTCTCTGCCCGAGTTCAGCAAGGAACGCGTAGGCAGAGTGGTCTCGCAGATTGAAACGATGCTCGAAGAGAAAGAGAGCGCAGACGCATAAGGAGAGGCTATGAAACGAATGATTTTTCAATCTCTCGGTGTTCTCTTTTCCGTCGTCCCACCAGCTGTCGCCACCCTTCTCTACTTTCCCCTATGGATTGAGCGCGGCGCGCCACAGACCGTGAGTGGACTTTGTGCCCTCTTGTTGATTCTCTCCGCCATTCCCCTTCTCCGCCTTCTGAAGGGGAGGCTCGGAACACCCTCGCTCCCTCTGTTCTGGGGCGTGATGTTTCTTCTTGTCCGCGCGCTGGGAGCCATTATCGATCAGGTATGTGTCATCACCTTTGTAGGCTTTGCATCGAACCTTGTCGGCGCCCTCTTTTTCCATCTTTCAAAAAGGGGTGAAAAGGAATGAGACTCGACGAAGATTTTCTCCTGCGCGCCGATGCGGTAAGCGGAAAGATCAGAAGCACGCTTCTTGACCACATCGGTCGGGCGACAGCGTTTTTCGCCATTGTCATCTGTGCGATTTTCACCTTCACGGAGATTGCATTGGTCGACATTTCCCTCAAAAATTTTACCGTAGAGGGTATTGTGATTTTGGTGATGGCGATGGTGATGTATCTCTCGCTCGAGAGCGAGGGACAAGCGTACGCGAAGGGGCAAAAGGGATACCTTGAAGCCAAAGGCTGCGCCGATGCCCTCGCGGCAAAGGTCAGGGGAGATTCGCTCCCCGAGCTGCGCAAATTTCTTCTCTGTTTCTATGAGGACGAGGTCCGTGCGCGGGAGGAAAGACTTCTTCTTTCGTATGGACTCACGAGAGGAGAACTTGAAGGCTATCGGCGAGGTGAGCGTTTTGGGAAGAAAAAGTCGCACCAGCTCAGATGTGTCGCCAAAACCACCTCGCGCGCGCTCACCCCGGGCGAACTGCTCTTTTTTGAAGGTGTCGGCAGTGAAGAAATCACTACCGCCCCACAAAAGAGAGGGCATTTACTCGGGATTGTGCGCGTTCTGCCGAGCATGCTTTGTACACTGCTCACTGTCGGGATAATGATTGACTTAAAGGATGGCTTCAGTCTGCGGCTTGTGCTTGAGGGAGTGCTTAAGCTTTCTGCTCTTCTTTCTATGGGACTGCGCGGATATCTTGCCGGTGTACATTATGTCAGCGATGTCCTCACACCATACCACAAGGTCAGGGAAAAGCTTCTCGATGCCTTCCTTCAGAAAGAGACATAAAAAAGATGTGCTTGCAACATTTCGTTGCAAGCACATTTTGAGTCGGGGGGAGTTTTATTATTTTCCGGATGTCTCCCGTGACCTCTGGTCCGCCTGTCGCGCGAGCAGGAAGAACACGGCGGCAAGGACGAGAGAAACGAGAGTGACAATCAGCACCGCGAACCATGAAACGAGAGTAAAGCCAATGAACGAAAATGTTCCGTCATCCATTTGCAGCTTCGGGAAAATCAAACAGATATCGACAACGGCACCGATGACGGCGAACAGACCGCCGAGAGTGCTGAAAAGAAATACTTTCGTCGAATTTTCAGATTTTTTGACAACTCTTGTTGGCATTTCCTGTGCAAAATCCACTGTATTGCCGATATAAAAGGCAACAATAGCGAGGATGATGGTTTCAGGAATCATATAGGTGGCATTGTAACTGATGGAGTAAACGAGAGTGGCGCCGGTCGGAATGGAGATACCTGCCCAGACGGTTGCGCCTGCGATGGTATGCAATATGTAACGCGCCATAGAAACGGTGAGTGCGCCGACGGCAAGAGCGTTTGCCTGCGAGGTGAAATATTTGCGGAAGAGTCCGCCAAGACCTACCACGGTAAACGCCACAAGGTAGTCAAGCAGGATCACGGCAAGCACAGAATACCAGGTGGTGAAATACGAAAGGTTTTTCAGTCCGAGCAAAAGCTGAAGGGTTGAATACAGAAAACCAGAAAGGACACCGTAGCGGACGCCACGGCGATAGGATAGAACCAGGATGGGAAGCGCCGATGCCACCGTAATCGAGCCACCATAAGGCATCTCGACGAGGGGCAGCATGGACAACACCGTTGCGAGCGCGACCATAATCGCGCATTCGGTGTAGATGACAATTTTGGATTTTTTCATAACCAAATCTCCTTTTTGGGGATGTTCCCCATAAAAATTAAAAATCATACCCCACAGAAATTCCGTGCGGTATGACTGAATCGATCTCCCTCCGACGGCATTATCCGTATCAGGTTATAGGGTTTGGATTGCTCCATCTCAGGCGTACTGCGTACACCACCCCTGTCTTTCTGTTTTGGTATGAAATTTGTCTTTATTATAGCACCCCTTGGCGCGCTTGTCAAGGGGTGTTTTTTATTTTTCCCGAATAATAAGCAATCCGCCCTCGCGTACAGCGATATGTACGGGTGTGTCCCCGAAGGCGTTGGAGACACCGAGGGGGTTGTCGGTGGTGAGGGTGCCATTTCTCAATTCATAAGATGCGCCCAGAATATCGACGCCACGGGCATCCTGACCAAAAGCGAACACGGAAAAGAGCTTACCGCACTCGCCATGAAAGGTCCGCGCCTCTTCAAAAAGGCACTCGGTGAGTTCTCCATCACCAACGAGGGAGATGCGGACACCTCGTTTTCTTGCCCAGAGAAGCAGCTGATAATTGGCGAAGGTGTGGTCGCTACGCCCACCTGTGCCACCGAGAATAACGAAATCGGTATACCCCTTTTCCATGCCGTAGCGAAGGGCGAGGGCGGTATCCGTGTCATCTTTTCGGATTGGGTGACGAAGAATGGCAACTCCTTCGGGAAGCTCTACTGACTGGTCAAGCGAATCAAAATCACCAAGATGAACATCGGGCTGGATTCCCATTTCCCGAAGGGCGAGATAACCGCCATCGGCAGAAATGACGAGATCATCCTTGCCTTTTTCAAAGGGTACAAAACCCTTCCCTGCCCCTGCGATATAACAGATTTTACTCATTTGAGCATCTCGTCCAGGGCGCGCATCACGCCAATTTTACCGTAATCATAAGTAAGTCCGCCCTGCATATAGGCAGTATAGGGGGGTGTCAGAGGACCATCGCAGGAGAGTTCGTTGGTCGCACCTGTGATGAATGTACCTGCTGCACTGACTTCAAGATGAGGGTAGCCGGGCATTTCGGATGGCTCGGGTGAGCAGAAGGACTCAACGGGTGATCCTGCCTGGATACCACGGCAGAAGCGGATAAGGTTCTCCGGGGTATGACAATCGAGGGTTTGTACGATATCGGTACGCACCTCGTCATAACGGGGGGAAATGTCGGTAAATCCAGCAAGCTCAAGAATACGCGCGGCAAAGACCATTGATTTCAGAATGGACGCGACAGATTGAGGCGCGAGGAAAAGACCTTTATAAAGCGAGGCGAGCTGATTGAAGTTTGCACCGAGGTTTTTGCCGACACAGGGGGCGGAGAAACGCTCTGCGATATCTTCGATGCAACGCTTTGTGCCAACACAGTAAGCTCCGCTGACGGCGAAGCCGGAACCGAGGTTCTTCATCATCGAGCCGACGAAAACATCTGCTCCAACATCGGTAGGCTCACGGTCCTCGGTAAATTCGCCATAGCAGTTGTCGACCATGACGATGGTCTCGGGCGAGACCTCTTTGACAACGGCAATCGCCTGTGCAATTTTATCAATGGTGAGGCTGCGACGGTTTGCATAGCCACGGCTACGCTGGATGGCGCAGACCTTGACATCGCCACGGCTCATTCTCTCTCGGATGGCATCGAGGTCAAATTCATCACCGAGAAGGTCGATTTCCTCGTATTTTACGCCATTCGCCATCAGGGAGTTACGGCTCTCGCCAATCGTACCGATGACGGAACGAAGGGTGTCATAGGGTTCACCCGAAATGTAGACGAGGGTGTCACCGTGTTTGAGCAGACCAAACAATGTGACGGCAAGGGCGTGTGTTCCGCTCATCAGCTGCACACGGACGAGGGCGTCCTCTGCGCCGAATACACGAGCGTAAATTTCTTCAAGCTTGTCTCTGCCATCGTCGGAGTAACCATAGCCTGTGATTTCAATAAAATCTGCGGTGGAAACGCGTGTTTCCTGGAAGGCGCGAAGCACCTTTGCCGAGCAGATGCGGCAGTTTTCTTCAATGCGGGCAAAGACAGGGGCGCAATCACGCTCTGCCTCTTCTGCAAGTGCGACCACGCGGTCGCTGATATCAAGTCCGTAATACATTATTATAACCTTTCGATAAGTGGGATAAGTTCTGCAAGATGGGTGATGATATGATCGGGGGTGATGTCGTTTTTCGTGGGCAAGCCTTTGGGATTGAACCACACGGTTTCGATTCCCGCGTTGATTCCGCCCTGGATATCGGATGTCAGGCTGTCACCGACGATGAGTGCTTCGGCTCTGTCGAAGTCCGCAATCTCTGCGAATGCGCGCTCAAAAAACATAGGGGACGGCTTATCGTAGCCGACCTCCTGCGAGATGAACATTCTCTCAAAGTAAGGTGCGATACCCGAGCTTGCGATTCTGCCGTGTTGCACCTTTGCCGTGCCATTTGAAGCAAGGAAGAGGCGATAACCTCTCGCGCGCAGTCCGTCGAGCAGACGCTCCGCGCCGTCGATAAAGTGGTGACCGATGGAGAGATAGTTTTCATATTTTGCCTGCGTGGCATTCGCATCGCAAGAAAGTCCGTACTCCCTAAAGAGAAGCTCATAACGATGCACAAGCACCTCGGCGCGTGTCATCTCGCCACGCTCCAGCGCTTCCCAACAGGTGCGATTGATAGCGCTGTAACGGCGCATCATCTCATCGGTCGGATTCGCTCCCATCTCACGAAGGGTGCGCTCGAGAGCAATTCGTTCCGCGAGGTGAAAATCGAAGATGGTATCATCGAGGTCAAGAAAGATAAATTGTTTCATAGCATCCCCCATAAAAAACTTTCGTCCCTCATTTTATCATAGTTTTGCATAATTGTCAATAAAAAGCACGATACAACTCAAAAAGAATTTGGATTTCTCCCCGATTCTTCACAACTTTTCTCTTCTTTTTCTTTTCGTCCTATTGACAAAAACACATTTTTATGATATGATAATTGAAGTTATGAGCACTTCGCCCTCCGAATGTGCGAGAGAACAAAAGCATTGCTCCGCCACTTATGTGCGCATAAAGCAATCGAACTGAATACGCAGGCTTATCGAAGCGGTCACAACGAGGCGGTCTTGAAAACTTCCTTCGTCTGTTTATGTAATTTCTTGAAAACCCTTGATTTTATTGGGTTTTTCGCATCATCGGATGCACTTTGCGAGAAGCGTTTCTCGCAGTTTTCTCGCAA
>JAFVYW010000082.1 GCA_017508465.1 Clostridia bacterium
GGTAGGCAGAGATGATATGTTCGCAGCAGGCGAAGGCATCGCCGATGTCGATGTTGCACTCACCACGCGTGAGCTTGCTCGTATGATCTCTCGTGCAGGCATCAAGTTCACCTCCCTTGCAGACGAAGAGTTTGACTGTCCTCTCGGTGTTGACACTGGTGCGGCTGTTATCTTCGGTGCGACCGGTGGTGTTATGGAAGCGGCTCTCCGTACCGCTAACGATGTTCTTACCGGTAAGGACAACACCGATCTCGTATTCTCCGAGGTTCGTGGTACGGAAGGCATCAAGGAAGCAACCTACCACATCGCTGGTATGGATATCAAGGTTGCTGTATGCTCCGGCACTGCTAACGCGAAGATTATCATGGATAAGGTTAAAAATGGCGAAGCAGATTATCACTTCATCGAAATCATGGGATGCCCCGGTGGTTGCGTAAACGGTGGTGGTCAGCCCATTCAGCCTCAGAGCGTTCGTGATACTGTTGACCTCAAGGCAGTTCGTGCAAGTGCGCTCTACGCACAGGACGAAAGAATGACTCTCCGCAAGTCTCACCAGAACCCCATCATCGCAGAGGTTTATGAAAACTTCTTCAAGGGCGGTTATGGTTGCCACAAGGCTCACCACATTCTTCACACCTCGTATGTTGCGAGAAAGAAATTTGGCAAATAATCATTTGTTCACATTTTAAACCTGCAGTTCTTATGCGACAGTTTTAGCATAGGACGATATGCATAAGGACTGCGTCAGATTGACACAGTCCTTATGTCTTTTTATAGAAGATTTGTATTCCGTTCTTTATTCTTGTGAGAGGTAATAATTATGAAAAAACTATTTGCTCTCTTCCCTCTTTTAGCATTGCTTTTGTTTCAGTTTGCTCTTCCTGTCTCGGCAGATGTTTCACCTCCCGGTTATTGTAGTGGAATTTTCCGTTACACACATGAAGGCTGGCGCACATCTGGCATCGTCATGACGGTGAAGGAAGCGGAGGCGTATATGGATAATGACTTCTTGAAGAAAGGCATGTATTCCGAAAATGAAGGCAATCATACCCTGATGGACAAATGTGTCCTCGGCGTCCTGTATCGTGGCGAGAGAGTGTTTGATGCAGATACCCTCCCGATAGATATTCATCTTTCCAATTCATACCTTTATGAAGTTTTTTCGGAGGATTGGAATTCTGATATGAAGGTGGCATACGATGTCGCAAGGTTAGAAATCAGAATAGGTGACGATGTACATGTTTTAGCTGAAGATGTTTTTGACGAAAACAATACGAAAAGCGCAGAAGGACAATGCAAGAATATTCTTGATATGATGGGAAAAGGAAACATTTCCCTTGGTACAAGCAAAGTATATGAAAGCCTGCGCATGCGTACACCAAAATATGTCGTTTCTTTTATCTACGGAAAAACGCCCGCTTATGAACCTGCCGTAAATCTTCCGATTTCCTGGTTTGATTTTTCAGAAAGCAACCTTGCAGATGCAGAAATCACTCTTTCGTTCTATCGTAATGGTGAGGTGGTTTCTTCGGTGAAATCCTGCAGTTTCTCTCTTGAAAAAGTGGAAGGTGGATACCAGTTTCAAGGAAAAGACATCGATGTAGATGGCTATATTGCCGGTTATTTTCATCAGGATGACCTCGCGTTTGTTCAGGCAAAACCGAACAGAGTATTCTGGTGCGGATACGAAACACTCCGTTATTGATTTTTATAAAAAAGACCTCTCGATTTTGAGAGGTCTTTTTTATGGTATGGTTCAGTCCTTCTTTGTCTCGACAAAATAGGTGGCTTCGCTATCGGCGACGGAGACAGCAAAGGCGAGGGGGAACATTTCAAATGCCGCGGAGACATTACGGGGGTCTTCCGTGGAGGAATAGCCCATGTGATAACGAATGGCGAATGCTTCCTCGCGTGTGAGTTTCATAAAGGGAGAAATCATGTAGACGCTCTTTTCGCCATGGCCGTAGGGCATCTGGTCATCGTATTCAAAGGTATCCACTCTCTGCCATGCGCCCTTCTCGTCCTTGACATTACGGAAGCCCTTCTTATATACGCCGATTTTGCAAAGGTCATGAAGAAGGGATACGATGGCGATGCTTTCCATCGAATAGGAAAGCCCGAGGTCATCCTTGACATGAGGGGACGAGAGATAGCCGACAAGGCAGTTGAATACATTGATGGAATGCTCACAAAGAC
>JAFVYW010000083.1 GCA_017508465.1 Clostridia bacterium
CTTCTATCATCTCTTCCGTGAATATGGTTGTAATATGCAGTTCGGCGGTGATGACCAGTGGTCCAATATGCTTGGTGGTACAGAACTTATCCGTCGTAAACTTGGCAAAGATGCGCACGCGATGACAATCACGCTCCTGACCGACTCGCAAGGCAAGAAGATGGGCAAGACTGCAGGAAACGCGGTATGGCTCGACCCGAACAAGACCTCACCTTACGAATTCTACCAGTACTGGAGAAATGTCGCGGACGCCGATGTTCTGAAATGCATTCGTATGCTCACCTTCCTTCCTATTGAAGAAATCAATGCGATGGATTCCTGGGAGGGCGCTAAGCTCAACGAAGCGAAAGAAATTCTTGCATATGAGCTTACAAAGCTTGTCCATGGTGAAGAAGAAGCACTGAAAGCATGCGATGCTTCCCGTGCGCTCTTCGCGCAGGGTTCGAGCGAGCTTACACCCGCGGTTGTTGTTCCGAAGGAGATGCTTGTCGACGGTAAAATCGATGTCAATTCCCTTCTCGTTCTCGCAAAGATGGTTCCTTCCAAATCTGAAGGCAGAAGAGCCATTCAGCAAGGCGCGGTTAGTGTAGAGGGAGAAAAAATTTCTGATGTTCACGCTTGCGTCAATGAGGATGCGCTTGCTGGCGGTGTTCTTGTCAAGAGAGGCAAGAAGAGCTTTGCAAAATTTGTGCTTGCATAATATAAGAGAGGGTTTGCTGCATTTGTGGCAAACTCTCTCTACTTTTGTTGATGAATAACCTTGAAAAAGATATTTGGTTTTCATGAATCTTCTTGGCTCCCCATTTTTTAAAAAAACTTTTCATTTTTGCAAAAAAAGCCTTGACAAAGCAATATTTTTGTGTTATTATAGTTAAGCATGATTGATTCGCCCCTGTAGCTCAGCTGGTAGAGCACTTGACTTTTAATCAAGGTGTCCGGAGTTCGATTCTCCGCAGGAGCACCAAAAAGAGAGCCACCTCATTTTGAGGTGGCTCTCTTTTTTGATACTCTCTGTGTCGAACGAACTGCGTCGCCGTAGGCGTGGAGTTCGCATACCTCGCTATGCGATGTATGCAAAATTGCTATGGCAGAGTGCGTATTGGGGATAAAATTTGCGTTAGTTTTAGCGCTTTGGGCAGGTGTTTCAAAAAACCAAGCTATGTAGTTTTTGCTTTGCCGATTTGTTCGTCTGTATATGGGTAAGATTAAAAATCGTCAAAAACTTCGAGAAGGCGATCGGTGTTCTCCTCGCTGTATTCGATTTCGGCAGACAGGGTGCGAATAGCTTCGATTTTGTCGAAGTTGCGACATTCGATGAGCTCGCTTATAAGGGAGACGAAAAAGTGAGAGAATGCGAAAACAGCTTCAAGCGAAACAAGATTCTCGGTGTTAGCGTGGCGAAAAAAGGTGTGTGCGAGAAGATTTTTCTTTTCGATGTTGCATAAAGGCATATTGCTGTGCGCGACATGTGATATTTCAGCTTTGGAGCCGTTAAAGAGTTTGGAAAAGTCAGCATTCATCGTGTCAATGCTCGGAAGCATCTGATACGCACGGCGTGCGTTTTCTTTGTAGTTGTGAATGGAAAGGTATTCAAAAATGTTCTGACAAAGGGTATCGTAGGATGCTTTACCTTCAAGAATAAGTTGAAGAATGGTATACTTCTTTTCCAAAAATGTATTTTCGTACTCCGAAAAAATCGGGGAGAAGGAATACGGGGTGAGCGACAGACTTTCGCTTGGTGTTAAGGCATCTATCTCGATATCCGAGACAAGAAAATGTAAATTTTCTTCTTTTAGAAGAAGTTGGATGGCTAATTCACAGGAAAGTCCTGTGGAGAGTTCAATATAATCTTCTCCGTAAAAATTACGGAATCGTGGATGCTCCCGACAGATTTCGGGGAGTGTTCCCTGCCCTTCCGCAAGAATAATCGAACACAGTCCGCTCTCTTCCAAAAAAGGGCATCGGTTATCCTCGAACAAGGCAAAATGTGGGTCATCGTCATCGATAATGTGCATCCGTATTCTTTCGCCAAGGGCATCGGTGCGTGTGCGATAGCATTCGAGACTATCCTCGTCGATACCAATTTCCCAATCGACACAGCAGGAATGGTGACACGCCGATGGAATGCATCGAAAGCGAGGATAAAACGAGGGGACGATGGTGGGCATTTTATTTCTTTCCTGCTTTCTCGGCGTACTGCATAGGCGTCATTCCCGTATTTTTCTTGAAAATTTTTGAGAAATAAGCATCATCGAAGAAGCCGAGAATCATGCAGATTTCCTTAATGGGATAATATCCGGAACGCAGCATTTGCTTCGCTTTATTGAGTTTACGGTCGAGGATGTATTGCTTGGGGCTGACACCTGCATATCGATGGAATTCGCGGCGGAAGGTGCTTTCACTCATACCGCAAGCGGAGGCAAGATCGGCAATACGAAGTTCGTCGTGAATGCTGTTGCGAATGGTATCAATAGCGGGCTGTATACCTGTGGGGGCGTTTTTCGTCGTATAAAGGACCAACACAGACGAGAAAAGCGAGAAAACCTCCCCCTTCAGTGCAATACGATTTGTAGATGTCCGATACAGGGTGATGCAACGGGCAAACTGCTCATAAATCAAAGTTTCTTCCATGTCATGTGCAAGAAGAGTCGGGACAGTAAACGGAAGAACTTCCTCGCCATTCTCGTCCAGAAGTATAAAGTTCACGCCATACTGCTTGGTATCCTCTTCACAATGAATCTGATATCTCGAACCATGCGGAAAAAACAGAAGGTCTCCTGTTTTACAGATTGTTTTCTTTCCATCAGAATGTAATGTCATTTCTCCCTCTACATAAACGAGCGCAGAGCGTTGACGAGGCTTCTCCATTGTTGCAGAACCTACCTCGCCTTTTTTTCTTTCAGAACAAAAGGCAGATATGTGGCGGAGGTCAATATTCGACTGAATGAGGGATGATAAGGATTGCATCTGCATAAAGGTACTCCTTTACTTTTTTCTTTGTTTCCATTGTAGCACAAATGAACGAAAAATACAACAAATATTTGTGCTTTTGTAGATTTGCACAAGAATTTTCGGCATATTGCAAAAAAAAAGGCTACCCAAATATCGTGGGTAGCCTGAATTCAAAGTATCTGCTCGAGCGCATCCATCTGGGCATCTGTCGTTGCCCAACTTGTGCAAAAACGAACAACCGTATGGTTCTCGTCATACTTTTCCCAATAGGAGAAAACCACCTCGCCCGAAAGCGTTTTCATCTTCTCATTTTCAAGAATAACAAACTGCTGATTCGTATCTGTTTTCAAGAAAAAGGGGTAACCTTTTTGCTCAAAAATTGAGATCAGGCGCTGCGCCTGACGGATGGCGTTCTTGGAAATTTCAAAATAAAGGTCGTTGGTGAAAAGGGTGTCAAACTGAACACCGAGAAGTCGCCCCTTCGCAAGAAGCGCACCATTTTGTTTGATGGTGGAATAGAAGTGCTTCGGCGTATTTCCTTTCGTGAATACAACCGCTTCCCCGCAGAGAGCGCCAACCTTGGTACCGCCGATATAAAATACATCAACAAGTTCAGAAATTTCACGAAGCGTAAGGTCGCTCGCAGGGCTGACAAGGCCATAGCCAAGACGCGCACCATCAAGAAAGAGTGGAAGATTATATTCATGACAGACCTTGGAAAGCTCCGTCAATTCCGCTTTGGTGTAAAGAGTGCCGAGTTCGGTCGGATGAGAGATGTAGACCATACCGGGAAAAACGGATGCTTCATGGTTCTGATCCGCATAAAAGGTTTCAAGATAATCGCGGACAGTATTGGCAGCGAGCTTGCCTTCGCTTTGTGAAAGCGAAATTACCTTATGTCCCGAGTGTTCAATGGCGCCACATTCGTGTGTATTGATATGACCTGTATCGGCAGAGATGACACCTTCATAAATTGCGAGGGCGGAGTTAATTACAATGCGGTTTGTCTGCGTTCCGCCAACGAGAAACCAGACATCGACATCGTCGCGTCCGATTGCT
Source organism: Clostridia bacterium (assembly GCA_017508465.1). Classification (GTDB taxonomy): domain Bacteria; phylum Bacillota; class Clostridia; order Oscillospirales; family CAG-272; genus UBA1740. The sequence goes on from JAFVYW010000083.1 coordinate 4,012, forward strand.
TTTTTGATTTTTTCCTTGGCGCTCTTGCAGTAGACATCGTCACCATAACCAGGGCAACTTACAAAATTGGATTTGATGAGGGCTTCCAGAATATTCGGATGTGCGCCTTCAAGATAATCACTTGCAAAATTCAACATAAAATCACCTTTTTGCTAACAATAATTTACAAAATAACTTATTTTTTGCCAGTAGAGCCAAAACCGCCTTCGCCGCGAACTGTCTCTTCAAGTTCATCGACCACGGTAAAATCACAGGCAAGATAGGGGACGATAACAAGCTGTGCTATTCTCTCTCCCCCCTCAATCGTATGCTCTTCATCGGTGTGGTTATGTAAGGCAACCATACATTCACCACGATAATCACCGTGCGATAAACCATTCGCAATA
>JAFVYW010000084.1 GCA_017508465.1 Clostridia bacterium
GACCTTGGTTTCCTCTTAATCTGTAAACGACAGAGGCAATTTGATTGTACCTCTGTCGTTTTTCGTTCGGTTATGCCTAAATGAGGCAGTCCCTTTCCTTTTATCTGTTGTTTTCTATTTCAGCAATCGCCTTTGCCATTTCAAGAGGCAAATCCGATGGAGTAACGCCATAGGTCGAATAGACACGGGAAAGGGCATCTGCTGCAACGCCATGAAGGTAAACGGCGAGGGCGCAGGCGACGAGGGGCTCTGTACCCATCGCAACGAGCGAAGCGAGCGCGCCCGCAAGAACATCGCCGCTGCCTGCTTTGGCGAGGGCGGAAGAACCAGAGTGATTGATATACACCTTTTTGCCGTCGGTAATCAGAGTTCCTGCGCCTTTCAGCACCAGAATGACACCGTATTCCCTGGCGAAGGCAAGGGCAACCTCCATGCGGTGTAGCTGAACATAAGAGACCTCCATACCGCAAAGACGCGCAAATTCAAGAGGATGGGGCGTGAGGATAATGGGACGGCGCGCGCTCTTCAGCTTCTCTTTTCCCACATCGCCAAGCGAGGCAAGGACATTGATGGCATCGGCATCCAATATAAGAGGCGCGCCTTCGACATCCATCAGGGCAAGCACGGTTGCGAGAGTTTCGTCGGTATGGTCGCTTCCCGATCCAATCAGGGTAGCGTTGAAACGGCTTTCCTCCGCAGTGAGAGTATCCAGAGCCTCTCCGTATTCAAAGGGGCGATAGATAGCTTCGGGGTATATCGGGAAGAGGGTATCCACCAGAGCCTTCGGTCCGCAATACTCACACAATCCGACACCCGAACGGAGAGCCGAGGAAAGTGCGAGGGCGGCGGCGCCGCGATAACGCTCACTTCCTGCAATGATGCGGAGCTTTCCGAAAGTGCCTTTGTTCGAGTTCTTCGGTCTTACGGGTAAATTTTCTTTAGCGAATGCGCCATCCGTCAGAAAATAGTTGTGCACAAATACCTCTTCCACGGAGGATGGCAGGTCGAGAGGAGCGAGAACGATATCCCCTACAAAGGCGCATGCGGGATAGGAAAGCGTGCCTACCTTGATATAAGACAGCGCGACGGTGGCGCTGACCTTGATGCATTCGTCAAAAACCGAACCATTATCGGCATTGGCACCGAGGGGGACATCAATGGCTATTTTCTTTGCAGAATAGACCTTCTGGAGGAGGGTTGCCAAGGCGGCAATATTCTCGGGCAGTGCGCCATGAAATCCTGTGCCAAAGATGGCATCAATGATACAGTCGACGCTCTGGATTTTTTCTTTCTGCTCGTCGCTTGCGATATAAGGTTCAATGACAATTCCCTTCTCCATAGCGCGAGAGAGATGGAATTTTCCCTCTTCGGTCGACTGACCTTCTCCGAATACATCGTATATCGTTATCGGGTAGGTATCCGCAAGGGACACCGCGGTTGCGTAACCATCACCGCCATTATTTCCTTTTCCTGCTAAAATCAGAATCGATTTTCCTTCGGGAATTCTCTCACGGATGACGCGCGCGATGGCTTCGCCACTCTTTGCCATGAGTTCGATTCTCGGAATTTTCAGAGCCTTTTCGGCATATTCATCAATACGACGAATATCCTCGGAGACAACAAGTTTCATTTTTTTCCTCCGTGATGGATTTTTTTGTGGTAAAAGTCTTTACAAAGTTTTAAATATTTGTTATAATAATATCAAGATGAGAAAGGAGTATGTCTATGGCAAAGAAATTAATTATCACCATTGCTCGTCAATATGGAAGCGGTGGACGCGAAATCGGAGAAAAAGTGGCTGAACTTCTCGGCATTCCTCTCTATGACAAGGAAATTATCAACGAAGCGGCAAGCAAGGGAGAGCTCCACCTCGAAACGGTAAAACGCGTCGATGAGGTTGCGGCGAACAGCCTGCTCTACACTTTGGCTATGGGATCAAACACCTTCGGCTCTGCGATGTCCTTTGGTTACAAGATGCCAATCAATGACAAGCTTTTCCTTCTGCAATCCGATGTTATCCGCGGTTATGCGGCAGAGGGCAGTTGCGTTATTATCGGTCGATGCGCCGACTATGTACTCCGCGACGAGCCGAATCTGTTCCGCCTGTTCATTCACGGTGACCTCGACCACAGAAAAGCGAGAGTGGCACAGCGCCATCCCGACCTGAAGCCTTCCGGCGTAATTGATGCAATCAATAAGACGGACAGACGCCGCGCTTCTTACTACAATTTCTATACCGGCAACAAATGGGGACGCTTCGAGCATTATGATCTGATCGTCAACTCGTCGACGCTCGGTATCGATGGCAGCGCACACATGATTGCCTCCTGCGCCAGAGAACTGATGGCAGAGGACTGATACATCCATTGTAACACAGATAAAAGAAAAATGCAAGGATTTTCAAAAGAAAGTTGAGGATATATAAAATGAGTGAACTTCATATTATCGATCATCCCTTGGTACAGCATAAGCTTTCCATTATGCGCGACAAAAACACTTCAACAAAAGCATTTCGTGAGCTTCTCAACGAGATCTCTCTTTTGATGGGTTATGAAATCACACGCGATCTTCCTCTCGAAGAGGTTGAAGTAGAGACGCCGATATGTAAGGCGAAAATGAAGAAAATTGCCGGCAAAAAGCTCGCTGTTGTTCCGATTCTTCGCGCTGGTCTCGGCATGGTAGATGGTCTGCTCCAGCTTGTTCCTTCGGCGCGTGTAGGACATATCGGTCTTTATCGCGATCCCGAAACACATCTTCCCGTGGAGTATTACTGCAAAATGCCTCCCGACATTGGCGAGAGACTTGTGATTGTTGTGGACCCGATGCTTGCAACAGGCGGTTCGGCATCTGACGCTATCACGATGGTGAAAAAGCGCGGTGCAAAGAATGTCCTTCTCATGTGCCTTGTCGGCGCACCCGAGGGTGTAAAGAAGGTACAGGACGAGCATCCTGATGTCGATATTTATGTCGCGGCACTCGATGAATGCCTCAACGAGCATGCCTATATCGTTCCCGGTCTTGGTGACGCGGGCGACCGCATTTTCGGCACAAAATAATTTTTGAGAAGGGCTTGTTTGTCGAGCCCTTCTTCTTTGAAAAGGTAAAATGAAAGAAGTTATCATAAAGAAAAACGATGCGGGACAAAGGCTCGACAAATTTCTGACCAAGGCATTTGATCTTCCGCAGAGTCTGCTTTATAAATCAATACGCACAAAGAAAATCAAAAGAAACCGAAAGCGCACAGAGGCATCGGTCATTCTTGAAGAGGGGGACACCCTGCAGCTCTTCCTCGCGCCTTTCTTTTTTGGAGAGACGAGTGAGGATTGTCCGCTCGGGGATATTCATGTGAGTCTCTCAATCATTTACGAGGACGAAAACATTCTCCTGGTAAATAAGCCCGCAGGGGTGAGTGTCCATGAGGACGAGGATACAAAAAACAACACCTTGATTATGCATATACAGGCGTATTTATACCAAAAAGGTGAATACAATCCTGCCGAAGAGCAGAGCTTTGCGCCTGCGCTCTGCAATCGGATTGACCGAAATACCTCTGGCATTGTCATCTGTGCCAAGACCGCTGAAGCGCTTCGGATTATGAACGAAAAAATCAAGGAGCGCGAGCTTGACAAGTTCTATCTCTGTGTTGTGCATGGCATTCCGAGAGAAAAGAGCGCGACGCTTTATGGCTATCTTCTGAAGGATGAAAAAACAAAGCAGGTACGCGTGTTTGATAAAAATCCGCCGCGGGGCGCAAAAGAAATCCGCACGAGATATCAAGTCATCGCGAAGAAGGACAATATGGCGCTTCTCGAGGTGGAGCTTCTGACAGGCCGCACACACCAGATACGAGCGCATCTCGCGCATATCGGACATCCGCTGCTCGGGGATGGTAAATATGGTCAGAACAAAGAGGACAGGCAAAAGGGCTACAAGTATCAGGCGCTCTGCTCCTATCGTCTGCGTTTTTCATTCCGTACGGACGGTGGTATTCTGTCCTATCTTGATGGCAGGGAGTTTTCCATTCCCAAAAAGGAAATCTACTTTACCAAAGAGTTTTTCTCATAATTTAAATAAAAGAAGGAAAGAGCCTGACTCTTTCCTTCTTTTATTTGTTCATCTGATATTGAAAAGCGGGGCACGGGGACAGCGTCAGAAGGGCATCCAATCGGTAAAGTTATTGGTGCAATAGGGAGTGATTGCCTTCAGACAATCGTTTCCTTGTGCAATAGCGACGAGTTCCCATTCCTTAAGCTTTCCGTGGTATGTGATATTCGCAAGCGCGCTACAACCTGAAAAGGCATTCTCGCCAATGTCTGTGACATTAAAGGGGATTTCAATCTTCTTCAGGTTCACGAAGTCCCGGAAAGCGCCTGCGCCGATGCCACGAACGGCTTTTCCTTCATATCTCGAAGGAATAACGATAGTGGAATAGGTATTCTGCGCTGCTCCTGTGACGATATAGCCATCAAGAACCTCCGAATATTCATAAGTCAGGAAATCGCCTTTACACATCGAACAGATATTATTTTCTACATCATGAGGTTTGCATTCAATCGTGCATTTCTCGCGCGAGAGTTCGGTGTGACAGGCGGAACAGTAGACAACGCTTTCATAAGAGCCCTCCGCAGTGCAGGTCGACTCGACGATTTTTTCCCAAACGGCATCGTCAGGCGTATGTGCGGTTTTCTCTACCGTTTTCTCTTCGCGTGCAAGCTCTGTACCACATTCCGCGCAGACAGTCACCTCATCATAAGTACCTTCCTTAGCGCAGGTCGCTTCGACTACATTGTCCACCGTTTTTTCTTCTGAAGGCGTGTGCGCAACCATAGGAATCGCGCGATAGACTTTTTCGAAGCACTCGGTGCAGGTGGCTTCTTCCACGCCCTCTTTGGTGCATGTAGGTTCTTCGATAACGGTAAATGCGCCAGGAGTACATACAGGGCATGCGCCTACAATCTTCCACTTTGCATAGACGGTGATATCCGACACAAGGGGCGCGTCCTCCCATGCGGTATTATCAAATGGATAAAGATAGTATTCTTCGTCATAAAACCATCCCTGGAAGGTGTATCCTTCCTTTTTTGGTTCGGGGGGCAGAGGAATCATTCTATTACCCGAGGTGGTGATTATGGAGTACTGTTGCCCTTCCACCATAAAGATAATATCGAATTTCTCTTCCTTCTTGCATGACGAAAATGCAATCAGGGAAAATGCGATAGTGAAGAGAGTGAGCGCGAGAAGAAGTGTTCTTTTCATTTGTTTTTCCTAACTTTCCGTTGGTCAATTATTTTTTGAGGACCTCTTCCAATTCGGGTTTCATGATATTGCGCCAGAGGGATTTTAAGGCGAAATAGCTTCCCTTGTCCTCACTTTTTTCGGAGTGAGAGGAGGTCGACTCGCCATAAGAGCCTGTCGCATATCCCTGATAGCCCTGTTCATTTTTGAAGAGGAAGTCCTCGTTGCCTACGAGAATGGCTTCACGGATATTTATACCGTTGGGATCCTGATACTCGTCCGTAGCAAGGTCATAAATACCAAGCACCTTACAGGTATAAATCATGGTTGTAGTGAGAAGGAAGTCATGCGAGCAATAGCCTGTGGAGGAACGGTTGCCCGAGGCGAATTCCTTCATCATACCATACTGGCCTTCATAGGGTGATGTATCATTCTCACCCATAATCCAGGCGACAAGGTCTTTCTTTCCATCGCCATCCTTATCGTACCAGTGATTGGATTTGACTTCGAGGAAGCAAGCGTTTTTATTGCTTGTGGAGATGCCGTTATCGCCATAATTATGCATGAGCAGGGAGCGGATAATCCAATCGCTTTCGGCGAGCGTAAAGCCACTGTAAAGGTAGTCTTTACCACCGTTGCCAACGCCGACGCCATAACCGAGAGCAACCCTCAGGTCGGAGGCGGTGGAGGTATCCTCACCGACTGCCTGACCACCAGAAACCATCAATTCCTTGGCGCTGAGTCCCTGTACATTTTTTCCATCCGTCGAAACGCGCGCCTCTGCCGTCCATGTTATCATTGCACGGCGCCAGCCATACTTGAGGAAAAGGTCAATCATATCGTCATATTCATCGTTGTTGAAGGCTTTCAGGTAGGTGTTTACCGTTTCAGCTCCCTCAACCATGTCACCATTACCGAAATAGTGTGTGACATAAACCATAACGGGAATGTTTGCGAGGCGATAGTTTGGATTCCATGTTTTACTGTAATTGCCGAGCATGCCGGGACCTGTCTGATAGGCGTTGAAGTCGGATGTCGCAAAGGATTCGAGATAGGCAAAGGCACGCATCATAACATCCAGTCGAAGCTTGACATCCATGGGAACATTATCCCAGACGGTAGGTGTCGCCTTCGCCATCGCGATCGAACCGCTGTGCGGGGCATAGCTCCAGTAGCAGCAGGCATCAAACGCAGGCGCCTGGTCCTTCTGGACAACTGCCGTCAGGTGTTCAATAATGCGTTTTGCAACTGCTCCGCCCTGTGGGTTCTGATTTTCTTCAATCAGAAGGCAGGTGAGCGCCGCTGCATTATTGGTCGAAGAGTTACCGTTATCTCTTCCGCTCAAGGTGGAAGGATAAATAAGAAGAGGTCTTTTATATGCGGCAAGGAAATATGTCGGATCAAAATACCTGGTAACGATGCCATATACAGTATCGTCCGAATCATATTTTTCGATTGTCTTATCCCACGCGCAGAATTGTGTTCCCTCTTCCAGATCAAACTCACTGATATCCGGAACACGCGGCGCGGTGCCGACCAAGGTACTGACCTCTACCTTCTTCTCACCAATCGCGTAGGTGACGGTATAGGTATTCGCCTCAATCTTCACCTTGGAGCGATAGGTAGCATTTCCACTGACCGTAGCAAAGGATACGCCATCCCAACCATCGAACACATAGACTTCCGCGCCAAGCGCGAGAGACGGGAGAGTTTCGGGGGGCGTGATTGTCTCGCCTGCATTGTAATAGTGGGTGACAAAAACGGCCGTTTCACCGAGGCAGAAATGGATTTGATAGCTACCCGCAGAGGGATCGGTGCGGTCGACAGGCTCTTTGCTTTCGTCCTCATCCGGTGTCTTATCGGTGTTGCCCTCGTTTTCGCCTGTTCCAGGCGTTACTTCGTCATCCGGCACCTTACCGCAGGACAGCGCGGTGAATAGCATCATGCATATCAGAGAAATAATGCAAAAAAACTTGATAAGGGGGGATATACGCATCTGATATACCTCTCATTTGCAAATTTAACAGTGATTTCTGTTATAGTGTGTTTTTTGTAAACAATTGTTAGTTTTTATGATACTGAAAGCGTCTGTTCGAGAGATGGCAACATGTGATTGCGCCAGAAGTGTTTGAGGGAGAAGTAACTTCCCTTGTCCTCATTGACTTCAAAATACTCACTGACATAACCACCGTAGGAGCCCGTGGCATAGCCTATATAGCCATTCTCTACTTTAAAGAGGAAATCTTCATTTCCGACAAGGACCGCCTCACGGATGCTGATACCATTTGCATCGGTATAATCATCCGTCCAGAGGTCATAGATCTTAAGAAGCTTACATGTGTAAATCATGGTATTGACGAGCAGGAAGTCTGCCTTACAGTAGCCCGCGGAGGAACGGTCGCCCGAAGCAAATTCGCGCATCATACCGTATTGTCCCTGATAGGGAGAGGTAAGATCACCGTTGATCCACGCGACGATATCCTTCACACCGTCGCCATCCTTATCGTACCAGTGGTCCGATTTGACTTCGTTGAATAAACCCTTATCGTTGCCATAGTTGCAACGAATCATAGCGCGGATAATGCTATCGCATTCGTCGAGGCCATAGCCTCCATAATGATAATCGTTACCGCCGTTGGTTACGCCCTTACCGTTGCCGAGGGGAACGAGAAGGTCGGAGATTTTCGAGGTATCCTCACCGACTGCCTGACCACCGTAGAGCAACAATTCTTTTGCGCTCTTTCCTTGAATATTCCTGCCGTCGGTCGAGGTGCGAGCCTCGGCGGTCCAGGTAATCAATGCACGACGCCAACCATATTTGCTGAAAAGATTGACCATATCATTATATTCGTTTTCATTGAAACCTTTCAGGATACTGTTCACGGTGTCGACGCCCAGATGCATATCTCCGTTTCCGAAGTAATGCGTACAATAAACGATTATTGGAATGTTTGCCAGACGGTAGTTCGGATTCCAGACCTTACTGTAGTTCCCTTTCATTCCCGGACCAGTCAGATACTGATTATCATCCGATGTAGCAAAGGACGCGAGATAGGCAAATGCGCGCATCATAACATCCAGGCGAAGCTTAATATCCGAGGGAACGATGTTCCACACGGAGGGTGTTGCTTTTGCCAGGGAAACCGATCCTGCAAGGACGGCATAGCTCCAATAGCAACAAGCATCAAATGCAGGTGCCTGTTCTTTCGAGACAACGGCAGTCAGATGCTCTACAATGCGTCTGGCGACAGCCCCCCTTTTGGGGTTCTGATTTTCTTCGTACAGAAGGCACGCGAGAGCCGTCGCGTTTTCGAGCGTCTGATTTTCGCTATCGTTCTTATCTACGGAGGATGTATAAATCAGGAGGTCTTTGTTGTAGGTCTCTGCAAAATACGCTTTGTCGAAATACCTGGTAGTAATGGCGGTGATGGTAACATCCCGCGTGAAGGCTTCTAAAACGGTATCCCACATGACAAAGTTTTCGCCCTGAGCGAGTTGAAGCTCTGTTTCATCCGGGGCTTTGGGGTAATCGCCGCAGATTGTCTTCTTTTCAATTTTCTGTTCATCCACACAGAAGGTGGCGGTATAATAATTGTACTCGCGTCTGATAGCTGACTGATATTTTGCGTCTTTTTCCACTATCCCGAATTCGACGCCGTCCCATCCGTCAAAATAAAAGGTTTCACGGGTGGTGATGTAAGCGGGAATGTCAGTGGGCGGGGTGATTGTTTCACCCTTGTTGTAATAGTGCGTGATGTAATTCGGGGTATTTCCAAGATAAAACTGGATTTTATATGTTCCTGCGGAAGGTTGTGTTCTGTCGATGGTTTGCGTTGTATTATCGTTTTTGCCCTGTTCTGTGTCGGGCTCTTTTCCGCAGGAAGCAATCATAAGTGCCAGTGTGCAAAGCAAAAGTATCAGAACGATTGCCCTGCATGCGCTTCTGTTTTTCATATTACACTTCGCTTTTTGGATGATTACCATGCTTTTGCACTGCTTTATTCTGCAAGAGTGCTTTCCAGTTCGGGCTTCATGACATTACGCCAGAGTGCCTTGAGGGAGAAGTAACTTGCCTTACCTTCGTTCTTTTCGGAGTGCGACTTTGTGGATTCACCATAAGAACCGGTTGCATAGCCCTGGTAACCAATTTCGTTTTTGTAGAGGAAGTCCTCATTACCTACGATAATAGCTTCGCGAAGGCTGACACCATTTCTGTCGGTATAGGTATCTGTTGCGAGATCGTAGATGCCAAGAATCTTTGCATTATAAATCAAGGTCACAGTAAGAACAAAGTCATGCGAGCAATAGCCTGTGGAGGAACGGTTGCCCGAGGCGAACTCCTTCATCATGCCATATTGTCCCTCATAAGGCGAGGAGGACTCGTCAAGAATCCATGCAACACGGTCTTTCACACCGTCGCCATCTTTATCGTACCAGTGATCCGACTTGACTTCAAGGAAGGTAGATGCCTGTTCGTTCGTCTTGGTGAGATCGCCTGTACCGTAGTTATGCATCAGGAGAGAACGGATGATACCAGCAGGTTCATTCAGGGCATAGCCTTTGTACAGGTAATCTTTTCCACCGTTGCCAACGCCAACACCGGTACCAAGGGCTACAAGAAGGTCGGAATCGGTGGGAGTGTCCTCGCCAACCGCCTGACCGCCGTGAACCATCAGTTCTTTTGCGCTGAGTCCTTTGATATTCTTGCCATCGGTCGAAGTGCGTCCTTCCGATGTCCAGCAAACAGAGGCACGACGCCAGCCGTATTTCTGGAAGGTGTTGACCATGTCAGTATAAGCCGCTTCATCAAAGCCTTTGAGGAAATCGTTGACATATTCGGCACCGGCATCCATATCGCCATTACCAAAATAATGGGTAGCAAACACCATAACAGGTATATTCGCAAGACGGTAGTTCGGGTTCCAGCCCTTGCCATAGTTACCCTTCATCGAAGGGCCTGTACCATAGTTATTGTAGTCGGAGGTTGCGAAGGATTCGAGCATAGCGAATGCTCTCATCATGGTGTCCAGACGAAGCTTGATATCGGCGGGAATCTTGTTCCAGACGGAGGGTGTTGCTTTTGCCAGAGCGATCGAAGCCGTGTGAGGAGAGTAGTTCCAGTTACAGGAAGCATCAAATGCGGGAGCCTGATCCTTTGTTGTAAACGCTACAAAATGCTCTACAATCCGATCTGCAATTGCGCTTTGTGGATTCTGATTCTCTTCCATCATAAGCACATTCAGTGCAAGTGCTGTTACAGTGGTTTTATTGTCGTTTTCCGTTAATTTGCTGGGATAAATCAGAAGGCCATATTGATAGGCTGCGAGGAAGGTTTCCGCATCGAAGAGCTTTGTCGTAATACCGGTGAATGTAACATCCTCGGTAAATGCTTTGTTTTCTTTATCCCAGCAGACGAATTGAACGAAATCTCCGAGGCCAAATTCGGATATTGCAGGCATTTTGGGGTAGTCGCCACAAATGGTCTGTACCTTCTTTTCCACACCAGCGACCACAAAGGTGGCAGTGTAATAATTAAGGACTTCTTTGTATTTTGCATGGTATGCGGCGTTGCCTGTTACGGTCTTGAATTCTACGCCTTCCCAGCTCTCAAAAACATAGCTGGAACGGCTCGTTTCGTAGGGGGGGAGGGTTTCGGGAGGAACAATGGTTTCGCCCTCGTTGTAATAGTGGATAACAGAGTTCGGACCGAGGAAGAAGCGAATCTGATACTCGCCTGCGGAGGGGTCGGTTCTGTCGATGGTCTCTGTTTCTCCATTACCTTCTCCGCTACCGGTGTCGGGTGTTTCGTCACACGCACCGAGAGTAAAGACAAGGAGGAGCGAGAGGACAACAAGTAAAAGCCTGATCGTGTTTTTCATTTTTTGTTACCTTTCAAATTATATAATATTTTGATTTTAAGTTGCCGGAGGAATGGTTCCTTTCGGTAGGAAGTAATTGCGCCACAAGGATTTCATAGACCAGTAGCCTCGCGAAGCTTCGCTTTCGCTATGTCTGTCCTGTGCCGTGCCATAGGAACCCGTCGAATAGCATTGGTAGCCATGGATGAATTTATATATAAAGTCTTCATTGCCAATTTGTATCATATTCCACAGGGTATCTGATGTGGTAGGATCATAAAGGGGAACGAGATTTCCCTCTCCATCGCGCATTGGTACCTTCACGCCATCCACCTCGGTATAACGCGGCAGAATCGAGGATGCGCCAAGGAGAGCAACAACCATGGTAAAATCATGGTCGCAATAGGCGGTGGAGGAACGATTTCCCGAGGCGAATTCGAGCATCATGCCCGTCATGCCGAGGTAGGGCGTCTCGGTATCGTCTAAAATCCATGCGACGCACTCTTTCACGCCGTCACCGTCAACATCCCACCAATGATCGTTTTTCACTTCGCCGCCAGAATAATTGTAGCTTAACAGATGCTCCATAATTCTCTGTGGTTCGGTGAGAGGAATTTTGTTGTAGAGATAATCTTTATTGCCGTTATTGACACCCTTTCCTTCTCCACAATAGGTGATTTTGGTCTGGTCATAGGTGTCTTTTCCATAGGCAACGCCACCATAAACGAGAAGCTCCTTCGCCCCTCTCGCCTGTGTCTGATTGCCATCAGCATCGGTGATTATCGGTCCTTCGGTGCGCCAGCAGTTTGACGCATCACGCCAACCGTAGCGAATGAAAAGGTGAATCATTTCGTTGTAGACATTTTCATCAAAGGAACGGATAAGTTCATTGACACGGGCAGCGCCTTTGTTGATATCGCCTGCGCCAAAATAGTAGGTCGCGTAAACCATGACGGGAACATTCGCGAGGCGGTAGTTGGGGTTCCATGTCTTACGATAGTTTCCGCCGAGGGAGGGACCTGTACGATAATCGTTCTCGTCAGATGTCGCGAAGGATTCGAGATAGATAAATGCTTGCATCAGGGTTTCGATGCGGAGCTTGGTGTCCGTCGGGAGATTATCCCAGACAGAAGGCGTATCGCGAACCACTGCAATAACAGCGGTGGTAATGCCGTAATCCCAAAGGCAAGAGGCGGTAAAGGCGGGGGCCCCGTCCTTGGTGACATAGCTCGTCAGATGTTCAATCAGACGGTCGCGCACCAGAGTGCCTATGGGATTTTCATGCTCTTCAATAGCAAGTGAGAGAATGGATGTGGCCGCCTGCATATCGCGGAAGCCGTGTTTCTGATAATGCCAGAGTCCCTCTGCCCATGCGATTTCCATCGCGCGCTTGCCCACAACCTTGGTATAAATGGCATGGAAGGTAACATCTTCGTTTGCGATCTCGAGGGGTTTATCCCAGAGGGCAAAGGTCGCGCCATTATAGTCGGGGACATCGGGAGGAACAGGAACCGTGCCCGCAAGAAATTCAAGAGAAATGCTCTTATCCGCCAAAACGAAGGTGGCGGTATAGGTCTTATCGACAGTTTCAAAGGTTGCTGTATAGGTCATATCTTCCATAGTGGGTACAATCTCCTTATCCCAGCCTGTATGACGGCGGACGAGCGTGCCGAAGTCGGCATCGGGGATGGTGGGTGGCACGGGCATGTCGCCTTCTTTTACGGTTTGCGTTTCTTTTTTCGTGCCAATATCGAAGGTTATTGTATAGGTAGGTTTATTCTCTTCGGGTTTATCTGTTTCTTCCTCTTGTCCACATGCGCTGAAGGAGAGAAACCCGAGAAGCACTGTCATGAGCAAAACAATAATTTTTTTCATGTGTTCATTTCCTGTGGAACGCCGTAGCTTTCTGCAATCGGAAGCGTTCCATCCTTCATCATGTGAGTGCGCCAGATGGATTTACATACCCAGTAATCTGCACCGGCATTCTTTTCGTAACCAACATCAAACGCTTCACCGTAAGAACCGGTCGAATAGGACTGATAGCCGTGAATGAATTTATAGATGTGGTCTTCGTTACCGACCTGAATGACATTCCAGAGTTTTTCATTCTTTGTATAATCAAAGAGAACCTTCTCGGTACCGTCTTCGTTATAGAGAGGAATTTTCTTACCGTTTTCAGTGGTGTAAAGCTCCATGGAGCGAACACAACTCAACATAATGGTGGTCAGAACGAAATCGTGTGTGGTATAGCTTGTGGAAGAACGGTCGCCCGATGCGAATTCGGTCATCATACCGGGCATACCTTCATAGGGGGATGAGGTGTTGTCGATGATGAAAGCAACAACCTCTTTGATACCGTCACCGTCTTTGTCGTACAAATGACTGCTCTGTACGATCTTGAAGGTAGAGGCAAGGTATGTGCCACTCGGCAGAGTGGTGCCACCATAGTTGTAGCAAAGAAGATGCTGAACGATCTTTTCAGGCTCGGCAAGCGTAAATGTCTTATAGAGATAGTCATGTGGATAACCGTGTATATCTTTGTTGCCGACGCCACCGCCCGAACCGAGAGGTACTTTCAAATCAGAAGCATTTGAAATATCCTCACCGACCGCGTGACCGCCGTTAATCAGAAGTTCTTTCGCGCTTGCGCCCTGCATATTCTTGCCGTCGGTAGAGATTTGTCCCTCCGTGGTCCAACAGATAACGGCGCGACGCCAGCCATATTTTGTGAAGGTATTGATTATCTCTGTATAGGCGTTTTCGTCAAAAGACTTGAGGTTATTATTGATTGTTTCTGCGCCAAGTTCAATATCGCCTTCACCAAAGAAGTAGGTGGCATAAACCATGACAGGAACATTCGCAAGACGATAGTTCGGATTCCAGTCTTTGCCATAGTTTCCTCTCATCCAGGGACCTGTACCGTAGTTGTTATAGTCGGAGGTCGCTAAGGACTCAAGGTAGGAGAAGGCGAGCATCATCGTTTGCAGACGAAGCTTGATATCCGTCGGAATCGCATTCCAGATAGAAGGAGTGGTTCTCGCGAGAGCAACGGAAGCTGACATCGGGTTATAGTTCCAATAACAGCAAGCATCGAAGGCGGGGGCTTTGTTGGGGCTTGTTACATTGGTAAAATGCTCCACGATACGATTGACGAGAGCACTGCCCTGAGGATTTTCGTGTTCGTGCCATACAAGAGTATAGAGCATCGTCGCCGTATGAAGCGTGCTACCTTCATTCTCGTTCTGGTTGCTCTTTTCGGTATATCCCATAAGATGACGATCATAGGCGTGTTTCAAGTATTCCGCACCAATGAGTTCGGGGTCATAGTAAACGGCAGTATAAGTGACATCCACATTCGAGATTTCGATCTTGC
>JAFVYW010000007.1 GCA_017508465.1 Clostridia bacterium
CCCTTGAAGTAAAACAGGGAACTGCCGATATCAATACCTTTGGTGCGATGCGTACCGGCGTTTATGAAATTACTATTAGTTATCTTGAAGGTCAGGATCCTATGCAGATTCTTAAAAATCTTGCATCGGTTGCGACATCTCCGGTATATCAGCCCACTGTCTCTGCCGCTCCGGAAACCTGGTCGAAGATTGGTGCATCCTGCACCACCAATGGTCCTTTCCGTGTCGCACAGTTTGACACCAAAGGCGCCTTCACCCTCGCCCGCAACGAAGGTTATCATCAGCCCACCACCGCAAAGAATCAGGATAAGTTTGTAAGACCTTGGACGGTCGCGACCTTCTGGAACAATGATGAGGAGGTAAAGCTGACCTATGCTTCCATTGAGAGCAAGACCATTTTCTTTATCGGAAACCCCGATCTTGCTGACCTTAAGGAAAACAAGAAAAAGGCGACCATGGCAGATAGCCTTTCTACATACTCCTATGTATTCAATACAGAGAATCCCCTTTTCGCTGATGCTCATGTCCGTTATGCGCTTTCGCTCGCGCTTGACAGAGAGGCGATTGCCGCTGCAGTAACCTTTGGTAAAGCGGCGACAGGACTTCTCCCCGATGCGATGGACAAAGATTTTGACATCGGAACACTTTCCACCACAGCAAAACTTGCCGAAGCGGAAGCCGAGCTTGCCAAGGCGGATATTGCAGGCATCTCCAAAGCCTTCACTCTCACCGTTGCCAATGACGCGGTCAGCCGTGCCATCTCCGAAATTGCAAAAGCAAACTGGGAAGCGCTTGGCTTTACTGTTACAATCCAGTACGCCGAGTCCATTCATACCGAACTCAAGAATGAAAAGGGTGAAGTCACCAACGAATTCGATGATGATGGTATTCAGAAGCTCATCCGCGATGCTTCCTATGGCATCCGCAATTACGATTGCATCGCAGTAGACCTGCAGATGTACTCCACCGATCCCTTTGTTGCCCTCTGCGCTTTCACATCTGAAATGAATGGTAATGGCGTTGTATTCTCCGGAGAAACCAATGCGCCTGTCTCCCGCGCAAACATCGCCGCTTATCAGAACGAAACTTATGATAATCTCATTAAGGAAGCGATGAATAAGAACGGAAAAGAGCGCGAAGAGCTTCTTCGTCAGGCAGAAATCCTTCTTGTTACCGATGCGCCTGTCATTCCTGTACTCTTCAATCAGAATGGTGCATATATCGCAAAGCAGTTGCGCAAGGTAACGACCGATGGATTCGGTAATTTTGTGTTCACCGATGCGAAGCTTCGTTCTTACAAGAAGTATCTTCCTGCTGAATAATCAAAAATCAAGGGCTCTCCCTATGGGGCGAGCCCTTAATGCACTTAATAAGGACAAAATATGGCAAAGAAAAAACCCTATAAATTTCTCTCTAAAACCGATATAAAAATTTTCATCCTCTTCCTGCTTGACACCATTCGCTACCCCATTGATCGTTCCACACTGATGAAGATTATGTATGAGAACATCGAGTCGATCTCTATTGATTTTGAAGAATGTCTTGTTGAGCTTGTCGCGGACAAGCACATCTACCTTGATGCACAGGAAGAAGAGCGCTACTATATGATTAGCGAAAGTGGCAGATTTATCAGTGCCGAGCTTTATGATATGCTTGACGAAACCTTCCGCGAGCGTGTGACACAGAGTGTCATGCGTCATCTGACGCTCCAGAATTCCGATACCACTATTTTTTCCGAAATCCGCGAAAGAGAAGATCGTCGTTTTGAAGTTTTTCTCTCTGCGACCGATAATCAGGGAGAGCGTTTTTCCCTGACGATGGTTACTGCATCGCGCGAGGAGGCGGAGCGTATTCGTAACAATTATGAAACACGCCCCGACAGCGTCTATCGCGGCATTTTGTTCTCCGCCACAGGAAGAATTGGTTATTTGAACTAAAAAATTAACATTTTCTTGTGATTTTTGACGAATTTTACAAAAAAATGTCTAAATTTTTAAATTTTTTCATATTTTTTCTAAAAAAAGTATTGACAAATCAAAACAAAAAAGTATAATAGAAATAAGGTATGGTGACGGGAGTATACTCGATGCATAGCGAAGTAATGGATAAAATTGAAGCCTTCATTTATGCATATCGGGAAGGCGACGCGTCGGCGTTTGATGCTCTCTTTCATATGTACACACCGATGATCCTGTCGTCTCTCGCCAGATATGCGAGGGGGGAAGAGGATTCTGATGCGAGATCTCTTGCCAATGAGGCGTTTCATAATGCCGTACTTCATTGGTCGAGTGAGGGCGCGGCCTCTTTCGGCACATACGCGAAGAGATGCGTCATTAACGCATTGAAAAAACTGCAGATTGAGCGTTCGCACGAGATAGCGCCCGCTGCTGTCGATGTCGATGCCCTTTGTTCCTATGTGGGTATTGAGGCGAGCGTAATCCGTAAGGATGCCGTGGATCGTATTCGTCAGGTTGTGCGTCCTATTCTGTCGGACGAAGAATATCGCGTCTTTCTTTCCTGCATTCTCGGCACATTTTCTGTCGGGGAGTATGGAAGGCTGTATGATAAGACGCGCAAACAGGTGGAGATGACTAAATGGCGCGCGCTGAAGAAATTGCGCGCATCAAAGGAACTCATTTCCGTATTGACACCATAAGAATTATATGCCCAGGTTAGCTTAAGGGAGAGCGTTGTTTACAAAGGCGTCGGTTGGAATCCGTCACGGGCAATAAAATATTTTCAAGCGAGGAAAAAC
>JAFVYW010000008.1 GCA_017508465.1 Clostridia bacterium
CGAATCTGTCTACAGACCGAAAATGCCCGAAATGCATCTACAAAATTTCGAAAAACTTCAGAGTCGAAAAAAGCGGAGAAATCTCTCGAAATCTCCGCTTTTCTCGTTTTTTCGTGCCTGCATCTAAATCAGACACTCATCATGGCAGGGGTAGCTGGATTCGGACCAACGAATGCAGGAGTCAAAGTCCTGTGCCTTACCGCTTGGCTATACCCCTTTGAAATTAACATTCGAATTATAACACAAATTTCAGATAATGTCAAGAGTAAATCAAGAAAAAGTGCAAATTTCTCCTTTTTATCATCTTCCCGCAAACAGGGCATTCGTTCTTGACAATCCATCGCGCCTATGTTATAATGAGTACACAACAACGGAGGAGGTCATCTCTTATGGCACAATACACAGTCGTTTTCAATGATGGCGGAACATATCTCGTTTCTGCCCCCGACAAATACGCGGCCATTGAAAAAGCAAAGAAACAAAAATCCAACAGCGATCGCGTCGGCGTCAAGGAAGTCAGAGACTGCCACGGTAAAAAGGTATAAGCATTTCAGGAGGCATCCGTTTTTGATGGGTGCCTCTTTTTTGTACTGAACATATGACTTGACAAAATAGATTTATTTGTGTATAATAAAAATGTGCTAATGGTGCTTACTTCATGATTCAAATTGGAAAAGAGTGCCATATTTTCACAAGGGCGGTTGCTATTCGGGTTTACTTCTTTGCTTGAAAGTGCCGGAGGTTGTGGGTTCGAATCCCACCCTGTCCCTCGGGGCAGGTAGCTCAACGGTAGAGCACCGGATAGATAATCCGAAGTTTTCATCCGCCCACCTTTTATTTTAGTTGAGGAGGGATAAAATGAAAAGCGTTTTTGTTCATTATTTGTTTGCCAAGGGCTATCTTGTGGGCAAAGAAGCATCAGAGCATGCTTTTGAGTACGCGTTTGCGATGGCAAACATGTTCGGCATCCGCATTGTGCGCGGTGGAGAATATGCGTCGGAGGATTTGCTCGAATTTGTATCAAACGAGCTCGGTCGCCGCGTGCCACCGTCTTTTTATCGCGGATTTCCTGAAAGTGTAAAAAAGCTTTCCCGCGTAAAACGCCTTTTTGACCAACTCATTCACTATACAAGAACTTATGGCTTCGGGAATTTTGACAGTCCCGATTATTCTCGTTTTGAAGAGGATTTCGAGAGATGCGCCTTTCGCGAGGAAGTCCCCCTTCGTGACTATTCGATACTCTGCGAGGAAGAGGCGAAGGAGGTTCTTTTGTCGCTTGTGGAAGCGCTTCTGAACGCGTCGCGTCCCCTCTCGACAGAGCAATATGAGGTGGTACTGACATATTATCGCGAATATGGTAAGCTCCCCTGCGCGCCCAAGTCAAAGAACACCGCGATTCGCCTGTTTGTCGACACGGGTGTGGTCGATTTTTGCGACGCGCTCTGGCTTTCGGATGTCGTCAAGGTGTGCGCAGAGATACAGTATCGCAAGTATGGCAGTGAAGACCTTTCGGATTTGCACCTCAAAAACGGCGATAGGAAAATGCTCACTGCTCTCATTCACAAGCTGATTGCAGACGGCAAGTGCAACCTCGCCGAATGCTATGAAAAGAAAAAGATATTCCAGGGCTTGCTTCATCATATTCACCTGAAGCCCGTGAACGCACAGGAAGAAGAATTTCTTCAGGCGATGCGTGGGCGTGGTAACGGCTCTGTATATTCGACGGTGGAGCGTGCGCTGAAAAAGGGAGATGTTCCCTTCGCGGTGACGGCGCTTTACGAAGGCAAGGGGGGCGGAGCGGTGCTTCGCGAACTCAATTACCTTGTCAGCCGTGCGGAAGATAAAAATGACATCCGCTTCATTCTCTCGCACATGGATGCCTCTCCCCTTCTCCTTTTACAGCTCTACCTTTCCTATACCTCTTATGCCTTTGAGGGAAGCCGCGTATTCCGCTTCACGAAGTTCAATCGTATGCGAACACACAGGGAAACGGAAGATGAGGTGGAAAGCCGTCGTTCCAGACTTAACGAAGAGACGGTAGCATTTCTTCGCGGATACTTTGAAGAGAAACTCAAAGAGACGCTCCGCGGCAAGGTCGGACGAGTATACATTGATAAAGAGATGTATCAGATTGCCCTTCCCCTCTCCGAAGCAAGCGCGCAGGGCGGCGTCGGTGTTTTGCCGCGCGGTTCGCGTCTGCCTCTGCCAGAGGGCAAGAAAATCCGCGCCTTCACCTATTGGGAACAGGTCAATGACATTGACCTCGCCGTTCTCGGATTTACCAGAGACGGAAAATGCAGCGAATTTTCATGGCGTACAATGTGGGATCGTCAATGCAAGGGTATCACCTTTTCCGGTGACCAGACGGCTGGCTTCAAGGGTGGCTCGGAGTATTACGATATCGTCTTTGATGCCTTCATGAAGAAATATCCTGACACGGCATATCTGGTATTCACGAACAATGTCTACTCGGACATGCATTTCAATCAATGCGTTTGTCGCGCGGGCTACATGATGCGTGATGTGCGGGACAGCGGTCAGGTGTTTGAGCCAAAGACGGTGGAATCGTCCTTCGTCATCGATGCCGACAGTACCTCGGCGTATCTGTTCGGTATTGACCTCATGGCGCGCGAGTTTGTCTGGCTCAATATGGCAAACCATTCCGAGATGCATATCGCGGCGCTTCAGGACGCGGCCTTCCTTCTTGACTACTTCCGCATTACCGAGCATATGAATGTCGGCAAGTTCTTCGAGTGGATGGCGCAAGAGGTGGTCACAGATCCTATGGAGGCGGATATTGTCCTCGCCACGCATGAAGTGGGACACCGTGAAGATGCCGAGGTCATACGCCGATTTGAATACGAAAAAATCCTGAAATACCTTGGTTAATTCTCTCCCCATCACGCTTCGGCGCGGTGGGGAGTATTTTTTTATTTTATTTTTCAAAAAGACTTGCATTTGTTCATTGTTTGTGCTATGATAATAGGCGTTGTATTTTTGACTTTATAAAATATGACAAATATAATATATTTGTTCCTTGGCGATACGCCAACTTTGACATACCACCATAGGACTTTCCGGAGGATTTATGGAACTCTTACTTTCGCTATCTATCGCGCTTCTTGTGGGATTGATGCTTTCGCGTCTTGCAAAGCTCATACAATTACCTGCAGTAACAGCGTATCTTATCGCAGGTATCCTGATCGGCCCTTGCTGCATTGGTGCATTCGGGGTAGAAGGACTTGGATTTACCAGCTTTGACAATGTCGAGCAGTTTAAGCTTCTTTGCGAGATTGCGCTCGGCTTTATTGCCTTTTCCATCGGTAATGAATTCCGCCTTTCGCAACTCAAAAAGATTGGTAAACAGGCGACTGTTATCGGCATTGTGCAGGCAGTTATGGCAACGATTTTTGTAGATGCGGTTTTAATTGTTGTACATCTGATTTTGGGAGACAAATTCCCTCTCCCTGTTGCGATCGTTCTCGGTGCGATTGCCTCTGCGACAGCACCTGCGGCAACACTGATGGTTGTCAAGCAATATAAGGCAAAGGGACCTTTGACGGATATTCTGCTTCCCGTTGTTGCACTTGATGATGCGGTAGGACTTGTGCTTTTTGCGGTTTCCTTTGGTATTGCAAGAGCTCTGGAGGCTGGCAAAATCAATCTGATTTCTATGGCGGTGGAACCGATTCTCGATATCGTCCTTTCCCTCGCTCTTGGCGCTTTGATGGGATTTTTGTTCACGCAGGCAGAAAAGCTTTTCCACTCGCGCTCAAAGCGCATGGCGATGTCGGTGACATTTGTGCTTCTGACCGTAGCGCTCTCAAAAATTACTTTTGAGATCGGTGGGGTGCATTTTGGTTTCTCGCCCTTGCTTGTTTGCATGATGCTTGGCACGATATTCTGTAATATCTGTGATTTCTCGGAAGAACTCATGGACAGAATCGACCGCTGGACCGCTCCGATTTTCATTCTCTTCTTTGTCCTTTCGGGCGCGGAGCTGGATCTTTTGGTATTCCTCGATATTACCATTATCGTGATTGGTCTTTTGTATATTGTCGCACGCAGTGCCGGCAAATACACCGGCGCGTTTTTGAGTTCGAAAGCGACAAAATGCTCGCCCACCATTGTGAAGTATCTCGGTATCACTCTCCTTCCCCAGGCGGGCGTTGCCCTTGGTATGGCGATGGATGCGAAGGATATAATTGCGGGCGGTTCACTGATTTACAATATTACACTCTTCGCCGTGCTGATTTACGAGGTTGTCGGTCCGATGCTGACGAAAATTTGTCTTCTTCGTGCCGGTGAAATCAAGCCCGAACACAAAACAACACAGAGACACGAAGCGAACAAAAACGCGCACGCGTGAGTTTTTGCGGCGCAGCTTACAGAAAATATTTTTATATAAAATTTCAAAAAACTCTTGCAATTTTCAAATAGTTGTGATATAATACTTGAGTAAATATAGCGAAAGGTGCAAAAACAGTCATTTTGATTGTATTTTTGCCTCGTCATTCGTCTGAAAAAAAATAAAAAAATATATAAATCTCGTTCCTTCGGGACGGAATTTAGGAGGTGTCAACATGGCAAATTGTAGCATTTGCGGAAAAGGCGTTGCATTTGGTCACAATGTATCCCACTCGAACCGCAAGACAAACAGAACCTGGAAGCCCAACATCCGCAAGGTAAAGGCAATCGTTAACGGAACTCACACTACTGTGTATGTATGCTCCCGTTGCCTTCGCTCCGGTAAGGTAGAGCGCGCATAAGGTTCTTATGAAAAAGACTGTCCTTTCCGGACAGTCTTTTTTCGTTTTTTGTTTTACACCATCTGAATGGAGATGTGAAAATGATATATGTGTTTTATGACTATCGCGCGCCGATCGAGGTGCGCGAGGGGCTTACAGAAGCGGGGTTTGTGCCACTTGCGGTCGGGGGGAGCGATACTCTCTCCCCCGCCGTATGCGGGCATGCCGACCTGAATGTTGTGAATATTGGAAATCGCCTGCTTGTACGGCGTGAGGTGGCAGAACGCTACCCTGCTCTGCTCTCATGTGAGAGGGTTATCGTGAGTGACGAGGTCACTTATGCCAGATATCCGGATGAGGCGAAGCTTTGCGTGAAGGTGGTAGGCAAGACGCTCTATCATGGCAAGGTGGTGGCAAATGATGTGCTACGCGTAGCCAGAGCGGAAGGGCTTTCCTGTCAGGAGGTCAGGCAGGGATATGTGGCGTGTAATCTGCTTGTGGTGGATGCGTATCATGCAATTACCTCGGACGCGTCGATTGCGAAGGCGCTTTCCTTGCGAGGGGTTGAGGTGTTGCGCATTCGCGAGGGATTTATCTCCCTGCCGCCTTATCCGTATGGATTTATCGGCGGCGCGAGTGGCGTGTATCGGGACTGTGTTTATTTTCTCGGCGATGTGATGCGTCATCCTGACGGTGAGGCGATGGTATCCTTTATCGCTTCGTGCGGAAAGCGATGCGTCTCACTTTCAAAAGGCGAGTTATTCGACGGGGGCGGGCTTGTGTTCTTTGAGAGTGAACTTCCCCTTGCTATCGGTGAGAACGCGCAGAATGACGGTGAATAAAGGGATTAAAACCACGCCGAACAAGCCAAAGACACGATACGAAACATAGAGCAAAACCAATGAGAGAATGGGGGATATGCCAAGGCTATCCCCTATGATTTTCGGCTCAATAAACTGGCGGAGAATGGCGTTGAACACAAACAGGATGAGAAGCGATACGCCGAGGCGTGTATCGCCGAGAAGAAGTCTGACAACGCCCCATGGTACAAGGACCGTACCGACGCCAATAACAGGCAGGGCATCCAGAAGGGCGACGAGCAAAGCGAGTGCGAGGGCATATTCGACACCGAACAGGACGAAGGCAAGTGTCATGGTACTGAAGGTAATCAGTCCTAAAATGAGATAGGAATAGAGGTAGCGTATAGCCGTTTTGAGAAAACCATCTTTGAAACGGACGAGCCATTCACCGACACGGTGAGGCAGGATTTTCAAGGTTTTCTGGTTGATATTCTCGAGGTCAATGGAGAAATATACGGAGGAAATTACGCTGATAAGAAGGAAAAGGAGAAGCTCGGGAATCGCGCCTGCCACTTTTCCAAAGAGAGCTGCGACGCTCTGGGCGAGGGTGGATAGCAGGGATGTGAGAGCATCCTTTGCCCCTTCTTCAAAGCCACCGAGCGCACCATCAGGAAATAGCTTTTCAAAAGGTGCAAAGAGACTTACCAAAAGGCGGGAAAAAGCATCCGATGTGGCAAGATCACGCGTCAGGCGAATGGCTTCCGAGAGGACGCGGAAGAGAAAAAAGCCAAGCAAGGAGAGGACACCGACGGTGAACAACAGGGCAAAAAACACCCGGATAGGCTTGGTCGGCAGGTGCAGTCCCTCGCCAATCTTGCGCGCTATGGGGCGCACCAGAAATGCTACTGCCCAACCAATCAGAAATGGCAGAGCGAGAGGAAAGAGGTATTTTGCGCCGATATAGAGAGCGGCAAGAGCGCCGAGGGCGGATATCACAAGCGCCTCGATATTACGAAGTTTGGTTGCTTTCATTTTTTCTCCCATTTGGTACTTTACTTTTTTATCCTTTTGTGATAGAATAAGTATATGGAAAAAATATTATAATTATACCCAAGGAGGATAGTATGGTTATTATTGAAATGGAACACGGCGGTGTGATTAAGCTCGAGCTTTATCCCGAAGTTGCACCCAAGACCGTGGCGAACTTTGAAAAGCTTGTCAAGGCGGGCTTTTATGATGGTCTGACCTTTCACCGCATCATCCCCGGCTTCATGATTCAGGGGGGAGACCCTCTCGGAAATGGCATGGGAGGCGCAGACGAGGAAATCGTCGGTGAATTCCGTCAGAACGGCTTCGCGAATGATCTGAAGCATGAGCGCGGTGTCATCTCGATGGCGAGAGCATATAATCCCAACTCGGCATCCTCGCAGTTTTTCATCATGCACAAGAACGCACCGCACCTCGATGGCGCGTATGCGGCATTCGGCAGAGTGATAGAAGGCATGGAGGTGGTGGATGAAATCGCGTCCATTCCTA
This sequence comes from Clostridia bacterium, assembly GCA_017508465.1. Lineage (GTDB taxonomy): Bacteria > Bacillota > Clostridia > Oscillospirales > CAG-272 > UBA1740. The sequence continues at coordinate 7,085 of JAFVYW010000008.1, forward strand.
CCGACTATCAGGACAGACCGAAAATTGCTGTACGAATGAAGAGAGTTTATATGGCGTAAAGATAAAAAGCACTTATGACTGCGTTCATAAGTGCTTTTTATCTTTCAAATTCTGACACCGACGCTACGCCAGATAGCATAGCGCTCCCGCTCTGTCAGACCGCGGGCGAGGTGAGGAAGCGCGGTCTCATCCCGTCTGTCTTTCTGGCGGAAGAGAACGCGATAGGCGCGGCCAAAAACCGCAAAGGGATACAGAAGAGGACTGACGCACCATGGCTCTGCGATACGCATATGGTGGAAGGGCAGGAAAATCGCGCGGAGGGTGCTCTTCCTTTCATAGGTCGCATCGAGATAATTCTCGAAGGTACCATAAAAGCCTTTTGCTAAAATCAGGTCGGAGAGCAGGCCAAGCGAGCCGTTCAGTGCGGTGTTATCCATCCATGCGCGATAGAGCTGATACATCACCTCGGCAAAGCGCGAAAGCTTCAATTTCTGTAAAACTGCGCGTACTTCCCGATGCAACAGCAACTCTTCAAAGCGTTCAGCAAAAATACCGAGGTCGATGATAAGACGGATGCTTGCGCCAAGCTCAATCAGGTTTTCATAAGCATATTCAAGCAGACAGACATAGGCGTCCGCGGGCGTGATCGCATGGATATACTCTTTTCCCTCCGAGAGAGGGGAGCGCATGAGGAGTTCATCAAAATAGGCATGAAAGGGACGGTCGCTTTTCGCAAGGCTCGTATGGATAGAGACGATGATATAGGTCGATTTCCGATAAGAAATGCGGTTTTCGTCCCGTTCGATTTCCTCAAAGCCCTCGCCCTTCATGATTTCCTCAACCAAAGCGAGTTTTTCCTTCTCGACGAGAATATTGATACGCGAGGAGGGACGGCAGAAATCCTCGGGATAGAACTGTCGGATCTGGTCACCCTTCAGAGGCATAGCATGGATTTGTCTTTCTTCAAAAAGAGAGAGAAGCTGTGCGCGCATGCCGTCCTGCTTTATAGTAACCAAGCGGAGACGCTGGTGTGCTTTCGAAAATTCTTCGAGTTCTTCTTCGTTTTTCACCGCGTCATGAAGAATATAATAGAAAGAACCGTCAAGTCCGTGACGGTAGGTCATAGACTGCAAATGCGGAAGAGAAACGCCCGAAAGGTCAAGCTTATCTCCTCGAATAGCGGTTCTGCAAAGGGAGAGAAGCGCCGAGGAAAGTTCACGAATATTCATACACACACCTCCTTTTTCCTTTATTTTAACACATCGCAAAGGATTTTTCAATACCTTTTTCACCTTTTTATCAACCAAAGAGAAAACTACTAACAAGTTCTTGACAGCGCCTTTTCTTTTTTGTTATAATAAAGGTAGAAAAATGACGGAGGACACTATGAAATTTTTACATATTTCAGATTTACACATCGGCTCTCCCTTAACGACACATCTCGCCTCAAAACAGGTAACGGAGCGTTCTCATGAAATCATTGAAACCTTCGAGCGTTCTGTTAAGTTCGGTATTGAACACGGTGTCGGGGCGGTACTGATTGCAGGCGACCTTTTTGATACGGCAAAAATCGGCCCGCGAAAGCTTTCGCGTGTGCGCGAGGTAATCCGCTCAAACAAGAACATTCCCTTCTTTTATGTATCGGGAAATCACGAGGGGGATGCATTTGAAGCCACAGGAGCGACACTCGAAAACTTCTATACCTTTGGTGACACCTTTAGTTACTATGACCTTGGAGATGTGAGAATTCATGGCGCAAACAAGACAGCGCCCGGTATGTTCGCATCCCTTAAGATTGACCACGCAAAGAAGAACATTGTGCTTCTCCACGGTGAGTGGGGCGACCACAGCGACGCGGAGGGCACAATCGGGCTTCGCGAGCTGGAAGGCGTCGGCGTTGATTACCTTGCGCTCGGTCATTATCACTCCTTTGACACGCGTGAAATCCGTGGTGGCGGCATCGCCGTCTATTCGGGAACGCCCGAGGGACGCGGTTTTGACGAGGCGGGGGAAAAGGGCGTTGTGCTTTTTGACAGCATCAACTGCAAACCGAGGTTTTACCCTATGTGTAAAAGGACAATTCATGTGATAGAGGTGAACACAAAGGGGGCGAAAAGTGAAGAAGAAGTCATCGACCGCGCAAACGAGGCGATCCGTGGTATTCCGTCATCCGACCTTGTACAGATGATAATGGTAGGCGAACTGGATACAACAATTTCGCTGGGCGAGGAATTCTTCACCTCACTTTATAAATCAAAGTTCTGGTATTTCGACTGGAAGAACAAGACGAGAATTGACATTCGCCCCGATGACTTAAAGCATGACCGCTCAATTCAGGGGGAGTTTATCCGTCAGGTCCTCTCGGATGAAACGCTCTCGGAAGAGGAGAAACGCGACATCATCGAATGTGGCATTCTCGCGATGAAAGGGGAGGCGTGGAAATAATGAAAATTATAGAGTTACATATACATCGTTTCGGCACATTTGCTAACCAAAAGTTTACATTTGATGATGGTTTGACTATATTCTGTCAGAACAATGGCTTTGGCAAATCAACACTTCTCGCCTATATCAAAGCGATGTTTTATGGCTTCAATGATACGAAGGCAGCTTCTCTTAATGAAAACGACAGAAAGAGGTATTTCCCGTGGGATGGTGGAAACTGTGGTGGCTCGCTCACCTTTGAGATGGGGGGCTCGCGTTACCGTATTGAGCGCGTTTTTGGTAAAAAGGCATCGGGCGATACCCTTACCGTACACAATGAGACGCGCGGTATTCTCACCACCGAGTTTGGCGCAAACCCAGGTGAGAGCATTTTCGGCATTGATGCCGAAGGCTTCCTCCGTACCCTCGCCTTAAGCGAACGCCTTTTCGATGAAAAAGAGAACAAGAGTGTCATGGGCAGATTGTCCGAGGTGGTCGGCACGGGTGGTGCTATGGATGGTTTGCAAGAGGCACTCAAGCTTCTGGATGAGCAACAAAAAGAACTTTCCAAACGAACGAAAAGAGGTAGCCTTGACACCTTAAAACAGGAAATTGAAAACCACAGAGTTGAAGTACGAATGCTTCAGGACGAAATCGATGCCCTCGCTTCCCTCTCGGGCGAAATCGAAACGCTGAAGCGCAGGATAAAAGAAGAAGAGGAAGAAAAAGAGCGTTTACAAAGGGAAATGCTCGAAGAGGCATCTGCGCTCGGCGAAGCGGAGCAGAAACAAAAAAGGCTATCCGAAGTACAAAGGGAAATCCGAGAGTTGCGCGAGAGGTTTTATGCGGGTGTTCCAAGCGAGGAAGAAATCGATGAGGTTCAGTTCGCAGACGGTCGGTATGCGAGCGAGGAAATCGAAGAATACAAAGCCCTGTGCGAGCGTTTTCAGAGCAGAACGAGTGAAGAAGAAATCGCGAGACAAAGAGGTCTTTGGGTTTCCCTCAAAAACGCTGGCATAGCAGAGGATGACAGTCAATTTCTGCGCGAGCATTCTTCTCTTGAAAAGCTCGCAGGAATTACGCAAGAGCAAATCGGAGAGTATCCGAAGTATCTCTCGAGGAAAAAAATCCTTCCTCTTTCCCTCCTTCTTTTGTGTGTTGGCGCTTTGCTGATGGTCGGCGGTATTTTCTTAATGCCCCTTCTGTTTGTGGGCATTCTGGTGATTGTCGCAGGGGTACTGCTTCTCGTCCTGCGCCCGAAAACAACGCTGGATACGAAAACGGCATCTGTCATTCGCCAGGTGATGGAGGACGAGGATGTCATGGATGCGGGTGCGCTTGTCGCGCTCCTGTTGAAAAAAGAAAATGCACTCTCTCATCTTGCCGAAGCGAAAGAAGCAGAGGCACAGAGAGCAGAGGTGCGCGCGTTTCTTCGTAGCTTCGGCTACGATGGCGTAAATGTCGACGAGGACTTCTCGCGCCTGTCGGGCGCTTATGCGAAATACAATGTTTATCTCAACCGAGGCTTTGAAGGTGCGGAAAATGTTGTAGCACGCGTGCGCACATTCCTTGGAAAATATGCATCCTTCGGTCCGTCTCCCTACAATGCACTGCGTGCGGAGAGTTTTCGTTTAAAAACGCTCATGGAAGAAGAACGGGCGCTTATCGAAGCACCGAAATCGAATGCACAAGTGCAAAGAGATGAAAAAAAGCGCCGTGTCGATGAGCTTACGGAAAGCATCCGTCAAAATCAGGCTTCTCTTCGGGAAAAGGAGACCAAACAACTGCGACTTGACGAGATGAGTGACCGCCTGCAAGAGCTTCAGATGATGATTGAAGAAAAGTTAGCGGAACAGCAAAAGCAAGAGCGCCGTCTTTCCATTCTGGAAAAGACCGCCGAGAAGCTCCGCCAGGCGAAGGAAGAGATGCAGTCCTCTTACCTCGGTCCGACGAGAGAGCGTTTCGGCGAGATTTTAGAGAGCCTGACCGACCTCAAAACGGGGGATGTATATCTCGGCGAGGACTTCAAACTTACCTTCAAGGCGGATGGTTTAAGCCATAGTATGCAGTCAATGAGCCGTGGCGAGCGCGACCTGTATCTTCTGATTGCGCGACTTGCGATTGTGGACACGCTCTACCCCAAAGGCATGTTGCCTCCGATTTTCCTGGACGATCCCTTTGTGGCGTTTGACGATGGACGCGCAAAAATAGCGCTGGATTACCTGAAGGCGTTAGGAGAAAAGAGACAAATTCTCTATTTCACCTGTTCGGGCGCAAGAACATAATAAAAAAGGGGCTGAGTCATTAAGAATTCAGCATACTTTGGCATTGCATAAGAATTTTCACTAAAATGCTGAATTCTTAGTGCGAAGCGCCTTTGGGGCTCGCTTAATTTAGAACAGAAATCTTCGTTTGCGAACGATAGGCGTATATACATACGGCAAGTGAGCAAACGGAGATAGAACGAAAAACCTAAATAAAAAAAGAGAAAACCGTAGGTTTTGACCTTAGTTTCCTCTTAATCTGTAAACGACAGAGGC
>JAFVYW010000085.1 GCA_017508465.1 Clostridia bacterium
GGTTCAGCGTCAGGGGTTTCGGGTGCTTGTTCGGTGACAGGCTCTTCGGCAGGAGTGACCTCTTCGATAGGTGCTTCGGGTGCTTGCTCTGTCTCGGAGGCAGGGGTGATTTGTCCGAGGGTATCGGCAACGGTGGTGTCCGCAGGGGCGGTACCTTCACCGTAGATAACCTTAACAAGTCCACGCTTCGCCAGCTCTTCCGTTGTCTCATAGGGCATGGTGAAGTCCTGGGCGATATAGGTATCATCTTTTTCAAGACCGAGAACGCGCATCTGCTCTTCTATGAGTTCAAGGCAATAGCGGAGCGAACGCTCGCTACGCACCTTCATCATCATAGGTAGCTCGGGGTTCTTCGCCGAATTGTCGATAAAGTGATATTTCTGGATAGAATAGTTCTCGGGGTTGAGCGCAAGTTCTACCGTCAGGGACTTGCCCTTGACATTCAGTTTCGAGATATGTACCTTCGCCTTCTTGAAGGTTTCATTGGCGAAGCTCATACGCGCCTTTACGCCACGATAGGAAAGGAGAAGGTTTTTGATTTCGGTGTAGATTTGTTGAAGCTCCTTGTCGGACTGGATAAGCTTCGACAGGAAGGAGTGACGATAGCGCACCGCGAGCTCTTCGGGACGGAAGCCATTGAGGGCGGGCTCGGCGTGAGATTCTTCGCTTTGTTCAGAATGACTGTCGGTGACAGGTTCAGCGTCAGAGGTTTCGGGTGCTTGTTCGGTGGCAGGCTCGGTGTCGAGAGTTTGCTCTTCGGCGGGTGCTTCGGTGACGGGCTCTTCGGCAGGAGTGACCTCTTCGATAGGTGCTTCGGGCGCAGGCTCTTGTGCGGCTTGTTCTCCAAGAAGGCGAGCGAGTTCGGCATCGGCTTCGGCTCTCGCTCTTGCTTCTTCCTCCGCCTGTCTCTGCAACTCTTCTTCGGCTTTGCGACGCTTTTCGGCGAGGCGATTTTCCTCAAGAGTGCGATCGGCGGCAAGGGCGATTGCAATAGCAATACGCATGCGCTTTTCGTCATCGGAGAGCTTGCGCTTGTTATTGAGAAGTCGGGAGACGGGAACAAGCTTACGATATTCAGAGTCATAAATGTTGTACTCGTCTTCGTCCTCTTCGTTGAAGAGGTCTTCGAATTCGGGGTAGATGTCGCTCAAGTGACGACGGGAGAGTTCGCGCTTGATATCCTCTTCGCCGACGATGCTCTGATAGAAATCGAGATACTGTGCAGCGACGGTGGAATACAGCGCAGAAATATAGCTATCCGCCGGGAGTTGATGCGTCGCGTCCTCGGAGAAGTAGTAGCCTACTTTTTCAAAGGATTCGATAAATTCCCAGAGGTTAAGAGCAACTTTTAGGTTTTTATTCTTTAAGATAGCATTGGTACGGATAACGGGAGGACGGATAAAGGTTCTGCCGAGGGTGCGGACCAGGGGAGAGCCCATATAGGAAAGGACAATGCTATGAATGCGCTCGAGGCGTTCCAGGTTCTTTTGATAACGCTCGTTCTCGAGCAATTCTTCCTCGGTCAAGGTGACGGAGGTCGGAGTGGTGAGTTCAATCTGGAGGGAGACTTTGCCTTTGGCAAGCTTGCCTTCGGCGGTTTCCTGCTGGAAGGAGGTGGTATACTCCAGTGAATAGTTCTGCTCGACACCGCTTGTGCCATGAATCTGTGCATATCTCTTTTCGATAAAGGCATAAAGACGGTGAAGAAGGGTGTTAACGAATTTATTTTCGTAGGTGAAGAGAGTTTCTTCGTGGTAGACATTCAGAATGCGCGAGGGGGTGACTTCGTCACCTTCGATTTTCTGAATGAGATTGGTATGCTGGGCAAGATGGCGAATGGATTTCTCGGTGATATGGCGCGAGATTTCTACGGGGAGAATCTCATCGACATCCTCGATAGCCACACCAGGCATACGCACAACGATATCCAGGTAGGGGAGCGCTTCCTCGATGACGGTAATCCAATCGGCATCGATGACCTTGTGGATTGTGTTTTTTGAGAGACTTGCGTTTGCATCTGCCGAGCCGATAAGCATTTGCGCCTCGGCATAGGAGAGGTTGCGCTTCGAGAGCTCGTGAAGAACGGAGGACAAGGTGTCGCGGAATTTTTCACTTCTCTGTTGTACGGTTTCTTCTGCCACAATCGTGTCCTCCTTTCTTTCAGATTTCTGTGATTAAAACACGGATTAGTAGGTCTTTTGAAGTCTTTCGAGGTAGGCGATGGTGTCTGCCATAGCGCCCTTGCCAAAGAGGGTGTTCATATAGTTTATCAAGCCCTTGATTTCATCGCGGATAAGGGAGAGATTGAGCATTTCAAACTTACGGAACACCTTGGTGCAGAGGATATGGTCGATACCTTCAAGATCGGTACCACCGCACTCTACATATACGGGAACAAAGATTTTCAGTTGCTTCATGATACGGTTACCGAAAGCAACACGGAATTTCTGAATGACATAGTTGTCGAGTTTTTCGATGTTGTCAAGCCACTTCTGGTCTACGGGGTGATCTACAATCGCCTTATCGTACATGCTCTGCACATAGGAGAAGGAGATTTCCATCGGGGGTGTGTCGGGGGCTTCAAAGGGAACGCCCTTGTTATCAATGTTGATTGTGAGGGCACGGTCATAAACCTTATCGGAGATGGAGAAGGTCGAGTCGTCGTTGTTCGCCGTACCGACATACCAGACATTCTGGGGAATGAGAAGCTTACCGCCACCGAGCTTCTTCGGGTCATTGTCCCAGGAAGAAGGAACAAGTTCAATCTTCCATTCGGAAGGATCGGGCATTTCCATGATGGAGAGCATTTCTGCGAAGTAATATTCGACACGGGAGATGTTAAGCTCGTCGAGGATGACTACATTGATATCGTCATTGTAGGACGATTCATAAATACGGCGAAGGAGTTCGGTTTCATTGAAGCGCTTCGAGAATTCATTGAAATAACCGAAAAGCTCGGAACGGTCACGCCACGAGGGCTGAACCGAGACGATGGTGGAGTCTCTCTGGAAGAACTTACCCATCGCGTAGGGGAGCGAGGTTTTACCTGTACCGGAAATACCTTGGAGAAGAATCAGCTTTGTCGATGCAAGACCTGCGAACATCAGGCGAATGATTTTCAGCTCGTAGAACAGTCCCATGCGCGAGCATGCAAAGTTGCGGAAGGTGTCGCAAAGCTGGGACAAGGTCAGGTTGTCCTGATAATCCGGACGGACATAGTAGAGATACTTTTCGTCGACGGCGTTCAGGCGCGCAAAACGGATAGGAAGTCCCTCGGCGGGCGCTTCTTCGCTCGCACCTTCACCTTCGGCACTGCCTTCACCCTCGGCGCGCTCTTCAAAGATGGCGTTGAGTTCTTCGGCAGGAACGGTGGTCTGTCCGATGCGGAGAGCGAGAATTCTCTCCTTCTCCTTCGTCAGGCGCATAACATCGCGGTGCAGGTCAGCGACCTCCTGGAGAAGGTCCTCGTTGCCAACGATGGAACGGCGGAAACGAATGTATTTTCTGATAAGAATAAATATAAGGTAGAAAAGGATAACCCAGATGGCAAATACAAGAATGATACCGAGGATGGATAAAATCCAATCGAATACGGTAAACGAATCCTTATAGATGTTAAACTGTTTTATGTATCCTGCAATATTGAAAATCTGCACGATACCGCCGAATATGCCCGAAATGATTTGCCAGATGCCGTTTATCATTCGTGTCATAAACGCGAAAAACCAATTCAAAAAGCCTTCCATTACTTGTTCCTTTCAAGTGATTTTTGAATATTATAAGGCTGTGAGCCGAATTTTCTTACTTATTTTCTGAATTTTGGGTATACTTATAGATTTTTAAATAAATATAAAAAATATTTACGCTTCGGGAGTGTCTTCGCCAGCGTCTTCGGTGGCGGTGGGTTCTTCTGTTTGGGCTTCTTCAGGGGCTTCTTCTGCCTCGGGAGCGCCCGCTTGCGCTTGGCTTGCAAGATATTCTTCAATCGCACGGCGTCTGATTTCTTCTTCTGCTTCAGGAGTGATAGCAGGAGCCGCAGGAGCAGGTGCATTTTCGCGTCTGGTGCGGATAACGATGAGGATGAAGTTGTAAAGTTCGTACAGGAAGAACAAAATCAAGGGGAGAACGACACAAAGGAAGAATCCGAGAGAGCCGCTAAGGAAGCTGATGACGCCACCAAGGCCCGCGATACGCGTGCCATTATATACGCCAACAACCTTGCTCATGTGGACTTCTTTGCTCTTGCCATGAGACATGTCGGGGTTGTCACCCATGGTCTCGAAGTAGTAGTTACCACTTACCAGTTTTACGCCTACAACACGGTGCGTTTCAAGTTCTGCATCTCTGCCGTCACCGTTGATATCGGCATAGTAGGTGATGATAGGACCGTTTTCTTTGTTTTCGTTGTATGCCTTTTCAATTTCGAGAGCAACTTCATGCATTTTGTCGCTTTCGACTTTATCGATGATAATCATATCGCCCTTTTTGAACTGGGGCTTCATTGAGTCGGAGACGATGTTAATGACACTGTTTCCGAAAATCGAAGGAATGCCATCGTTGGATTGGGCGGAAAAGACCACCATGGTTACGAGAATCGAAAAGACAAGGAAAATCCAGAGAACTACATTTACGACATTATCAATGATTTTTTTCGTCTTGTTCGGTGTTTGGGTTTCACTCATATTACACCTCTGTTTAATACTTCTGCACTGAAAGTGCGACAAAGCTTATGCTTTGTGAGAGTTTTTTTGGTTTTGGGAAAAACTCATCGAAAAACCAATTTGAGAGTGCCTTTTCAGGCAAAAAAGTTTTTCAGGGTGGGACTTGCCCTTTCAAAAATTGCGGGGGTGCCCACCGTGCATGCGCACGGCGGGCGCGAGGGAAAGATTTTAAATTAAGCTTTTTCTTCGGTACCGAAAGTGAAAGCGATAGTGAACTTGCCATCTGCGCTTGCGTTAACGCAGTTAGCATCCTGACCTTCAAACCAGACATAAACATCAAGTTTAACAATGCCGCTGCCATCGCCAAGAACAGGAACTTCTACAGCATTGTTTTCATTGTACGCATATTCTGTTTTGTTGTCAGTAACAGATCCGCTTACGGTGTCAACCGCTTCTCCGGTTGCTTTATAGACGCCAGTATCTTCAACGATAGGCGTATGGGTATCCGTGCCATCTCCAAAAGCGTAAATGCCAAGAACCTTCTTCGTAGTGGTAACATCTACAACTGCAACACGAAGACACTTAAGCATGCCCTTATCAACATTATCAACAGAGATAGTGCTGAGATAAAGCATAATAGTTTCTGCAACTTCGTTCTGAAGAGTGAAGTCGTACTCCTTATGGATGTAAGCGGTAAGGGGAGATCCGCCACCGAAGGTTACTGTGCCATCAGTAGATTCAACGACATTTGCGCTTTCAACGGATGCGTCTCCCGTAAGAATGCCACCACCAGTAGTGGACTGGAACTTCTCGGGATTAATTGCAAACCATTGAGTAAGGTCTTTGTCTGTATCAACAGGAACAAGAGAGTTGATCTGAGTATTATCATAATCAACAACAGTGCCCCATGTACCAGCATCTCTGGCGCTGATAGAGACATACACAGGAGCAACCGCATTGACGGTAAGGTCCGTTACTTCAACCTCTGTGTTCATAGAGAACCATGCGAAAGATGCGGTACTCATCATAACAGCGGAAAGAACGAGCATTGCCAAAGCGGGAATGAGCTTTTTCATGTTTTTCATTTCATTTTTCTCCTTATATGGAATTTGTTTTTTTATTTATTTTGTCGGTGCCGTCCCATAGCACCTGAAAATAAAACGAATTAAATAATGCCACTGGCTTTACCATCTACGGAAAAGCCCATGGAAAGTTTTGCCCTGCCGCCAATCAGGCGGTCAACGCAATCGGGATCGTTGCCTTCAATCCAGATGACAATCGTATATTTGATTGTTTCACCAAGATCAAAGTTATCGACCACGCCACGCGTGACGATGTCACTCGTGAAAAATTCGGTTGTACCCGGCTCTGCACCGCTACCGTTGGAAGCGGTTTTGGCATAGGTAGTGTCCTCACCGTTCACATACAGGCGTATGCGAAGGGCGCTATCGAGATCGTTTTTCACTTCGGAAATGTTGATCTGATAGTTGAATTTTACAGGGGTTTGCCCCGCGTTGACAAGATAGAAGGTGTAGGCGATATAGTTTTCGCCGTTGTGCTCACCGTCTATGTGGTCAACATCAGCAGGGATATCACCGCTCGAGATGTTCGTCATAAAGTCGTTGATACCCGCTGCAAGTTCGGGTTTCTTAATGGAAAGATCGCGCGTTTCGGACAAACTCAAACCGTACTCGGTCATATCAAATTTGTCGACATTGACGGTGAAGCTACCCGTTTTGGTGTATAAAACGGATGCGATGTAAATAATAGTTGTCAATATCGTGACACACGCGAGAACTGCCGTCGATACTTTTTTCGCGACGGTGTAATTTCGCACCTCTTTGATGGTGCGGTTCAGAATGCCCAGGCGGCGTTCGGAACGCGTAGCAGGTGTGAAGCCTTGCCCACCGTCACCACGACGGCGTTTTTTCTTCGGCGCGCCCGTTGCTTCAGGAGTTGCTTCGGGGGTTGCTTCTGCCGTAGGCTCTGCTGTTGCTTCGGGTGTGGTTTCAGGCGACGGGGTTTGACCGTCTTCTTGTGGGGTTGCTACCGGGGTTGTCTCTTCGCTCATTCTCCGTCACCTCCTTCGTCTGTTATTTGGTCATAACCGCAACGCTCTGCTTGTTCCAGCGCCATACGGTCTGCCATATCGACAGCGGCAAGGGCGCGCATCAAGGACGATTGTAGCGGATCTTCATATGTGGATTGTACCGTAGGTTGTGGTGTTTCTACGGAGGGTATGGCAGGCGTGCTGACCATGGGAGCCGCCTCACCGTAAATGACCTTGACGATACCACGCTTCGCCAGTTCTTCCGTTGTCTCATAGGGCATCGTGAAGTCCTGGGCGATATAGGTATCATCCTTTTCAAGACCGAGAACACGCATCTGCTCTTCTATGAGTTCAAGGCAATAGCGGAGCGAACGCTCGCTACGCACCTTCATCATCATGGGTAGCTCGGGGTTCTTCGCCGAATTGTCGATAAAGTGATATTTCTGGATAGAGTAATTTTCGGGGTTGAGCGCAAGTTCTACCGTCAGGGACTTGCCCTTGACATTCAGTTTCGAGATATGTACCTTCGCCTTCTTGAAGGTTTCATTGGCGAAGCTCATA
>JAFVYW010000086.1 GCA_017508465.1 Clostridia bacterium
CCTCAGGGACTCGAACCCTGGACCCACTGATTAAGAGTCAGTTGCTCTACCAACTGAGCTAAGGGTGCATCGTGTCGTTATGAGCTATGCCCATAACTATATATAAACTACATCGGAGAACCGATGGTAGACTACGAAATGAGCAAAATGTAGAGCAAACTCATTTCAACGCTCTACATTATAGCACAATCAAATACATTTGTCAATACTTTTTTCAAAAAAATTTATCTTTCTTTTGCATCGTTTTTTTGATTCGGCAAAGACGAAAAAACTGAAAAAAGAAAAGGGGAAAATGGTGCTTTGGACTTGACAATGTATTGCCTTTGTGCTAATATGGTGACGATATCAAAGCATTTGAGGTGGACTATGTCTGAAGTGCAACAAAGTCGCGATGTCACACAAAGAGATCCTTATTCGAGCACGCGGAGGCTATACAAGTGGGAGGCACTGTTTGAGTATCTCTGCACGATTCTTTCAACTGGTGGATTTATGACGAAGGTTTCGCTAACACTCGGTGTGCGCGATTCCATTACTGCCCTGATTGGTACGACCGCCTCGCTTGCCTGCGTTTTTTCAATGGTGTCGGGACACATGCAAAGATATACGCCGATTAAAAGGTGGTTATTGCCTCTGGCGTTTCTGACGCGGTTTTGTATGGTGGCGATGTACCTTCTGCCATTTGTCAAAATGCAATCGGGTGTGGATGTTGTTTTGTTTGCACTTGTTTTTGTGACACAAGCGACCTCCTCCGTAATCGTACCGGCGAAGCAAAATATGTTCCTCACGCCTGTACGGGAAGAAAATCGCACCGCGCATCTTGCGGTTGTAAACATGTTGTCGCTTCTTCTTGGTATTCCACTGTTTTTGTTTGGTGGCTCTTTTCTGGATTACATGGAGGCGCGCGGACAGATCAAGCAAGCCTTTCTGATTGTCGCGGGTGTGATATTGCTCTTCTGTATCTGCCATATGCTGACGCTTATATTTTCAAAGGAGCCCACCTTTGAAAAAAACGAGCATAAAAGTGTTTTCGGGGATATTGGCGCTTTGTTCCGTAACAGAAAGTTTCGGTTTTTCCTGATTACTAACCTTGTGCATAATATTGCGCAGGGCGTTTTAACCCCATATCTCGCAACATATGCACAAAAGGATTTTGGCTTTTCCATGATGGTATTTGGCATGTTCAATGCCATTCAGATGCTGCTTGGTACGATCGGCTTCTTTTTTGTGCGAATCTTTGGAAAACGCCTTCCTCCAACCACCCTACGCACGATTTTCTTTGTGGCGTATATCTTTTACGACTTCTTCTGGCTTCTTATGACAAAGGAAACGGCGTTTGCCTGGCATTTTCCGGTTGTACTTGCTGGTGGCGCCATTAATGTGGCGAACATCGCTTACACCGTTTTGCTCTTCTCCATTGTCGATGAGAAGGAGAGAACCTCAGCCCTTGCGTTTATGAGCGCGCTCATGGGACTCTGCACCTTCCTTACCAACCTTTTCATTACACCATTTTTTGATATGATGCAGGAAAATGGAGTTACCCTGTTCGGTGCGCCTGCATATCCACAGCAAATTCTTGGCATCGTATCGGTTGGGCTTCGTTTGCTCGCCCTCACGCTTTGGTTGTTTGAAAAAAAGCAATACAAGACGAAGATTTGACATAAGAGAGAACATTCGGCATAAACCGGCTGTTCTCTTTTTTGTTGCATTCTTTTTCTTCGGTGGCATTTCTTTTGTATTTTATAAAGAAGAGAAAATGCCACTTGACAACATTAATATATTTATGATAAAATAAAATGAATTCATAATATTATGGGAGGAATTATGGCTTTTTCTTCGTTTCTTGAAGCCAGGAGGAGCGCTATGCGCACCTTGTGTCAGAAGCTTGGCGAAACATTTGATTATGTCGGCATTCTCGGCGCCGATGTGCGCAGCCGTGCCATTCATGCCAACCGTTCGGTTTGCAATATTGGCGAAGGCTCGGTGAGTGAATGCGGCTTTGTAATTAAAATGCACCGTGGCGGTGCTTTCTATGAATATTCGCTGGATGATATCGAAGGTGATATTGTCGCTCTCGCGCAGAAAATCGTTGCGTCCGTCACTCTTTCGGCGGAGCTTGCCGCGCGTGAGATGAAGATTCCTGTGCCCGTCGATGAGCCTTTGGTGAAATCCTTCGCTCGCGAAAGCGATTATGACGATGTTACCAACGAGGAGTTGCTCCGATATGCCGAAGAGCTGCGCGATGAAATTCTCTCCCGCGATGAAAATATCCTGAACGCAACGGTGGCGGTCATGCCCTATGCGGTGTCTAAACTGTTTGTATCGAAGAATCGCGAGCTGGATCAATTCTACTCGTGGACCAATGTGATGGCTCTCGTTATCTATCGTGAGGGCGAAAAAATCGTGAGCGCGAGAGAGGGTACTTATTCTCATTTGACGCGCGAAGCAACCGAGATAATGAAAACTAAAGTTGACATTTTGGTGGATAAAGCACATCATTTAGCGAAGGCGAAGCCGATTGTTCCTGGTGTTTATGATGTGATTACAGCACCCTCTATTACAGGACTTATCGCGCATGAGGCATTTGGTCACGGCGTTGAGATGGACCAGTTTGTCAAAGAGCGCGCGCTGGCGCGCGAGTATGTCGGACGCGCGGTTGCCTCCCCCATTTGTAATATGCGCGATGGCGCAGGCGCGGTCCTCTCGTCGGCATCCTATTTCTTTGACGATGATGGCGTATTGGCAGGCGATACCGAGATTATCCGCGACGGCATTCTTGTGGCGGGTATCAGCGACCTTGTCAGTGCGAGCGAGCTCGGCACAACACCTACGGGCAACGGCAGGCGCGAATCCTATAAGCGCAAGGCGTATACCCGAATGACAAACACCTTCTTCTGCCCCGGTACAGATAAGCTCGAGGATATGATAGCCTCGATTTCACACGGGTATATGCTCTTTGAAACCAACAATGGCATGGAAGATCCCAAGAACTGGCAGATTCAATGCACTGCGGAATACGGCATAGAAATCGTGGATGGTAAATTGACTGACAACTATGTTTCCCCGGTAGTTATGAGCGGTAGCGTTCCAGAGCTTCTCGGCTCCATTTCCATGGTCTCTGATACCTTTGAGATCATCGGTGCAGGTGGATGCGGAAAAGGATATAAAGAGTGGGTTCGCGTGTCAGATGGCGGACCTGCCTTGAAAGTGAGGGTGAAGCTGGCATGACAACAGAGAAGATTTTTGATATTCTGCGCGTAGCGGAAGGGATCAGTGACTTCCGTATTTATACGACCAGAACCCTCTCAAATGAGGTGTTCTTCGTCAAGGGAAAGGTGGAGACGGTCAGATCGACCGATACGACCTCGACGCAGGTTACTGTTTTTGTGCGCTCTGGCGATGTATTGGGCGATGCCTCCTTCTTTGTATACAGCGCCGATGGCGAAGATGATGTAAAGGCAAAAATGGAAGGCGCAACAAGAAGCGCAGGTCTTATCCGTAACAAGGCGTACGATCTGCCCTCTGACGAGATGGCAACCTATGATAATGGCGCTTTCGATGATCCGATGCAGGTGGCAGAGGACATCGCAAAGGAGATCTTTTCTCTTGACCTTTCGGATGGCCTTTCTCTCAATGCGCTTGAGGTTTTTCTTTACACGGATACCATCCGGGTGGTCAATAGCCGTGGCGTTTCCAAAACGGAACGCCGTCGTCGCGCGATGGTGGAAGCCATTCCTACCTTTACAGAAAATGGCGAATCGGTAGAACTTTATGAATGCTACACATTCAGCACTTTCTCACGCGATGCCTTGCGTGAAGAGATGGCGAAAAAACTCGCCGAGGTGCGCGATCGCTTCCACGCGAAAGCGCCTGTGGAAAAGCTTTGTGTCGATGTGGTACTGCCCTCGGGAGAGCTTTCGGAGTTGTTCTTTGAAATCGCGGATCAATTCGCTTACGGCACCATCTACAACAAACAGAATGCCTTTTCCATTGGCGCACCTGTGGTAAAGGATGGTACAGGAGATCCGCTTACGGTTACCCTTTGCGGCTCTTTACCGACAAGTGCGCGCTCGCGCGCTTTTGATGTCGATGGCGTCACAATGCGTGAGACAACCGTGATTGAAAATAGCATGGGCAAGGAAGGCTTCGGTGGCGTGCGCTATGCCTCCTATCTTGGCAAAGAACCGACGGGAGATCTGCCCTGCATGAAGGTCAATGTCGGAACGCTCACAGAGGCAGAGCTGGCTACGCGCCCCTATCTCAAGGTGGCGTCCATGTCAGGACTACAACTGGATATTTACAATGACTACATTGGTGGAGAAGTCCGCCTTGCATATCTTGTCGACGGCGAGCGTGTGACACCGATTACGGGTATCTCGCTCAGCGGTAAACTTTCCGATGCGCTCTCTTCGATGCGCCTTTCGGATACCGTATATGCCGAGGGCAGTTATGAAGGTCCTGCGTTGGCAAGATTCTCCGGCATCGATATCGTTTGATTTTATCATTTGATAGTATTGCGAATAGAAGAGGGAAGCGTATGAAACTGTCTGTCTGTTTACCTATTGTTTATCGTGATTTGCCTCTGGATGAGGCACTGTTACGCGTTGGCGCGCTCGGCTATGGCTATGCGGAGTGCTGGCGAGTGACGGACGAGGAAGTTCCTGCACTCAATCGCGCAATCGAGAAGAGCGGTGTTCATGTATTGTCTATTGTCGCAGATGATTTCGGATTGAATGTCCCTGAAAATCGTCCATTGTGGCTCTCCCGACTTCGTGAATGTGCGGCGCGCGCACAAGCGCTTCACGCGCCATTTATCGTAACGCAAGTCGGTCAGGATAGTGGCGCACCACTCGCAGAGCAGTATGCCTCGGTTATCGAGGGACTTCGTCAGGCGGTCGGCACGCTTGCGGAATATGGTGTGACGCTTCTTGTCGAACCGCTCAATACCAAGGTTAACCACAAGGGTTATATCCTCGAAAAAAGCGCTGATGCTTTCGCCATCATCGATGCGGTCGGCTCGGAGCGTGTCCGTCTGGTTTATGATATTTATCACCAGCAGATAAGCGAAGGGGATATCATTCCCACAATCTGTAACAATCTTGACAAGATTGTACATCTTCATGGCGCCGCGAATCCTGGACGATGCGAGATTTTCCTTGGGGAAAATGACTATCGCACGATTATGAAAGCGGTGGAAAATGCAGGTTATCAGGGAGCGCTTACCTTGGAGTATAAGCCGACACTTCCACCGGAAGAAAGCCTGAAACGAACACTTGAATATATGAAAATGTAATTAAAAGTTTACATAAGAGGTGAAAAATGGGAACTCCCGAAGAAAGAGAAGTCAGCATGGTCGAGGCTCTGCTCGACCCGAATAACAACGATTTAATTCGTTTATATGACGAGGACGATAACGCTACCGTCTTCCGTCAGGTAGCGGTAACAAACATCAATGGCTCCCTTTTTGCCATTCTCAAGCCCGAAGAGGAATTTGAAGGCCTCGGGGAAGATGAGGCGCTAGTCTTTGCGCTGGAAGAAAATGACGAGGGAAATGTATCCCTTCTTCTCGTGACGGACGAGGAGACGGTAAACGCGGTTTTTGAGGATTATTACAATCTTCTGCGTGAATCGGGTATCGAAGTAGAATAATACCGTGAAAATTTTAAATTAGGAGATATATCTATGGAAAACATTTTGGAACTTGGTTACGAGTATGCGAAAGCGCGCTATGCGGCATTTGGCATTGATACGGAAGAGGCTATGGCCCGTGTCGCGAAAATTCCTGTTTCTATTCACTGCTGGCAGGGCGATGACATCCATGGCTTCCTTTCAAGCGATGCGCTTTCGGGAGGTATCCAGGTCACTGGTAATTATCCTGGCGCCGCAAGAAATCCCGATGAGCTGATGGCGGACTTTGATCGCGTTCTGGCACTTGTCCCTGGTAAAAAACGCATCAACCTTCATGCCATTTATGCCATCACCGACGAGAAGGTCGAGCTCGACAAGCTTGAATACAAGCATTTCGCCGCTTGGGTGGAATATGCGAAGTCCCGTAATATCGGTATCGACTTCAACCCCACGCTTTTCTCGCATCCCATGGTAAAGGACGGACTCACCCTTTCTTCGCCCGATGAAGAGGTACGCGCCTTCTGGATCCGTCATGTGAAATGCTGCCGTGAAATCGCAGCTCAGATTGGTAAAGAGCTTGGCACCCCCTGTCTCAATAACCTTTGGATTGGCGACGGTCTCAAGGATGTTCCTGCGAGCAGACTGGCGCCCCGTATGCGCCTGAAAGCATCTCTCGATGAGATTTACAGCGTGAAGTATCCCGCGGAATATCTTGTCGACTCGGTGGAGAGCAAGGTGTTCGGTATCGGCGTGGAAAGCTATACAGTTGGTAACAGCGAATTCTATCAGGCATATGCCGCACAGAGTGGTGTCTGCTGTCTGATGGACAACGGACATTATCATCCCACCGAAGTGGTCTCTGACAAAATCCCCTCAATGCTTTGCTTCTATGATAAGATTGCCCTGCATGTTACCCGTGGCGTTCGCTGGGACTCCGACCATGCGGTTCTTCTCGAGGATGAGCTCAAGGAAATCGCATTGGAAATCATCCGCAACAATGCCGATGAGAAGGTTATGATTGGTCTCGACTATTTTGATGCTTCCATCAATCGCGTGCTTGCCTGGGTAACGGGTGCGCAGAACATGCAGAAGGCGCTTCTGATTGCAGCTCTCACCCCCTCGGATGTGATGGCAAAGATGCAGGACGATGGAAACTTCGGCGGTGTTATGGCGTATCGTGAGGCTCTGAAGGAGCTTCCCTTTGGTGAGGTTTATGCAGAGTATTGTCGTCGTCAGGGCGTTCCCTCGGGACTTAAGGTCTATGAGGAAATCTGCGCTTACGAGGCAAAAATTCTGCCAGAAAGAGCATAATTGACAACCAATATTTACATTAATGGTGCATTTGGTGAAGGGAGACGCGTTCTCCCTTCACCTTTTTTGCTTCGCGTTTGGATCGCAGAATGTCTGCTTTTTAGAAAACATGAAAGAGAGAAAACATACTTGACAACAAGCGTATTAAGTGGTAGAATAAAGAGGAACAGAACAAAAGAGAGGTGCATATATGCTTTCTCGTATTTATTCCTCGGGACTCCACGGTATTGATGGCTTTATCGTTACGGTGGAGTGCAGCGGCTGGAACCGCATCCCGAAATTTGAACTTGTAGGCCTGCCTGACGCGGCGGTCAAAGAAGCGAAAAACCGCGTGATGAGCGCTTGCGAAAACAGTGGATATCGTTTTCCTTCCCTTGATTTTGTCGTCAATCTTGCTCCTGCAAATATGAAGAAGGAGGGTACGGCGTTTGATCTGCCCATCCTGACCTCCATTTTGCATTGCAGCGGTCTGATTCCCTATGCAACAAATCTTTCTGACAAGTGCTTTGTCGGAGAGCTGTCGCTCTCGGGTGATGTGCGCCCTGTGGCAGGTGTGCTTTCCATGACGGTCGCCGCGCGCGATGCCGGGCTGAAGGAGATATATGTCCCGATCGAAAACGCCGGCGAAGCTGCCGTGGTGGATGGTATCACCGTATATGCCGTTCCTTCTGTTGTTTCTCTTGTCCGTCACCTGACGGGAAAGGAAACGCTTCCGCCGACTCCTCCGACCTCTCATACCTTTACAATGAATTCTGATCTCACCTGTGGCGATTTTGCAGAGGTGCGTGGTCAGTATAAGGCGAAGAGAGCGCTGGAAATTGCCGCCGCGGGTGGTCACAATGTCCTCCTGATCGGCCCTCCGGGTTCAGGAAAATCCATGCTTTCCAAGCGACTTTCAGGTATTTTACCTGAACTCACCTTCGCCGAGGCAGTTGAAACCACCAAGGTGCATTCGATTGCGGGTACGCTCCGTTCCTCTCTTGTGACCGAGCGTCCCTTCCGTTCGCCACACCATACCGTCAGCGCCCCCGGCCTTGTCGGCGGCGGTACCATTCCGCATCCCGGCGAGATATCCCTGGCGCATAACGGTGTCCTTTTTCTGGATGAGCTTCCCGAATTTCCGAAGTCTGTCACCGAGGTGCTCCGTCAGCCCCTCGAAGACGGTACGGTTACCGTCACACGCGCAGCGGCAAAGATCACCTATCCTTCCCGCTTTATGCTCGTTTGTGCGATGAACCCTTGTCGCTGTGGTTATTTCGGTGATCCCAATCATACCTGTACCTGCACGCCGGATGCCGTCCGCCGTTATCTTGATAAAATTTCAGGCCCGCTGCTTGACCGTATCGACATTCAGATTGAGTTGCCCGCAGTCAGCTATAACGAGCTTTCCTCCGCGGCGCCAACAGGCGAGACCTCTGCCATTATCCGGGAACGCGTCAATCTCGCGCGCCGTTTCAGCGAGGAGAGGCTTCGCCGTGGTGGCGATGATGGTGGCGTTCTGAATGCCAATCTCGGTCCTCGTCTGCTCCGCAAGTACTGTACCCCCGATAAAGAGGGACAAGACCTGATGCGCGAGGCGTATGAAACGCTTGGCCTTTCCGCCCGAGGCCATGATCGCGTCCTTCGCGTCGCGAGAACGATCGCTGACCTGGATGGCTGTGAAACCGTCGGCGCTGACCATGTCGGCGAGGCAATCATGTATCGTGCTTTGGATCGTAAATACTGGGGACGATAAGCAAAAATGAAAACATTATGAACAAACACTCCGTTTTTCAGGTAAGAGAAGCGGAGTGTTATTATATTTTGGAAAAATCAAGTCTTGTTTTTTGTTAAAAATGTGGAAAATGTTTGTGAGTATTCACGAAAATGAACAAAACCCGTTGAAAAAGAAAGGGAAGTTTGGTATAATGCTATCAATGGTTAATATAACTAAAAATCTTTTTATAGGAGAATACTATGAAGACTACGAAAAAACTTCTGTTGGCGCTTGTTGCCCTGCTCATCGTGAGCTCGGTAACCATGGCGGTGGTCTTTGCCAATGAGCTTCCTGTCGGTAACCTTTCCGAAGCGGGCGCTCTGATGGGCAAGATTGATTCCGCTACCACTGCGGCAGATAAGGTTGCTGCTATCGAGGCGTTCGACGCTTATATGGCAGAGCACACCTTCCCGGATGATGCGATAAGCCAGCTCAACTATACCATTATTGTTGAGAACGCAACCGCCGCGAAACTGAAATTTACAGAAGAAAACATCGAATTGGTCAGAAGCTCCGAGGCTTATCTTTCGATGCTCGATCCCGCAAAGATTGATGCGGCAGTAGCACATCTTCCCACCGTAGAGGGTATGCTCGAAAATCTCTACTTCGATAAGACGACGGATGCTTACAAAACCTTTGTGGCAGAATGTGAGTCGGCTCTTACTGGCGCGCGCGCTGAATTTAACAAGCGTGTCGAAGAGAATTACTCTGCGCCTTTTGGCGAGTATGAGCTTCCTGTTGTCAAGAAGTATGACTTTGAGCCTAACGAAAACGGCGCGTTTGATAAGCTTGAGATAAAGGTTGCCGGCGTTATTTCTTACGAGTACAGAAATGATGGTCTCGGCTCTCAGGGCTCTTCCGGTTACTACTTCGAGAAGACTTATTCCAGAGCGGATGACCCGTATGCATCTGTCTCCGGATTGAGCGCGGGTACACAGGTTGGTTTTGTTTTTGAATTTGATTACTACCATGTTCCCGGAGCGACGCTTTCGCTTTCCCGTGGTACATGTAGCATCAATGGAACCAATAGCACTACTACCGAATGGGGTAGCTTCAAAACAGGAACCTACAGCCCCGGACATGCCAACGGCGTCTCCAAGGGCGCTGCCGTTTCCGGTAATATTCTTGTGGAAAACGCATGGAACCATATTGCATTCGCTTTTGTGAAGGAAACAGGTACCTTCTATGTGTATTCCAACTATAAATATCTCACCTCGTTCAAGTGGACCGCTCCCGGCGCACCTGTGGACTTCACTCCTGGTAGCATGCGCTTCAAGTACATTTGTGGTGAAGATGCTTATGGTATGCGTCTTGATAATATGGTTATCTATTATGGTACCACCCCCCGTATCCTTGACCGTTTCGAGAAGATGAGCGTGGAAGAACGCTTCATTATGAGCAGCGAGGTTGTTGTTGACGATACGCAGCCCTTCGAGGACCGCGAGAGCGCTTACATGTGGATGCAGGATCATCTTTATGAGTTCTATACCGGTACCGATTACGCGTTCGGCATTTCCGCAGAGGCAAAGACGGCAGTTGACCGTTTCCTCGGAACTAACTATAATGGTATGAAAATTCTCGACCACATGGCTACCATCAAGAATTCTGATGACCATGAGTTCCGCCTGGAGCGTTATGATGATTTGTCGACCTTCCTGGATAACCAGAATTACATCACCGCGCAAACGGTGGATGGTACGGTGAAGAGAGTTCCCAATGTGGAGGTTATCGGTGCTGAAAATACCGATATCATCACGGCGGTGGAAGAATTTATTGCGACAAGCAGAAGCGCTATTGAAGAAGATTTCCTGACCGCGAACCTGGATGGCTTGAAGACACTTTACGAGACATTCAAGAGCATCGACCAGAAGAAGCTTGATACCATCGCTACAAGAGAAGCTAAAATTGTCGAGCTCGAAGGCTATATTGCAAGTGTCGGTTCGGATAAGATTCTTCCTGGTGTGGAATACAATGCTATTCTCAATGCGATTGCAGAGGCGAAGGAAAAGCTCGTGTTCGACAAGGCAGTCAAATCTCTTTCCGACGCTTTGAACTCCTTCAAAAATGCACCCACCATTGAAGCACAGATCAAATGGTCGGGCAGAGTAGAAGGACTGATCACGCTCGAAGATGGCACAAGCATTTTTGCCGACCTGACCAAGGTGGATGTGCTTGCAGAACTCGAGACGAAGTACAAGAATATGAGCGTTGAGATGGAAAAAACCATCGAGACCGATAATGCGAAAAAGATTATCCTCTGCACAGACTTCTATAAAGAGTATGTAGCAAACAAGCTCAACGAAAAACTCGCGTCCGAGACGCCCGAGGGTGAAACCTTCACTCCCTGGACAAAGGATTCGGTAACAACGGCGGCTATTCTTGAATTTGTTGTGGCAGATTATGAAGCATTCCTTGCAGGAACGAAGGAAGAGGCGACAGACTGGACTTATGTCCGTAAATACTGCGTCCTCACTCAGCGTGCGATTCAGCAAGGATATCAGGAAGACTATGCAGGGGTTGATATGACTCTCGCCTTCCATGAAGTGATTTACAGTTACTACTATGAACTCATCCAGAACGAGTATCTTGCTGAAATTGAAACGATGCTTGCGAAGTATGATGAGGCAAAGACTTATGTCGACAAACGCGGTGCATGTGCATATATCGTGAACTACATCGAAAAGAATGGCGTCGACAAAGAGCGTACAGAAGCGGCAGCGCTTGTAGCAAAGCTTGCTGAAATTTATGACGAACTCAACCTTGACGAAAATGGCAATCCCATCGAGGGTGAGGTTTCTTCGGCAGAGACAGAGTATCTGGAAGCACTTAAGGCAAACACCACGCTCTTCATTGAAGCAGTAGAAGGCATGATTGCTGCAGAAAATGCAGGGTACCAGGCGCTCTATGATGCATGGCAGGCAGCCATGGAATATTACTACTTCATGGAAATCAACTCCGATGAAGTAAAAGAGGCGATTGCAAAATATGCCGTTTACGAAAGAAAGTTAATTGACTGGCAGACCTATTCCGACCTTTTCATTGAAACAGTCAATATGCTGAACACCGAGGAAGCAAGCACCAAGGCAGGTATGTATAATATTCTTGCAACGGCTTGCGCTCTCAAACCCCACACCAATGATACATATGAGGGTATGACCGAAGCAGTTTCCCTCTACAATGCAAAATACAGCGAATATATGGGCTACGCGAATACGATCAATGCCGAAGTGGAACAGACCGTTACCGTTGCTATCGCAGAGCGTGAAATCTTCACGGTTCTCGGCGTTATTGCAAAGTATTTTGCCAAAATCTTTGGTTGATTTGACTTGAAATAAATATAAAAGGTGGAAAATATGATGAAAGGTACTTTCAAAAGACTGCTTGCGTTTCTGATGATGCTGACGGTTCTTGTTTCTCTGCTCTCTGTCTTTGCGACAGCGGCAGACGATGAAACAACGGAAGGCGAAGATGAAGACGCAGAGGTTGTCAACATGTATCTCAACAGAACCTTCGATGAAGGTTGGGATGTTGATAACGGTTTCTCATGGGGCGACGGTGGCGTTCCCGGAGCAAAATTCTTTGTGGATAATGAAACCGCACTTGACTACACGAAGAACTATTTCGGCAGAGTTGAGTTTGGTGATCGTAATGTAAAGAACGCAGACTCTTATTTCAGCGTCGGTGTCAATGACTTCTCGGGCTACATTGTTATGCAGTTCAAGCTGAAGGTGGATGACGCGCTCTCCTACAGTGGTCGTGTCTGCTACTCGCAGGTAAAGTCCCAGACGGGACAAAACAACCTTCTGACGCTCTCCAAGGAGCAGATTGGCGTCATGGGACAGAAGGTTGCAGATACCTCTCACGAATGGGTAACGCTTACTTATGTCTTTGACTACTCTCAGCCGACATACGCAGTTACCAATGGCACGAACTGCCAGTATGGTACTCTTGTATGCACCGCAACGGATGAGGCTGGTAATGTTCTGGGTGAAGCTACAGTCAATCAGGTATGGACACTCAACACCATGCGTTTTGGTAGCCATTCCAAAGTGGGTAATGTCCTTGGTGAATCCTTCTGTATCGACGATTTCGTGCTTTACGGCACCAACACTGGTCGTGTTCTTTCGAGAGCAGAGGTTGACAGCTATGGTTATGGCTCCAAGGTCAGTGCAACGAGACCGTTCACCATTACGATTGACAAGGGTGAGAACGCAGAAGAGGACACAACCAATCCTCTCGAATCCTCGATCGGCTTTAAGGTTGGCGTAGAATACTGCCTTGCAAAAGGTGAAGAACGCGCTCCTATCTTCCAGGATAAAGATACAGGCGATATTTATGGCGCTCCTGTAGTACATAACGGCAAGATTTATGTTCCCGTTGAAAAGCTTCTTGCTGTCCTTGGTTATGAATATTATGTTCACTCCAACGGACTTGCCTATGACATTTCCTCGGGCCTTTCCTCGACCTCGATTTACGCAGGCCGTGAAACCGCAATCGCCGACGGAAAGAACATCTTCCTTTCGGCAAGCCCTGAATACATCACCCAGAAGGTAAATGGCAACTCTTATGAGTTCCTCGCTGTTTGTATCGATGATGTTGAGGCACTTTTCCCTGGCGTAGACCTTTTCTATGACAGAATGGGCTTCATCTTTATCAGCCGTCTTCAGAACTACTTTGATGAAAATGGCGATAACATGAGTTCGATTCTGCAGCTCATGAAGCGCTTCATTTATCCTGAAGTGACTTCCGAGAGCGTTCGTGAACTTCATAAGGCGCAGACCGCCGCAAAGAATGGCGAAGCGCTCAAGCACCCCTACATCTACGCAACACAGCAAGACTTCGACAAGATGGCTCTTGCTTACAATACTCCCGAAACTGACGAAAACTATGATCCTTATGTATCGACTGCACTCAAGGCATATGTTAAAAATGCAAACAGTGTTCTTAAGGTCTGGGCAGCCGCGGTAAATCCCGGTGAGGCTGGTTACGATGAAGCTTTGGCGAATTGTATGGACAATGGCGTCGGTATTAAGGTTGAAGACACCATTTATCTTCCTTACCTTACGGCGAAACCCGGTAATGTCAACGATCTTCACCATGCAGGTCGCAGGTCAGAGCATGGCACTATCATCACCGAAGAGCAGGCACTCAAGGCGCTCAACAATGGTTACGATACCGCGGGCGGTCGTCTTTCCGGCTCGGAAGGCATTGGTGACAAAATAAACAATCTTGCTATCGCATATCAGGTAACTGGCAACATCACCTACGCTATGGTAGCGTATGAGATGATGACTGGTCTTGCTGAATGGGATCACTGGGGCCCTGGTCACTTCCTGAACTGTGCGGATTCCGCGCAACGCTATGCAGTCAACTATGACTGGCTCTATAACGCATTCGTTGAACTCGAAACCTCGACCGATCCTGTTATCGCATCGTACAGAGAAAAGAACGAATACAAGTATTCAAAGCAGACAGTTGCAGATGGTCTGTACTGGAATGGTCTGTATGCTGGATACACCACAGCAATTCTGAAGAAGCTCCCTGAAAACCGCAATTACCCGGACCTTACTACCGGACAGATAATCTCTGGTACTACACACGGTTATACCAGCTGGTATCAGGCTACGCAGAACTGGAACTGTGTATGTAACTGTGGTATTCTCCTTTCGGCTCTTGCACTTCTTGACGAGACCGAAGCTACCCGCGTGGCGCAGATCGATACAATGATTGAAACCTGTTATGATGGTTTGATCCGGGCTGGTCTCGACTGCTATGCTCCTGATGGTTCCTATCCCGAAGGCGCAGGCTATTGGGCATATGGTACGGTTCAGTTCTTCAAGACCATCGCGGCGTTCAAGAGCGCTCTTGGCACCGACCTGAACCTCCTGAATGCACCTGGTATTGATAAAACCTGCTATTACGCTATCCATGTAGTTTCCAATGACGGCTATCGTTTTGGCTACCACGATGATGGCGGCGCAGGCGAGCTTGACTCCTCCCTCTTCATTATGGTTGGTGAAGGTCTCGGTGACGAGGGCGTTATCCAGCTTCGTATGAACAAAATCCGTAATGGTACAACCCTCAGTATTTTCGATATCATCTATTGGGATAAGCAGTATCTTGAATCTGATTATGAATTGCCGAACTCCTACTTCATGGAAGGTATCGATACCTTCGTTGTTCGTGAGAGCTGGGAGAAGGGTGCGCTCTTCACTGGTCTCCACGGTAGTAAGAACACCGTAAACCACGGTAATATCGACTCTGGTACATTCATCTATATTGAGGATAAGATTGACTGGTTCTGCGAACTCGGTTCGGAAAACTATAATGTAGGTGGCTACTTTAACAACAGCATCCGTTACAACTTCTACAGATGTAATACCGAAGGACAGAACACCATCTGTATCGTCGGTGACCAGGCGAACATCAAGTATGGTCAGCGTTCGGATGCGACCTCCAAGACGGTTGCTCACGGTGAAAACGAGCATGGCGCATATCATATCCTTGATATGAAGGACTGCTACTACACCAACACCAACTATGGTTACAGAGGTCTTCTTGTTACCAACGATTACAAGACCACCGTCATCTATGATGACATCCAGTTCAAGAAGTTCAACAACCTCTACTGGTTCGGTCACACCAAACAGGATATTACCATCTCTGAAGATGGCAGAACTGCTTATCTTACCGGCCCCAAGGGACAGGTGCTTCGTATCAGCCTTCTGAGCAATGTAACTTCCTATAAGTTCATCCAGATGTCCGCATATGACACAGTACTTGATACTACTTACCGTCAGGGCGAAAACAATAAGGAATATTCGAGAAGCGAATATAAGAAACTCGCTATTTATGCAGAAAACCAGATCAACTTCACTCTCGCTGTTGTCATCGAGAGAGTAAAAGATGTAGATTCGAGAGAACCTCTCGGTTACACGAAGGAAGACTTTGCTGTCGGCATGTATCACCCTGTTGACCTTAAAGTTCTTTGGGAACCGAGCGCACCCAAGAAGGTTGACACCTCCACCAATATCGATTCGGATCTCGTTGTGGATTCTTCTGTCATCGAGGATGTAGAACTTGATCAGAGCGTTGTCAACACCAATCTGACATACATCTCCATTCTTGGTAGCGACCGTTTCGGTAGCGAAATCACCTCCTTCTATCGCTTTATGGTTGAGATCGAATACATCTCTGCATTCATTCCCATTAAAGCAGATTCCAACGACAAATATCAGGTACACAGAGTTGAATACAACGCGTTTGCATCATCTGTAAACAAAGAGTTTGTCAACCTGTCGCTCCTCTCTCAGAACCTCCTCGGTCTCTGATTTTGAGCAATCGGATAACCAAACCTCAGACCTTTGGTCTGAAAGCACAAAGCGTGATGTCCCTCGGGACATCACGCTTCTTTTTTCTTCCTTCCTGACGCTTCCGCCCCTTTCCTCAAAATAAAACATGTTAACTATCACACATCCGCTGTCCCCGTCCCGACACCCCGCGCCCATGGAAACCACACCGCAGGATAAAATAACAAGTGTTATATTATCTTTTCGACATCCCGCGCCCACGAAAACCACACCAAAAGATAAAATAACAAGTGTTATATTATCTTTTTAGAGGCTATGCGCCCACGAAAACCACGCCACAG
>JAFVYW010000087.1 GCA_017508465.1 Clostridia bacterium
AGGAAGCACCTTTACTGCGCTCTTATCGATCTTAGCACAAAGGCCGTCGGGAATGCTTCTGGGAATATTTTCATAAAAGCCACCGCCTGTGATATGGGAGATGCCTTTGACCTTAACCATTTCCATCAGAGCGAGCATCGGCTTTACATAGATTTTCGTGGGAGTGAGAAGCGTTTCACCGAGGGATTTACCGCCGAGCTCTTCCACAGGAGCGTGGAGGTCGCAGTGCTCAACATCGAATACGCGACGGACGAGGGAAAAGCCATTGGAGTGTACACCCGACGAGGGGATAGCAATCATGACATCGCCCGCTTTCATCGTGTTTTTGTCGATGACCTGCGCGCGATCGACAATGCCGACCGAGAATCCGGCGAGGTCATATTCATCGATAGGATAGAAGCCGGGCATTTCTGCGGTCTCGCCACCAATCAGCTCACATCCCGACTGCACACATCCTTCTGCGATACCACCGACAATGTCGGCAATCTTCTCGGGAAAATTCTTTCCGCATGCAATATAGTCGAGGAAGAAGAGGGGCTTCGCGCCACAGCAGATAACATCATTGACACACATAGCGACGCAGTCGATACCTACGGTATCGTGCTTGTCCATGAGGAAGGCAAGCTTGAGCTTCGTACCGACACCGTCCGTACCCGAGACGAGAATGGGGTTCTGATAACCCGTAAGGTCAAGGGCGAACAGACCGCCAAAGCCACCGATGTCCGAGGCATCGCCATGGAGCATCGTACGGGCAATATGTCTTTTCATGAGTTCAACGGCTTTGTAGCCTGCGGTAATATCTACGCCCGCAGCAGCGTAACTGTCAGATCTGGATTCCGTATTCATAAATTATTCCTTTCCATTCCAGCAATATGTGCAAAGTTTACAGGGTTCAATACCAATCGCGCGGATAACGCCTTCAAGCGATTGGAAATCAAGTGTCGCAAAATGCAGCTTCTGTGCGATTGCCAAGCGGAGTCTTTTACCGCGCTCGGTGGCACCGTCACTATACTCGTCGAGGTGATCGAATCCCGCTTCCCCTTCAAGCTCCATCACGGTACGACGGGCAATCAGATCCATCTCGCTCGTGGAGCGAGTGAAATTCAGGAATTTGCAAGAGTGCATAATCGGGGGGCATGCAGAGCGCATATGTACGCTCGCCGCGCCATTGTCATAAAGAAAGTCGACGGTCTCCTTCAGCTGTGTGCCGCGAACGATGGAATCATCGACGAAAAGAAGATTTTTTCCCGCGATAAGCTCGTGAACGGGGACCATTTTCATTTTGGCAACGCGCTTGCGGTCTGCCGTTTTCGCGCCAATAAAGCTACGCGGCCATGTCGGCGTATATTTGATAAAGGGACGCGCAAAGGGAACGCGGGAGCGATTGGCATAGCCGATGGCGTGTGGTGTACCCGAATCGGGAATGCCTGCGACATAATCGAGAGGAGAGGCAAAGCCGCCCTTCTCATCGTTTTCTGCCATTATCTCGCCATTACGGTAGCGCATCGTCTCGACATTCACACCTTCATAGCAGGAGGTGGGGTAGCCATAGTAGGACCAGAGAAAGGAGCAGATACGCATCTCTTCTCCACGCTCTTTTTCAATGGTGAAGCCATCTTGTCTGACCGAAACGATCTCGCCCGGGCCGAGCTCGTACGCTTTTGTGTAGCCGAGTTTTTCGTACGCGAAGGACTCAAAGCTTACGCAGTAGCCATCCTCGCATTTGCCGAGC
This sequence comes from Clostridia bacterium, assembly GCA_017508465.1. Lineage (GTDB taxonomy): Bacteria > Bacillota > Clostridia > Oscillospirales > CAG-272 > UBA1740. Next base: position 1,733 of record JAFVYW010000087.1, read on the forward strand.
AGGACGGGAATTCTTCCCATTTTATCACGCGCGCAGATGAGAACACCGCCCTCACACAAAATAAGGACATTGACCGTGCCTTCAATCACGCTCTGCGCGTAGGCGATGCCTTCGGCAAAGGAGCTTTTGCAGTTGATAAGTGCCGAGAGAAGCTCCGTCGAGTTCACAAGACCACCTGTCATCGCGTTGAAATGTACACCGTCGGGCAGACATTCGCGAATAATCTGGTCGGCGTTATTGATGATACCCACCATACAGATAGCATACGTACCGAGTCTTGAGCGCATCAGCAGAGGCTGGGGATCACTGTCGCTGATACAGCCGATGGCGCACTCGCCCGACATCTCATCAAAAATATTCTCAAATTTTGTACGGAAGGGGGAATTCTCAATGCTGTGAATGGAGCGTTGGAAGCCCACCTCCTTGTTGATAGCAGCCATACCTGCGCGACGATTTCCCAGGTGAGAATGGTAGTCCACACCAAAGAAAACATCCATAATCGCGTCATGGCGAAGGGCTGCGCCAAAAAAACCACCCATTCGTTTCTCCTTATGCGAAGAAGAGCGCGGAGAGTGTCATGGGATCAATATATTCACCATCACGGTAAACGCGCATATTGCCCGAGGCAATCTCGTCGATAAGCATGACATCACCATTCTGGTCATAGCCAAATTCAAACTTGATATCATAAAGAACAAGTCCTTTTTCAAGAAGGTCGTCAGCAACAATCTGGGTAATCTTTCTTGTCATTTCTGCAATATCATCGTATTGCTTTTCTGTCATAACACCAAGGCAGACAAGTCCTTCTTTGGTTACAAGAGGATCGCCCTTCTCGTCATTTTTAAATGTCATTTCCACATAGGCGGGAAGGTCCTGTCCGAGAGTGACATAGTCGCTGTAACGGCGATAGAAGGAGCCGACAGCCTTGTGACGACAGATAACCTCCAGACCTTTGCCGAAGGGCTTGGCGGGGAGAACTTCCATGGTGGTATTTTCAAGGTCGGCGCTGACATAGTGCGTTCTGATACCTTGTGCATTGACTTTTTCGAAGAAGTAAATCGACATACGAAGGTTGACATCACCAACGCCCTCGATGGTAAGTCCTACGCTGTTTTCACCCGGATCAAACACGCCGTCCTTACCGGTACAATCGTCTTTGAACTTCAAGAGATAATTTCCATTGTCAAGTGCGTAAACATTTTTGGTTTTTCCTGTGTAAACAAGTTTCATTTTTTTGTTCTCCTCTTGCATGTATTTTAATTATTTGTTAAATTCAAGTTCTACTTTCTTGTTCTTCTCGAGAACGGCTGCGCGGTCTCTCTCCCGCTTCTGTGTCAGGGCGTTCGCGAGGGCATCGTCCGACAGGGCAAGCATCTGACAGGCGAGAAGGGCGGCGTTTGCTCCGCCATCGACAGCAACGGTCGCTACGGGAATACCAGAGGGCATCATAACGGTGGAAAGGAGGGCGTCAAGTCCATCCAGGTTCGCGCCTTTACAGGGGATACCGATGACAGGAAGAATGGTTTTCGAGGCAACCACTCCCGCAAGATGCGCTGCCATGCCTGCGGCGCAAATCAGGACGCCAAAGCCGCGCGAGGACGCATCGGCGGCGAACTCACATGCCTCGAGAGGCGTGCGGTGGGCAGAATAAACATGTACCTCATAGGGCACACCAAATTCATCCAGAACGGCAGTCGCTTTGCGTATGACAGGAAGGTCAGAATCGCTTCCCATTAAGATACCAACTTTTTTCATTTGTCTTTTCCTTTCATATATCATTTTGATGTAAAAAACAAAAAGGGCGCACCTATCCTATCAGAAAGACGGTGAGCCCAGACGGTCGGCAAAATATGAAACCTCTGTTCCCTTGTGGTTTCGCCCTTTTGGCATCCACTGATCCGTCAGTTGCAGAAGTTCGGGTGTATAAATACACCTACGCAAAAAATTATAACATTTTTGATGTTTCTTGTCAAGAGATAGACGGAAGTTTTTTGTTTTTTCCTTTTTTCCACAAAAGCGAGCCGACAGATGTGACAAATCTGTGACAGTTTTTACCAAATCATAACTTGATTTTACTGCGCCATTGTGCTATAATATAGAATGGATGGATATGGAAATACCTCATCTTAAGAAGAAAAAGGAGGGATTTTTTTGTGAAAGAGAAAAAGAAAAAACGAACAAAATGGATACGACTGCGTCACAGGATTGTCCAGCATATCATCTGTCCTGCTATGGCTGTATTCACAAGAGTGAAATACGGACTTCATTACCAAAAATTCAAGCCGACGGAAAAACAATATCTCGTTTTAGCCAATCACCAGACGGCATTCGACCAGTTCTTTATGGGCCTTGTCCTCTATCCGAAAATCATGCCATACTATGTGGCAAGCGAGGATATCTTTACCAATGGCTTTGTATCCAAGCTCATCAAATTCCTTGTCAACCCCGTCCCGATCAAGAAGCAGGCAAACGATGTCAGCTGTGTCATGAACTGCATCCGCATCGTGCGCGAGGGTGGCTCTATCGGCATTTCCCCCGAAGGAAACCGCACCTTCGATGGCAAGACAGTTACGATGAAAAGCTCCATCGCATCTCTGGCACGCGCCCTGAAGATTCCTCTTGCTCTTCTCCGCATTGAAGGAGGCTACGGCGTCGAACCCCGATGGGGCGACAAGACAAGACGCGGACGCATTGACGCGTATGTCAGCCGTGTGGTTTCGGTTGAGGAAATCCGCGCGATGAGCGACGAAGAGCTTTTCGCTCTGATTGAAAAAGAGCTTTATGTCAACGATTGCGCCTCGGGCAAGCGCTTCCGCTCGAAAAAACGCGCAGAGCATATGGAGCGAGCCTTCTATGTCTGTCCGGAATGCGGTATCAGTTCCTTCTCATCACGCGGTGCAGATACCGTCTGTCAGAGGTGTCACAAGACCATCACCCTCGGCGAGGATCTCTCGCTTTCTACCGATGGCACGCCCCTTCCTTTTTTAGACACGGCAGGGTGGTACGACTTCCAGAATGAATATCTTCTTTCGCACGACACAAGCATCCTTACCGAAACCCCTCTGCGCGAAGATGTCGTGGATTATTTAGAGATTATACCGTATAAATGTAAACGATTGTTAGCAAAAAAGGCTGCATTTTCCTTGTTCGGTGACCGATATGAGATAAAAACAAAGGAGGGCGTCAAAGTCTTTTCCTTTGATGATATCAAAAATGTAACCTGCCTCGGCAAGAAAAAAATCAACTTTCAGACGCAGAACACGATATATCAGATCAAGGGAGACTCGCACTTCCCCCTGCTTGAATATATGAATATTTATTTTAATTACCAATCTATCAAGGGAGGTCATCATGACAGATTTCTCGGCATCTGATGTATGGGGTTTGATTTTCCTTTGTGCCTCTTTGCTCGGCAGCATGCTGCTGGCAAACACTCTCAAAAGAAAAATTTACTTTCTACGCGCATCCTTAATACCCACCTCGGTACTCGGTGGTATCATCCTTCTTCTTATTTCAGTGGTATACGAGACAATCACAGGCGACCGTTTCTTCGATACCGCCATCTTCGGTGGCAACGGTATTGCCACGATGGAAGCGATCACTTATCATGCTTTAGCCCTTGGCTTTATTGCTACCACATTTACATCCAATCGCAAGATGACAAAGCAGGAGGTGACATCCTCATTCGACACAGGTGTCACTACCGTTTCCACCTATCTTCTCCAAGGCATTTTAGGTCTTGGTATCACCATTGGTCTTTCCTACCTTGTGGCAGGCATCTTCCCCGCCTCGGGTATCATTCTTCCCTTCGGCTACGGTCAGGGTACAGGACAAGCGATGAACTATGGTAACATTTACGAGCAGGAGTACGGTTTTGTCGGCGGTCGCTCATTTGGTCTTTCCGTAGCGGCACTCGGCTTTATCAGCGCAGCGCTCGGCGGTGTCATACACCTGAATATCTTAAAGCGCCGTCACGGCTTCAAGAGAGCGGATACAGAGGCCAGTGTTCAGATTTTTGAGCATGAAATTCAAGGCATTGATGAGATTCCCATGAACGGCTCGATGGATAAGATGACCATTCAGATTGCCGTTGTTCTTGTCACTTACGGTCTCTCTTATCTTCTGATGTTCGCCATCGGCGAGCTTGCTTCTGGTCTTAAGTCGATTATCTACGGCTTCAACTTCCTCTTCGGCGTCCTTGGTGCGGCGATTGGCAAGCTGATCATCCGTGGGCTTCGCAAGACGAAAATCATGCACAAGCAATACACGAACGATTTCCTGATGAATCGTCTCTCTTCCTTCTTCTTTGACCTTATGATTGTCGCAGGTATCGCGGCGATTCGTGTCGACCTTCTCGCTGACACCTGGTGGGTGGTTCTCATTCTTGGCGTGGTTGGCGCATTTGCTACCTATTTCTACAATCGCTATGTCGCGCGAAAGCTCTTCCCTGAATACAGCGAGGAGCAGTTCCTCGTAATGTACGGTATGCTGACGGGTACAGCAAGCACGGGAGTTATGCTCCTTCGCGAGATTGACCCTGAATTTGAAACACCTGCACAGAACAACCTCGTCTATCAGAACTTCCCCGCGATTGCGCTCGGTTTCCCGATGATGATTATCGCGACAATGGCGCCGAAAATGCCACTCGGTACACTCGGTATTGTCGTCGCCTACTTTGTGGTTTTGAATCTCGTCCTCTTCCGCAGACAAATCTTCAAAAAGAGATGTAAAGGTGAAAGCGGCGAGAATTCCGAAGAATAAAAAGAAAAAGCGTTGTGTTTCGTGGCACAACGCTTTTTTTTGCTAAAAACTTATTTTACCTTGGTGTATTTAACCAAACCGATCTTGATGTACTCAACATCGTTCTCGGAACCTTCGGCAAACGCAGATTCGCCACTGTAAGTTTCAGCATCTGCATCTTCAAATGTGAAGGTAATGGTCATTTCGCCTTCTTCATTTTCAGCGATCTTGTAGGTACCTTCATAGGTCTTGGTGCCAAGAAGAGCAACGGTAAGAGTTACCTTGCTGCCGGAGAACTCATAGGTGGTAACACCAGTGGGGTCCTGATACTTACCATTGAGCATTTTTCCGCAGGAAGCGAGAGTAAATACCATACCAAGTACAAGCGTGAGAGCGAGAATGAGAGAAAGAATTCTTTTCATTGTTTTTGTCTCCTTCAATAGTTTTCTACGGGAAGTCCGTAGTTATATTATGACATAAAGGAAAAAAGTTGTCAATAGATTTTTTTCGATTTCACACTTTTTCACAATTATTTTTTTAAGGAAAACAAGTCCCCGCCACGAGAACGGAGACTTGATTTTATTTATACTCATTTTTTGCCTTGAGGACGCGATAAATTGAACGGTAGGATGCAAGCCTTGTCGGAGCGATTTTGCCCTCCTCTGCCGCGCGGGCGATCGCGCATTCTCTCGCGCTCTCGCCGACATGAGCGCAGTCAGCGTACTGACATTTGCCGATATAGGGCGCGAGGTCGGGAAATGTGGAGAAAAGCTCTTCCAGGGTAAAAAAATGAAATCTTTCAAAGTCAATCAAAGAGAAGCCCGGGGTATCTGCAATATACCCCGTGTCAGAATTTTCAGGGGAAATCGCATAGAGCTCGACATGGCGGGTGGTGTGTTTTCCTCTCTCGATTTTGTGCGAGATTTCCGCTGTCGCAAGGGCGAGGTTCGGAAAGAGCGCATTGAGAAGCGTGGATTTTCCGACACCAGATGCCCCCGCGAATGCCGCGGTGATGCCACCACGGATTTCTTTATCCACAAACGCCTTGACGGCATCGATACCTTCGCCTGTTTCCGACGAGGTGATAAAGACGGGATAGCCTGCGAGGGTATAAATATCGGCATATTCTTCAGCGCTTTTTATGTCAAGGTCAGCCTTTGTGATGATGAGAACGGGACGGATGGAGGAATGCTCCGCAATCGCGAGAAGTTTATCGACCGTCTCGAGAACGGGCGCAGGCTTCACTGTCGCGAGAACAATGAAAAGGATATCGAGGTTTGCCATCGGGGGACGGATGAGGGCATTTTTGCGCTCGAGTATCTGACTTATCACCACGCTGTCGGGTGTCGCGTCATCAATTTTCAGTTCGACATTATCACCGACAAGAACCTTCGCCTCTTCGCGGTGTAATGCACCTTTGGCGCGACAGGAAAAACGGCGTGTCCCGCCATTTTCGGTAGCGCGGATTTCGTAAAGACCGCCAAGTCCTTTGACGACCTTACCTTGTATCTGATAAATCATTCTTTACCTATGCTTATTCTTTCTCTTATAAATTGTGTCAATGTCGGATTTACTCTGTTTTTGCTCTCGAGCGACGAAGCTGTCCACAGGCAGCATTGACATCGCTACCCAGACGGCGGCGGACGGTCGCGACAACGCCAAGGCGATTCAGGGTGTCTGCGAAGCGGTTCGCGCTATCCTGTGTTCCCTCCTTCATGCCAGTTTCCTTCACCGCATTGACGCGAATCAGATTGACATGGATGGGGGCACCCGTGTCGCGAAAAGCATTCTTCAAGAGGGTGGCAAGGGCTTTCGCCTCTTCGATGCTGTCGTTGCGCCCTGCAATCAGGGTGTACTCAAACGAGATGCGTCTGCCTGTCGCTTTATAGTAAGTGACGCAGGCCTGAAGAAGTTCATCGATACCCCATTTATTGTTGACGGGCATAATGGCGGATCTTGTTTCATCCGTTGTCGCATGCAAAGAAATGGAGAGAGTAATAGGATATTTTTCCTCGGCGAGTTTCAGAATGCCAGGGACAACGCCGCAGGTGGAGAGGGAGATATGACGGTAGCCGATATTGAGATTATCGGGCGAGCCGACAAGCTCGAGGAAGCGGATGACATTGTCATAGTTATCGAGCGGTTCGCCGATTCCCATCATAACAACATTGGATACTCTCTCGCCTGTATCACGCTCGGCGGCAATAATCTGTCCGAGAAGCTCGGAGGGAAGGAGGTTTCTCACGCGTCCTGCGAGAGTCGACGCGCAGAAGCGGCATCCCATACGGCAACCTACCTGTGAGGAAATACAAAGGGTATTTCCATGCTCATAGCGCATGAAAACGCTCTCGATACACTCGCCGTCATACAAGCGAAAAAGGTATTTGATGGTACCATCAATCCTTGAGACAAGTTTCTCTTCGACCTTCGGAAGTGTGTCGGTCACGGTTTCTTTCAGTTTCTGACGGAAGGCGAGGGAGAGATTGGACATCTCATCAATAGGCGTTCCTGATCTGAGCCAGAGGGCGAGCTGTCCTGCGCGGAATTTGCTCTCGCCCATCCCGAGCGTGAAAGCCACAAGTTCTTCTCTTGTCATCGAATATAAATCAATCATTGTGTTCACCAAAGCCGACCATTGTCGCGCTTTTATGTATTTTTCTGAAGTTTAGCAATAAAGAAGCCGTCTGTATGGTCAGTATGGGGATACAGACGAAGAATGCCATCGGGGCATTGACGCTCACCCACGGAGAAGGGGGCGAGGGAAAAATCGGCGTTTGCCTCCAGGAAAGCAAAGAGGACATCCTCGTTTTCTTCCTTGCGGATGGTGCAGGTCGAGAAAATCAGAGTACCGCCTACCTTCAGGTAGGATGCGCTTTTTTTGAGAATTTCAAGTCCAAGAGGTGCAAGGTCGCTCACGCTCTCTTCGCTCTTGTAACGCAGGTCTGCTTTTTTGGAAAGCACGCCAAGTCCCGAACAGGGTACATCACATATCACGCCATCGCAGGAGGCAAACAGGTCGGTTTTACCGATGGTGGCATCACAGCATTCCGCATGAACAGACGATAGTCCAAGGCGCATAGCACCGCTTTCAATAAGGGAAAGCTTACTTTCGTGAAGGTCAAAAGAATAGACAGTTCCATGGTCACCCATGCGAATGGCACCCGAGAAGGATTTTCCACCAGGACAAGCGCAGACATCGACTATGGTGTCCCCTGCCTTTGGGGCAAGAATTTGCGAAACAAGTTGTGACGCCTCATCCTGCACAAAGAAAAGTCCGTCCGAAAAACCGACGAGGGCTGTTGGCCGATGCTTTCCTTCGAGGCGGATTCCCATATCGGAGAGGGGACAAGGCAGGGCTTTGACACCCTCTTTTTCCAGAAGGGCGATATAGTCCTCACGCGTGATTTTTGTAAGGTTTACCGATAGTGTCAGGGGCGGCTCCTCGTTGATGGACGAAAGATAGGCTTCGGCACCATCGTTGCCGAGCAGGGAGATAAGCTCCCTGACAATCCATAAGGGGCAGGAATGGTAAACGCTCAGATAGCGAGCGACATTCTTTTCCCTGTCGGGATAGGGGAGATTGTCCCTGCGGCGCACCGACTCACGCAAGACAAAATTCACAAAACGCCTCTCGCCGTCATGTCTCGCAAGCTTCACCGTTTCATTGACGGCGGCGAAGGGAGGAATATTGTTCATATAAAGCACCTGACAAAGACCGATGCGAAGGAGATTTTTTGTGCGCGCATCGATTGTGTCAAGTCCACGCTTCGCGAGAGCGCCAATCATATAATCCAGGGTTAATTTTCTCTCGACCGTTGTATAAAAAAGTGCGGCAAGAGAGGCTCTTTCTTCAGGCGAAAGTCCATCTGTCAGGTGATTTTGTAAAGCAAGGTTAGCAAAAGTGCCTTTTTCCTCATGTTCTGACAGAAGTTTGAGTGCAAGTTTACGGATATTCATCTTCTGCTACGGCGCACAATACTAATCAAACGAAGCAGATGCAGAATGGAGACGAGGGCAGAGGCAATATAGGTCATAGCGGCGGCCGAGAGAACCTTTTTCGCCACACCGACCTCATGCGAATCAAAGTAGCCTGTCGCACGCATTGCGCGTAACGCGCGTTTTGAGGCATCAAACTCACAGGGGAGAGTTACCAGTTGAAAAACGGTATTGACGCTGAACACGCCAATGCCACAAAGAAGAAAATAATATCCGAAGGAGGATGCCCCCGGCATCGTGGTATCGGGTACGAAAAGCAGGAAAATCATCGCAACGATGATAAAGACCGACCAGAAGCGTGAGACAAAGTTGGTTACGGGGACAAGCGCAGAGCGCACTCTGACGGGGAAATAATTCTCACGGTGCTGAATCGCGTGTCCTGCTTCATGACAGGCAACGCCGATGGCGGCAGCCGATGCATTTCCGAAGGTCGAATCAGACAGACGGAGGGTTTTTGTACGAGGGTCATAGTGGTCTGTCAAACTGCCGTGCACACGACCGATGGTGACATCCTGACATCCCGCCTCATCAAGTATATATCGCGCGACATCCTCGGCGCGCTGGGCGCTAAAGGAGGTTGTACGAGAGTAACGGCGGAAGGTGGACGAGACATAAATCTGTGCAAATAAAGAGAGAAACAGAGCCAAAATGACGGCGACATATAAGGTAAATTCCATTATTTCAGAAAATCTCCTACATTAATTTTTCTACCGCGGACATAATCGCCCGCGCTCATTCTTCCCTTGCCTTCAGGAATGACGCCTGCGAAACGGATAGCACCTTCTCCGCATGCGACGGTAATCGAGCCTTCGCCCTTACCATCAACGGCAATCACCTCACCTGGCGCACCGGTTCCCTCGGTGACGGTGGGACGGAAGAGCTTTACCATTTTTTCATTCTGATAAGCGAATGCCATAGGAATGGGGGTAACACCGCGAACACGCGCGCTAACTGTTTTCGCAGAGAGGGTAAAGTCGATGTGACAATCCTCTTTTTCAATTTTTTCGGCATAGCAAGCCATCGTATCATCCTGCGGGATGCGTGGCGCTCTTCCCTCTTCGAGCAGGGTAATCGCGCGAAGAAGAAGCTTGCCGCTGATGCGTGCCGAGGTATCATGAACGGTTTCAAAATCATCACTTTCACCAATGGGGAACGCTTCCGTGAGCATGATGTCACCCGTATCCAGACCTTCTGCCATATACATGACGGTAACACCGGTTTCACTCTCGCCATTCATAATCGCCCTTTGCATCGGGGCGGCGCCACGATATTTCGGCAGAAGGGAGACATGCGCATTGAGTGCGCCAAGGCGCGGATAATCAAGCACATTTTTCGGCAAAATCTTACCGTAGGCAACGACAATAATCAAATCGGGATTCATTTCAGAGAGCAAGGCAGCGAACGCCTCATCGCGAAGTGTTTTGGGCGTATAGACGGGGATGCCGTGTTCTGTCGCCAGAACCTTCACAGGGGTGGGCATCATATTGTGCCCTCTTCCACGCGGTTTATCCTCTCGCGTGAGAACGCCGACAATATTTTTTTTCGCATCAATCAAAGACGAAAGGGCGGTCGCCGCGATTTCAGGCGTGCCCATAAAAAGAATACGGGTATTCATTGGAATATCTCCTTTCTGTTACGGGATAGGTACAAAGAGATATGACATGCTTATTATTTCTTTCTCTTTTCGACATAGGGGCGCAGATGAATGCCCTCATCGATAAAGAGCTTGCCGTCGAGATGGTCGACCTCGTGGCAGATACAGCGCGCGAGAAGCTCAGAGCCTGTCAGGTCATAGACCTCGCCCTTACGGTTGGTCGCGCGTACGGTGACATACATCGGGCGGCTTGTGATGCTCGCCTTACCAGGAACGCTCAGACATCCTTCCGGATTTTCCTGATGACCAGAGAAGGCAATAATTTTCGGGTTAATCAGTTCATAGACTGTGCCAGGCTCGGTTTCAATCACACAGATACGACGGAGAACGCCGACCTGAACAGCGGCAAGTCCACAACCATCCGCCTTACGCATCGTGTCGATCATATCGTCAAGCAGGGTGATGATACGGGGTGTGATTTCCTCGACAGGTCTGCTCGTTTTACGAAGGAGGGGATCGCCCTCTTCAATGATATTCAGTATAGCCATTTTTTGTCCTTTCGCCCCGTTTTTCTGACACGGGGTACTTTTTTATGTATTTTTTATACCGTCAGGGGATTCAGGTCAATGGCAAGGGTGACGCCTTTATGCTTGGAATATTCCACAAGAAGCTCATGGAAAAAGGCGCGTGAGCGCGCATTGAGTTTACACTTGATCACCATACGCATACGGTATTTTTCGTTGAGTTTATAAACCTGTGCCTCAAAGGGGCCGAAGGCAATCATAGGAACATCAGAATATTCCTCCGCCATCTTCTTCGCGGCAAATTGGGAAAGTCCGTTACTCTCCTTGAGAAGTGTCGGCTCGTCACTGCCCGTCAAGGTCAGGGTGACCATATCGCAAAAGGGTGGATAAGTCAGGGATTTGCGCATCGCAATCTCACCCTCATAGAACCTATCATAATCCTGGAGGCAGGCGAGACGAATCACCTCATTTTTCGGTGAGTATGTCTGAATGACGGCGACGCCACCTTCCTTGGCGCGTCCTGCGCGTCCGATAACCTGTGTGAGCAGGGAGAAGGTGCGCTCGCTCGCGCGGAAATCGCTCACATAGAGTGAGGTATCTGCGAGGACAACGCCGACAAGGGTAACGCGCGGAAAATCGTGTCCTTTGGTTACCATCTGCGTACCGAGCAGGATGCGCGCTTTCTGGGCGCGGAAGTCATCCAGCATGCGGTCATAGGCGAGCTTCTGCCCTGTGGTATCCGCATCCATACGCATTACAGGAAGGTCAGGAACATATTTGATGAGCTCGCTCTCCACCCGCTGTGTGCCGAAGCCGAGGAAGGAAAGGTGTTCTCCGCCGCAGGAGGGACAGGTGCGTGGCGTACGGTCGCGGAAGCCACACAGGTGGCAAAGGAGCGTTCCGCCATCGGCACCCGAATGGTAGGTCAGGGAGACGGAACAATGTGGGCAGGTGATAACATCGCCACAGCTCTTACAGCTGATCTGGCTATGGAAGCCGCGACGGTTCAGGAACAGGATTGCCTGCTCGTCCTCTTCATATACATTCTCGAGCGCATCCAGCAAGGTCTGGCTGATAGGCGAGGTATTGCCCATGCGAAGCTCCTCGCGCATGTCTACAATTTTCGCCTCGGGAAGAGAGAAACCACCATAGCGTTCACGAAGCGCGACGAGGGTATATTTTCCGCTTTGCGCCTTGTAGAAGCTTTCGATGGATGGTGTCGCCGAGGCAAGAAGCATCGTAGCGTTATTTTTTCCAGCACGATAAGAAGCAATATCGCGGGCGTGATATTTGGGATCGGACTCGGATTTATAGGTATGCTCATGCTCCTCGTCAATGATAATCAATCCGAGGTTGCGCAGGGGAGCAAAAATCGCCGAGCGCGTGCCGATCACGAGATCGACCATGCCGTCGCGGATTCTGCGATATGCATCGCATCTCTCGCCCTGCGAGAGCGAAGAGTGAATAACGGCAACGCGCGCGCCATAGCGGCGGCAGAAAATCTGCACGGTCTGTGGCGTGAGAGCAATCTCGGGAACAAGCATGATTACCGTTTTGCCCATCTCAAGTGTGCGGTCTATCGCACGCATCATGACCTGTGTTTTACCGCTTCCTGTGACACCATAGAGAAGGACGGCTTCGGGTTTTGCCGATGTGAGCTTTTCCTCGATTTGGGAAAAGGCGCGCTCCTGCGCTGACGAGAGCACAATGGGTGTTTTGTCCGGCACCGTCGCATACTGCGAATAGGGATTTCGATATTCCTCTTCGGTGGTGAAATCGACAAGACCGCGTTTTTTCAGGGTGGCGAGGTGCGTACTGTCCACCGAGGGTAGCTCACAGAGCAAGGACGCGTCCGCGCTTCCCGTACGGATAAGGTAGGAAAGTGCCTGTCTTTGTCCCTCACTTCGTATGCCTTTTCTGCCCGACGCGCAAAGGACTTCCTCCGCTTCTTCAGGCGTTACGGCGAGAGCATACACCTTGCGGTAGCGTATATTCGGCAATTCTGTCATAGCACCTGGGGGAAGAACGGTTCGCACCGCCTCTCCGAAGGTACAGAGGGTAAATTGTTTCATAAAGAAACAAAGCCCGAGCATTTCTTCATCCAGACAGAAGTGGTCAAAGGCGACCGAATGCACAGGCTTTGTCTTTTCGCTTTCGCTACTCTCATGAAGGGATGTGACAATGCCGATGCGCAATTTATTTGCCATTCCGAAAGGAACCTTGACGAATACGCCCGGAGCGACTTTCGGTAGCAATTCGCTCGGGCACTCGTAATCAAAGGCGTTGTCGATGGCGTAGGGGGCATCTGAAATATAAACTTTTACAAACACACCTACACCTCCTCTTTCTATGCGATGCGATTTTTATTCTGCGGTTTCTTCAGGACGGCGAAGCTCGAATCTGCCGCCGATAATTTTCGAGATAGCAATCTTTACTGCTTTCTGATCCTTGTATTCGGGATCAATCAGGGCGCTCAAAGGCTTGTCGGTCTCACGGTTGTCGATCATTTTCTGCGCGCGCGCTCTCTGCGCCACATATTCATCGGTGACGATGCGTGCAGCCTTGGAAACGCCAACGACGAGCTCGTAGCGATTCAGTTTTCCTTTGGTAAGTTCATCAATGGTAGGGTAAATCATCTTTTTATATCTCCAAATTCAAATATTATTCTTCTTCATCTTCCACAAGATCCAGGGCAAGGCGATTGGATATGGTTTCTGTCTGGATCGCCGAGAGAATGACATGGTCGGAATCGGTGATAATCACCGCACGCGTACGGCGTCCGCACGAAACATCAATAATTCTTCCCTCTTCCTTCGCGTCCTGAACCAGACGCTTTACGGGAGCGGAGTCAGGGCTGGCAATCGCGACAATGCGCGAAGCGCTGACAAGGTTACCAAAACCGATATTGATAAATTTCATTCCCATAACCTCACTCTATATTCTGGATTTGCTCGCGCATCTTTTCGAGTTCGCCCTTCATATCGACGACAATACGCGCGATGCGCGCGTTGTTTGCCTTTGAGCCGATGGTGTTGGTCTCGCGGTTCATCTCCTGCATGAGAAAGTCCAGCTTTCTTCCGGACGGCTCGGGCAGGGCGGCAATTTCATAAAAGGCATCAAAGTGCGAGCGCAGACGGACGATTTCTTCATCAATTGCAATCTTATCCTGCCAGATGGCGCATTCGGTAAGCAGACGGTTTTCGTCCACGGTGACCTCATGTTCATCTAAAATGGCACGGATTCTCGTCTCGAGCTTTTCACGATAACCGACGGTATCCTCATGCGAGATACGCTCGACCTCGCACACAAGTTCCTTCATGTGGGAAAGCTTTTCGAGCAGGTCATTTTCGATACGACGACCTTCTGCAACGCGCATCGCCGAATATCCTTCACACGCCAGCGTCAGGGCGGGGAGAATGGTCGCATAGACCTCTTCGAGATCTTCTTCCTTCTTCTTCGTGACGAAAACCTCGGGGTTGCGCGAGAGACTCATAACGCTGATGTCATCGCGAAGTCCGAAGGTATCACGCAGGGTGGTGAGTGCTTCGAGATACGCACGTGTATATTCGACATCCACTACGGGCGCGCCTTCGGCGTTTCCGTGATGGTCGACGGTGATAAAGAGGTCGACCTTACCGCGTGATGTCATATTCGTCTGAATATAGGTGCGGAGTCTGTCCTCAAGGAATATATAAGCACGGGGGAGCTTGATATTCGGATCGAGGAATCGGGAGTTCACCGAGCGCATCTCGACGGTGACATCGAACGCTTCTCCCTCAATCTTCGCTCTGCCGAAGGCAGTCATGCTTTTAATCATTCTTTTCTTCCTCTCCTTCTTTTTTCACGCGACGACGGGTGCGTCTGCTGAGAGTACGGATTTCCTCCATAAAGGAGTCAATGTCCTGAAACTCACGGTAAACCGAGGCGAAGCGGATGTAGGAGACAATGTCCTTCTCGCGAAGGCGCGTGAGAACCATCTCACCGATATCGACCGATGTGATCTCCGTCAGGATAGAGTTCTGCAATTCCTGCTCTATCGAGGAGGCGATCTCATGAGAATCCACAGGACGCTTCTGGCATGCGCGCTCGATGCCGACCGTCAGCTTATGTTTATCAAAAAATTCCCGACTTCCGTTTTTCTTAATAACCGTAACGGGAACGGTATCGATAACTTCGTAGGTGGTAAAGCGCTTACCGCATGTCGGACATTCGCGGCGGCGCTTGATGCTGGTATCGTCCTCAACAGGGCGCGAGTCAAGCACGCGGGAATCCCTTGAGCCACAGACAGGGCATTTCATGTTTTGTTTTCTCCGGATACATTTTCGTTATTTCATTAAAGTATTATAACATAAAAAAACAAAAAAGTAAATAGATTTTAAAAATTATTCTTCATCTTCCTGCCCCTTTTCTGACATTTCACCCTTCTTGCCGGAGAAGCGTGCGGCAATGCGCTCGCCGAAACGATCAAGTGCAGGAATTTCCAGGGTGGAAAATCTGCGGAAGGTGAGAGGCCAGAGAAGTCCTGCGAACAGCACGATCAGCAGATATCTCACCGTGCGCGCGATATACATATTTCCGCCGAATATCCATTCGAGAGGCGTCTGGAGGGTGGACTTGATGAGAAGGACAACGCCAAAGCCGACAAGCACCTTGATTATCTGCGCATACCAACGCGCATGCGTCGGATATTTGATATACTTACGATCGAGGATATAGATCGGGAAAAGTCCGATGATACAGCCGAGCATTGTGCAAGCATTTTTGCGTCCGCTCTCAAGGTTGTGGGGATCCAGTCCCTCTTCGGGAAGAAGAAACGCAAAGAGAGTAAAACCAATCGCGAAGAGCGCGGTCAGGACGAGAATATACGGCATGGTTTTTTCCATTCTCTCTTCCGTCTTGAAGCAGGGGTAAAGCAGGGCGCAAATCAGAACGCCCAGCACCAGGGAAACACCGACATCCAGTGGCGTATGAACACCGAGATACATACGGGAAAAGGAAACAAGAGCGATGATGGTGGCGCAGAAAATGATTCTTCCCTTTTTTTGCTTCGCGAGGGCAAAGGATGTGAATGTGCCGGTAACATTCTGGGTGTGTCCCGAGGGGAAGGAATAGCCTGTCGCTTCCTCGCGGGCGGATTCCACGATGGTAAAATCGGGATCCTTCACCCATGGACGAGGAATGCGGAAGGTCAGCTTCAGAACCTGATTGATAATCGTACCGAAAAAGCAGGTTAAAAGCGTGAAGTAACCGTAGCGTTTCTCCGTACACCAGATAAGGACAATTGCAATCGCAAGAAAGACCGCCTCACCGCCGATAAAGGTGATGGCCGACATAAAGAAATCCAAAACGGGATTGCGTATTTTTTCAAGAAAATAAAGAAATTGCATAGTTTTACCTCGATGTGCTAACTATTGTTTGCATTTTTGTGCAAATTTAAATAAAAAGAGGAAAACGAACCACCATCGGTAGTTCGTTTTCTGAAAAGAGATTTATGCGAGAAGCGCCTTGACGCAAGCGATGATTTTTTCGCATTTTGCATTAGCGAAGAAGTATTCCTGGAACTTCTCACCAGCAAGAGCGCCGAGAACAAGTTCACGGTCGAGGTTCTCGAGAATGTAGCAGATGTCGGTGTGAGTAACCTTTTTCACCTCATCAAGAATTCTCTTGTTTCTCTGTTCAGGAACAGCTCTTTCGCGAGGATAGCCCTGTCCCCATTCTTCTACGAACAGTTTCTCGAATACATATTGAAGATTGAGCTCTGCACCCCAGCCCCATCCCTTTGCAAAGGGAAGAGAGATACAGTTGCCATTGTTTACCTGCGTGAACTGGTAAGCGTCAGTGGGATCTACCACATGACCGCAAAGCACACCGGGGAATGCATTTGCCGCGAGCATGGCACCTTCGCCAGTACCACAGCCTGTGATAACGAGGTCACATGCTCCGCTGTTCAGGAGAACGGCACTCAGAATACCGATCTGAACATAGGTAAGCTGATTTTTGTCCTCTGCGGAGTACATACCATAGTTAAATACCTCGTGACCAAGAGGCTCTACTACTTTCTTAAGGGTTGCCTCGATAATGGCATTTTTAGCCGCCTGGCTGTTTTCATTAATCAATGCAATTTTCATAATGTATATCCTTTCAGTTTTGAATTACGGGGTAAGACGATTCGGACCGCGGAAGAGGAATTGTGCTTCCTTGATGGACATGCCGAGGAAGAGCATGGTAAGTCTGTCGACACCAAGACCGAAGCCGCCGTGAGGAGGACAGCCATACTTGAAGAACTGGAGATAGAATTCGACATCGGCTGCCAATCCCTTCTCTTCTGCCTGCGCCTTCAACACATCATAGCGATGTTCTCTCTGCGCGCCCGTGGTGATTTCCACACCGCGCCAGATGAGGTCATAGCCTTGGGGCACGCCATTTTCATCACGCATATGATAGAACGCGCGCTCCTTCGCATCGTAATCGGTGATAAAGAGGAATTCATGGCCGAACATATCCTGGCAAAGCTGCTTTGTCATACGCTCTGCCTCGGTGGTAAGGTCACCCTTGAGTTCATCGGGAACGGTATAACCATAGCGTCTTTCAAGCTCGGCATAGACATCTTTGAGCTTCATGCGGGGGAAAGGAAGGGTGGGAACGACAACATCCATTCCGAAGAGCTCTTTGATTTCATCGCCGCACTTTTCCTTGACACGGGTAAGCATATAGGTAAGTAATTCCTCTTCCATATGCATAACATCCTCAACGCCTGTGACATAGGAGAACTCAAGGTCAAAGCCTGTGAATTCGGTCGCGTGCTTATTGATATAGGACTTTTCCGCACGGAACACAGGACCTGTTTCAAAGATGCGCTCCAGACCTGCCGCCATCGCCATCTGCTTATAGAACTGCGGAGACTGTGCAAGATATGCATTGGTATCAAAATATTTGACCTCAAAGACATCAGAACCGGATTCGCTCGCCGCGGCAATCAGCTTCGGCGTATGAATTTCCACAAAGTTTTTCTCCAGGAGGAATTCACGAAGCGATGCGGTCATTACAGTCTGCAAGCGGAGCATCGCATGGTTGCGCTCACGACGAAGGTCGATCCAACGGTAGTCCATACGGACATCGATATCGGAATCATCCTTAATCGGAATGGCGTCCGCGTAGGACTCAACGCACATGGTATCGGGGAGCATTTCCATTCCACCCATCTTGACATATTCGTTGGCAACAACCTCTCCCTCGAAGGTGACAACCGACTGAAGGGTGAGATTTTCAAGCATTTGCGCAAATTCAGGATGCTTTTCCTTTTCGACAGTCACCTGAAGCTTTCCGCTGAAGTCACGGACAACGATGAATGCCATCGTTCTCTTATTGCGATAGTTTTCGACAAAGCCCGAGACCTTGTGTCTGCCAGGGGCGATGTTTGCAATCATTGTTCTTTCCATAGATAACGCCTTTCTTTTTACAGAAAAAATATTTCTTACATTATTATCGCACAAACAGAGGAAAAAGTCAAGTATTATAAACAAAATTGTGCGTGAAAAGAAAAAGCACCCGCGCTCCCCTGACCGTTGCCAGGGGGCGGGTGCCGTTTTCCGGGAATAACGATATGTAAAATTACTTGTTTTTGAGCGATTCACAAATCTGACGAAGGAGAGAGAGCTCTTCTTCTCTTTGTTCCTTGGCAATGCGAGCTTCTTCTGCAAGTGCTTCGGCGCGTTTTCTTTCTTCCTCAGCGCGTACCGCTTCTTCCTGCTGCTTCTTTGCTGCCTCTTCGGCTGCTTTGGCTTCTTCTTCCGCTTTGATGCGGGCCTCTTCGGCAGCCTTCTCTGCAAGTTCCTGTTCGTGAACCCTCTTTGTAATCTGCTCGTTGATCTCTCTTGCACGCTTGGTAACCGCTGCCCAGATCTTCATAACAAGGAACAGGGTTGCTGCGATAATCAGGAAATCGATAACTGCCTGCACAAGACCTCCCCATAAAATTGCGACCTCCGTCTGTGTAACCACACCTTCGGAGTCAATGAGCTCTTCACGAAGAACCCACTTCATCGAGGTGAGATCAGAATCGTTGGTAAGAAGGGCAAGCAAGGGAGAGATAAAGCCTTTGGTGAATGCATTGACAATCGCAGTAAAAGCGCCCGCAACAGCAACACCGACAGCCATGTCAACAACATTGCCACGACTGATAAATTTTTTGAACTCTTCAAAAAGCTTCTTCATTGTTCTGTATCCTTTCTTTTATTTTCCTATATCGTAAACGCATAGCACCCGAAGCTTGTGGAGCAGCGAATCGACCGAGGTCTTTTTGTCCTTCACCCGAAAGGGAATACGAACGGGCACATTCTTTGTTAAATCGAAGAAATTGCGGGAGAAGGTGGCATCCGTGTCAGAAAAATCAAGATAAACACGATGGGCGAAGGCATGAGGTGTCAGGGTTAAAATGTATTCCGAGCCCGATTCCGTGATGGTCTTATCCATCATAGGATCCTGATAGAGGAAGCGTTTCGGCTCGGTGAAGAGAATGGTGGATGAAACAAGCTCGCTCTCACCATAAAGAAGCGTAGCCTCCACGAAGACCTCCGTCTCGCGACGGTGCGCCAGCGTTGAAAAATCGGAGGACGCGACAAGAGAAAGCGTATCCTGCGTTACCACGATTTCGGCACGCTCTTCACGAAGAACCCGATTTCTCGCATCCAGAAGGCGATAAAGAAGCGTTCCCGCGAAGGGCGCTTGCGTTTCATTGGAAACATAAAAATTGACGCGGTAGCCATCGCGGCGAAGAAGAATCGCAACGGGCGCATACACTTCGTGAAGCGTATGGACAACCGCTTTTTCCTTGCCGTAAGCGTCAGCAATCGAGGGGGAAATTCTGCCAAGCGGATCGCTTGTTGCCTCGAGGATGACACCCATAGCGCGGCCTCGACGCAGGCGGAGATATTCGACACCCTCGCGTACTGCATCACTTTGCGACAATTGTGAAAGATAGACCACCTGTGCCATAGACATCGCGTAGGGATAGCGTTCAGAGGCTTTGGTGAGAAAGGCGGGAATCGGAGAGGTCGCACGCGTTTCCATCACTCTTGAAAACGGGTTCTGCTCCTCCGCCGGCACAAAACGAGCAAGTGAATGCAGGGCGGGAATGGAAGAGGGCGAGGAAAGTGTAGCGAATGCAGTGGTGGTATCCATCAGGTGCACAGGCTGTCCTCGGGGAATAAAAACATTGGTATAAACGGCATCCGGCGCTTCTTCGGCAATGATTTCGGGAATCTCACGAATGCTATCCTCACCTGTGAGATGAGAACGAAGAAGAGCAAGAGAGGGGTGTGTCGAAATCCCGGAGAGGATGACTCGCAGCGTTTCCAGGTAGATTTTAGTAGCCTCTTCACTGTTTGCCGCATCTTTAGGGGAGGGAATGTCCTGCATAACGAGCAGGCCATAACGATCACACAATTCATAAAACGCGTGTGGAAGATGACGGTTCTGCTCACTCACGAAGAGAAGATTGACATTCGAGCGCACATAGGTACGGATTAATGACTCAAAACGCGCTTCACTTTCGGCATTCGGAAGTATAGACGAGGAACAATACTCCGCTCCGCAAGCGAAGAAACGGACACCGCCAACCGTCAGGGCAAACTCACCATCGCCCATCGGGCTACCAAAGGAGAGCGCAATCTCACGCAGGCCGAGACTTACGGCATAGGAGTCCTCGGGCTCTCCCGACACATACATTGTCAGACTTACACGATAGAGGTTTGGCTTACCCTGGGTATGGGGAAACCAGAGCATAGGATCGCTGATAAGAAGCTCGCCTTCTCCCTGGTGCAGGCCACAATAATACATCCTTCCGCTGGGAGAAACAATTGTAGCAACTGTCTCAATATTATCTGTTATCTCATGTGTTTTGCACGAAATATGTAAACAAACCTTTCCATTTTCATGTTTTTGATGGAATTTTACTCCTTCTATAAAGGTTGTATGATATCCAATGATTTCGACATCGCCAAAAATGCCTCGGTCAGAAATCTCTTCCGCCGTGTAGGATACTTTCCTTGCTTTTGGAAGAGGAGAAAAAGCAAAAGTGAGCACATTTTCGCCAACGACAAGCGCCTCCCTGACTTCTACATAATGCACAGGCGCATGATCGGAAATCTCAAGCACATTGACATCGCCAACCGAGAGAACACAGGGGGCATCCACCTCACCAATCCTGATTACCACCTTTGAATACGAGAGAAGCTCTTCTGTGGCAAGGAAGCGACAGGATATCTGAAAGGGCAGCTCCGGCAAGCTATCAATCGCGCACAGATTCAGTGCATAATCCATGTTTTCAAGGCGTCCGCCTTCGGCGAGCGCGCGATAGAGCGTACAGGGGGTGCGCAGACATGCATAAGAAGAGCCTGCGTATTCCAATTTAAAATCACGGAGCAACTTTTTATACATCGTACTCCTCCTTTGTATCGGATCATGCCTCACGGCACATTTTATGTTTAAAACTATTATATCACTTTTTGTGTCTGTTTTCAACCTTTTTTCTTCGGTCATTTTATACAAAGATATTGCTATTTTTTTGTGGAAAGTTATTTTTTTTTGTACTTTTTTTCTTTTTTGTTGGCATTCGCTCTTGCACTTTACTTTTTAATATGCTAAAATGTTAGCAACAAATAATATTTTCAGGAGAGTTTTTCAATGAACACTTTAAAGAAAGTACTTCTCGTTCTCGCCCTCACCCTCGCAGTGGCTATTCTGGCTACGGGTTGCCGTAAAGACAAATGCGAGCATGACTGGGTGGAACGAAATGTAGCTGAAGCACAGATTTCCACGGCAACCTGTACTGAACCGGCAATGTATTATAAATCCTGTGCAAAATGCCATGTTATCAGTGACACGCTGACCTTTGAGGCAGATTTCGCTCTCGGACATACGGAAGTGCGCGAAGCTGTTGCTGAAAACCTTGTTTCTGCGGCAGATTGTCTGCACCCCGCAGTTTACAAAGTGTACTGCTCCGTTTGCTCCGCCGATCTTGGAACATTCGAAGATGGAACAGCGCTGGGCCATGACTTCCAGAACATCGAAAGTGACAGTAACATTCTTTATGAACAAGACTGTGAAAAGGCGCTCACCTATTATAAGTCCTGCACAAGATGTGGTGTGAAGCATGAGTCTGATGTATTCACTGTCGGTTCCGCTCTTGGTCATGATCCCGTTCTGAACACTCCTCATCCGGACCATATGATAAATCCCCAGACCTGCGATCTTGCTGCAAAGTATTATGACTATTGCGCAAGATGTAACCAGAACCTTGAGACCACGTTTGAAGTAGGCGAGCCTCTTGGTCATAACTACGGTGAATTTGCAAAGAATTACGCAATTGCAACCCAGAAGGATTGTACAAACCCTGCGACCTATTATGTTTCTTGTGAGCATTGCCACGATCTGGACAAAACTCTGCCCACCTTTGCCTCTGGCGATCCTCTTGGTCACAACTTCAGGGAGATTGAGTCGCCCGAATATCTCGCAGGCACCTTCACCTGTGGCGATACGCCTAAATACTTCAAGGTTTGTGTGCGTTGCCACGAGCATGAGGTGGACGCTGAAGGCAACGATGTACTCTTTGAGGGCGACGTGCTTGAACACCAAATCGTTGTCGTCGACGAAGTAGCACCGACCAAGACCACACATGGCACAGCAGCGCACAAACACTGCACCGCGTGCGGAACCTACTTCGACATGGAAGACAATGTTATCGAAGCGCCTGCTACCCTCCACAACTATGAATGGGTTCACACCGAGGATGGTCAGTCGCACTACAAAGCATGTAGCGTAGACGGATGTACTGAGCCCCATACCGACGAAGGTGACCATACATACGATCCTAACAACAGTTGTGATGTCACCTGTGACGGTGGATGTGGTTATGAGCGCGAATCTCAACATGTCGACGAGAACAAGGACGGCAAGTGTGAAAAATGCGGAGGCGATGTTCCCGCAGACGAAGTACCTGACGATGGCAACCTTGACAACCTCACACCTTGGATGCCCCTGTAAGTCATTACCTTATTTATTAATAAAGGCGGAGTTTTTCTCCGCCTTTCCTTTTTTCGTCGCTCCTTTGCGCACCATTCGCGAACACCTCTGAAAGACAAAAGAATCAGACTATTGATGCGTCCGCGAAGCAAGAACTCCCCTGCCTCTTTGATATTTTTCATACCAAATAAGATTTTTTCAAAAAGTACTTGACAAATCCTTCTTTTTCTGTTATAATACCAATGTTCTGAATATGCTGGTGTGGCTCAATGGCAGAGCAGCTGATTTGTAATCAGCAGGTTGATGGTTCGACTCCGTTCACCAGCTCCA
>JAFVYW010000088.1 GCA_017508465.1 Clostridia bacterium
ACTTTTTGCGCAAGCAAAAACCTTGGTGGCGAGTGAGATTCTTCGCTCCGCTGCGAATGACGGTGGGTACATGTACAATAATTTCAGAATGTAGGGCGGGGGTTTACTCCCGCCGTTAATAAGGGTGGCGAGTGAGATTCTTCGCTGCGCTACAAATGACAGGTTGTGGCGGAATGACGGCGGGAGTAAACCCCCGCCCTACGCCGTAAATGTTTTGCCACGCTCGCGTAGCGAGCATATGCTTTTCGCTCACCAAAACGAAAAAAGAGCGCACGGCAAATGTCGTGCGCTCTTCGCGAATTATTTATTGAGTGTTCCTACCTCGGGGTGTTTTTCGAGGTATTCTTCTGCCTTGACGGAATATGCATAAACTGCCTTTGCGTAGGTCTTTTCTACGAAGTAGTTCGCATAGGTCGCAAGGTTGAACTCTGCACTCTTGACTGCACCCTCGGCGGTGGTCACAGTAATCGTGATGGTGCCACGGAGTGCGTATGCAGGAATGTTCTGAAGAAGGAGATATTCCTCGCCTGTCGCGGGAGCATCCGCGGTGAAGGTCTTTTCATCACTCGCATAGTGACCAAGCTCTGCACGAACTGTGCCGACAAAGCCTTCTGCAATCGTGAATGCGAAGCCGGGATAGCTTTCCAGGTTGAGCGTACCGCCCGTGATATAATCACGAATGCCCTCGGTCGAAAGATCGGTCGCTTCCTGGAAGCCAAGATCGGTATTGACATCAACGCCTTCGATGCCAGCGAAAATGGTCTCGGCATCTGCGCCACCGAATGCTACGGCAACTTCCTTGATGTACTTGAGTACATAGCGCATCATTTCCTGAGAATCCACGGTATATGCATCCTCACGCTGGAGCGCGAGCAAGCGCTTCGCATATCTGCCAATCGAAATCTCGAAGGTAACGGTGTTACCGTTCTGGAAGGTAAGGGCAAGCGTCTGGGTATCCCATGCATCCTTGGGTGCTTCGCTGAGGGTGATCAGGTAGTACTGACCATTCGCGATGCTGACAACATTCTCACGGTCAAGAAGCTCGACATCACTTTCGACAAGCTTCGCGCTCGTGATGTAATCCCATACAGGAATATAGGTGTTTGCATTGATATTGCTGTCAAGAGAGACATTCTGGTAAATGGTCGAGAGATATTGAGACTCTTTCACAGCCTTATACGCATAGGTGTAAGTACCTGCGAAAGCGACAGCCTCTTCCGCGCCATATCTACCATATGCGGGGCACATAATACCCGGAATGGTAATCGAGTTGTTTGTCGTTACAGGAACGAGAACATAGCCCTCATCTGCCTTGGTGAACGCATCCAGAACGGATGTGGTACTGTTGTTCTTAAAGATAATGGTAGCGTCAGAGTCGACATCGGCTTCAGGATGGTTCTGCGAGGGTCTGCCGCCGTAAATCTGGGTATTATCCAGGACAACGGTAGGCTTTACGCCCTTCGCATATTTTGTCGCATCGCCGTAGAAACCATAAATAATGGCACTGGGGTTGGTAGAGAATACACGGCAGTTGGTCAGGTAGCCATCGCCCGTCGTAGCATTGGCTGCATCGTAACCACGCGCATAAAAGAGCGCGCCACTGTTGTAAATATCGCAGTTATCAAATACCACTTTTCTGCCGTCATCTCCGCCGTCGCGGAAGTTGCAATAACCATAGTTATCGACACCGTTTCGGACAAGAACGCATTTGTTGAAATATGCTGCCGTATTGATATCCTTCAATTCCACAAGCGCTCCCGTGAAAATCTCAATGGTATTCTCACACATAGTCTCCGCGTTTACATAACCGACATAGAGTGTGGCATCCTTTTTTGCTACTGCTGCAAGATAACCACTACCCTGTCCGACGGTAGGC
Organism: Clostridia bacterium; assembly: GCA_017508465.1. Classification (GTDB taxonomy): domain Bacteria; phylum Bacillota; class Clostridia; order Oscillospirales; family CAG-272; genus UBA1740. The sequence continues at coordinate 1,877 of JAFVYW010000088.1, forward strand.
GTTACACAGATGCGAGCGCCGGGCGCCGAGGAGTAGATATAGAATTTACCCGATGCTGGGATATCAATCATGTTGAATTTCTGTTCCGTGTAAAGGCTATGACCGTTGAGGTCAAGATAGTTTTCGACAGGACGAAGTGTCGAGGAAATCAAGCAATCCTTGTAAAGTCTGACCGTCATACCCGAAGGCATCGATTTGGTGCCAAAGTAGACCGTCAGGTCATTCTCCGCAACGCGATATTCTACGCCGTCCTTATCGAAGGTCGTAAATGCCGCTTCCTTTTCTGTCGCTTTTACATATGCCTTATACTTCTTTGCAACCTGGTCGCTACCGATTTCGGTAAAGTCAACGGCGTTGCCCTCTTCGTCATAAATTTCCCATACGCCGTCAGGAACATATACCTTCAGAGCGTCAACATGAAGAATGTTCTTATCGGTAGGATAGCGATATACACTATCGCCGAAGAAGTAATGATCTGTCGAAAGAACAGGAGTGCTTTCAGTAACCTGTCCTTTGACATTGTAATAGAACGCAATGGTCGCGTACTGACGATTGCTCGTGTGTTTGTACGAGGCGAGATAGGTGCCCTGATAAATCGTCGGTGCATTCTCATTTATCTCACTCGGAACCTGTACACCATCAACCGAAACTTCTTTATAAGTTGTCACATAAGTGCCTTCCACAGAGCCAATGGTCGGAAGGAAGGACAATTCGCATTCGCCCGTTACAGTTATGTTGTGTTTCATAACATCGGTATTCGTAACGCCGAGCGCCACGCCATACACATTGGTATTATTCAGTTTCGTATATTGTGTAGAACTGTTATACTGGGTGAGGCCCGAACACATGACAGCGCCACTTCCCACGCCATAAATATTCGAATTGTTAAAGGTTATCGTCGAGCTTGCGCCACCGCCCCTTGTGTTGTGTAAAGCGCTTTGGGTATAAATATTACAGTAGTCAAACTGTATTGTGCGTCCTCCTCTGCTCCAGTCAAATGCCATCAGGTATTCTACTGCCGCGGTGTTGTAAATATCACAGTTATAGAAATACGCTTTACAGTTGGTTCCCTTCTGCTGGTATACAATTACATTCGTATAGATTGCAATTCTTTCATCAGATGGCGTGTTACCATCCTTATAACCAAAATGCGTCACTCTACCTGGAATCGCTATTGTATTGGAAATAAGAGCTGTAGTATTATTGGCAATCGCCGCACCCGCTTGGCTCGAATAGAAGAAATGATTATTTCCATTCATGCTCGTGAGCAGTGAAACTTTCGAATACAGGAGCTTACCATTGAGGTCGAAGTAGAAATTACCAACACCCGCGAACGATGTCGAATAGGTCGCATCCGCAAGAAGCACAAGGGTAGAACCTTCTGGCTGATTCGTGTGTGTCGCCTGTAAATCTGTGCCGCCTTCGTTCTTGTATGTGGTTTTGACTGTACCCAACGCGGTGGTAATATTATTATCCGCGTAGAAGTTATAGGTTCCATCCGCTTTCTTTACATAGAATACAGGGTTTTCAACGGTGGAGGTCAGCTTTTCAAATATTGGGTAAACACCGTAGGTCTTACCGATATGTTCTTCACCGACCGCGGTAAGAGTAACCACCTCACCCGCGCTGTCACGAACCTCGAATGCACCAGTAGGTACATAAACCGTGGTCGCATCGGCGAGATAACTACCGATACCTACGGTCTGATAGAGGGACGCGTATTCTACTGCCTGTGTCGAGACAGGGGTAGCATTGGCTGTACCGTATACCACATTGTAGAGATTAAATGTCGCGGTGGAAGCCTTATCGGACACAACCGAAAGACCGGTAACGGTCTCACCGTCCTTGACCTCGGTTGCCGCGAGACCATACGCAAGGTCATAACCATTGAGCAGACCATAACCATTGTAATTGATAGTAACAGGATAGTCGATCGCAACCTTGAGATACTCTCTGCCATAAAGAGTAACAGTTGCGCCAAGCAGTTTATTTGCCTTCGCGTAAGCGATAGCGTCCTTCAGTTCTGCATGGTTGGTCACATTACCCTCGGCATCGGTCAGGGTAGCGGCACCAAGAACATCCGTGGGGAAATCATAGGTCGAAGAATAGACATCCTCGTGGGTAAGACCAGAAAGGTTGGTGGGCGCATTGTCAGCGAAGAGTGCATCGAGTGCCGCTGTACCCTTGTTGATAATGGTATAGGTGTTGTTGTCATACGCGACAGAGTCGCCCGCTTCTCTTCCTGTGTGTTGTCCGCCATAGGCGTAACCGATGCCAGAGAAGTTAACCCACACTTGTCTTATGGTATTGTTCGTCGTCGCAAAAGGTGTAAATGAATTGAAATATTCGCCATTCCAGAACATTTTACCTTGCGACCTGCTGTAATTGTAGGTCGTGACAGCAGAGGAAGTAACGCCTTCCTGCCCGATGATGCTCTCGCATGCCACACCAGCGTCGGTGGTAGCCTCTGCATCACCGACCTTCGTGGTGGTAACGACCTTGGAGGTCAGGGTAGGCTCTGCACCATTGAGGGAGACCGCCGTGGTGGTATATACCTTGGTGACCACGGTAACGACGCCTTCCGCATCGGTGGTCTCTGTGGTTTCGGTCTTGGTATAGGTTGTGGTAACGGTGATATCCTCAACCACCTGAACCACAAGGGTGATATGAGACCACTGGTTCGGCTCTACTTTTATAGCACTGCCGCCACCTTCCCAGGTGTTTGTAGCTGCATTATAAACAGCAGGTGTACGGCGTGCTCTATAAGAGGAGCCACCATCTCCGGAACGACCTTCCCAGATAACAGCAATACCACCAGGGAAATCAGTACGAGTAGCCATATCGAACTCACTGATGATATAGTCCGCGTTACGGACAGTAGCTGCTGTTTTTCCTGTCGCAAAAAGGCTAAGCACCATGTCGGCGTCACCTGGATTTTTCTTTGGATCATAGGCAACCGCTTTCGAGGGAGAAATCCACTCATAGAAGGTATTGCCATTACGAGTGACCGAACGCACGCGACCGAATTTTCCAGTGGCAGTCGATGCCGATCCACTTGCTGCCTTTCCGACTTCAATGGTGGGGGAAGCGGCAACATTGCCATAATCTGCCTTGGTCATGGCATCAAATTCTGTGCCTTCATAAACATATTCTTGGCGCGTAGCTCCAATGCTTTCGAGGAAAGCCGCAACTTCGTCGACTTCGTCCGCCGCAGAAGATGCCAGCGCGAAAATCGCGCCACAAAGAAGCGTCACGCAAAACAGGAGTGCGAGAACTTTGTAGATTCTTTTCATCTTGGTTTTCTCCTTAATAAATTTTTATTTTCTTGAAAAATTTTATTGAGATATGGTATTATAATTCCCCTTAAGATAAATATTGACATGCTGTGCATGTCAATATTTATAAAAGATATTTTTTATAAAAAAACCAAACAATTATTTTTTCTTTTCTTGTGCATATTGCACAATTCTCGTGAAACGCCAATAGAGACTTCCACCGCCTTGCGCCCAACGCCGAACCCTGCATAGCAGGATTTCATCCGTCCCCGACGGATTTCATCACGGAGTGATTTCATCCACCTTTGGTGGATTTCATTTCGCCAACGGCGACTTCTGGGCGCGAGTATCCGTAGGGGAGACCTGCGGTCTCCCGCGGGCGAACACAGTTCGCCCCTACCGTGTTCCGAAAACATGGCTCTGTTATCTTACTGCATTTTGCGGTATGCGTAAACGCCGCCTTGCGCCCGACGCCAAACCCTGCATAGCAGGATTTCATCCGTCCCCGACGGATTTCATAATCGTAGGGCGGGGGGCTTGCTCCCGCCGATTGCGCTCGACACCGAAGGTTTTTTCCGCGCTCGCGTAGCGAAGGATCTGGGCGCTATCAATACTTCGGTGGCGAGTGAGATTCTTCACTTCGTTCAGAATGACGGTTTGTGGAGAGGGATTATTTTGTGGATTTCATTTCACCATGGGCAAAAAAAGAGCGCACGGCAAACGCCGTGCGCTCTTCGGGTGAGCTTGTGATTTCACAAGTCATCCTATTTTTGTTTCATTCTTTTTTCAGAATTAAAGTTCGCCTTCGCCCTCATCGAACCAGTTGTAAGGAAGGAGAGGCGTACCGTTGGAGGCCGTCAGAATATCACATTCCGAAAGTTCCATCAGTTCCATTTTGGGGGTTTCGTAATTTTTCATTCTTTTTTCTCCTATGATCAGTTCACAGTATTTACTGTGGGATACTTGGTGTTATAAGCTTCTGCTTCAACGGTGTATGCATAGAGTGCCTTGATGTATGCATCTGCGTTACCGCTTGCATAGGTTGCAAGGTTGAACTGTGCAACTACTGCTTCGCCTTCTGCAGGAGTTACGGTGATAGTAACATCGGAGCGGAAGAGGTATGCAGGAACATTCTCGAGTACGAGAACTTCTGTCGCACCTGCAGGCGTTTCTGCGGTGTAGGTCTTTTCTACTGTATCGACGCCAGCCATTTCTACACGAACCGTACCAACGAAGCCTACTGCTACTTTGAATGCAAAGCCTGCATAAGCGTCAAGGTCAAGTGCCGCGTGAGTGATATAGGTATTGATAGCGGTAGTGTCTTTTACAGTTTCCTTAAGTGCAACATTGGTATCTACTGCGATATCCATGCCAGCGAAGACGGTCGCCGCATCAGCGCCGCCGAATGCAACAGCAACTTCCTTGATGTAGGTGAGAACATACTTCATCATTCTCTGGGAATCCGCAACATATTCGTTGGTGGTTCCGTCAAGAGCGAAGAGTGCTTTCGCGTAGTTTTCTACGGACATCGGGAATTCAACTGCCACGCCTCTTTCAAGGTTTACAATAAGAGTGAGAGAAAGGTTGCCATACTTGGGAGCAACGCCGAAGGTAAGAACATAGTAATCCTTGCCACCGATTCTGCGGATTGCGGTCTTATCCAGGATATTGTCGCTGCCGAGCATTACGGAAGCAACTGCTTCGTCCACAGGAATGTAGAGGTTGCCGACTACATTGGTGTCGAGAGTCATGTTCTGGAATGCCTGTGCCTTGTATGCGTTTACATCGAAGGTATCTGCAACAACTGCATATGCGCTATTGTATGTGCCGTTATACTGAACCTTTCCTGCATTTCCATAACCAGCGTTCGGAGTAAGTTTACCCTCATAAGTTACAGAATGCGCTTCCTCCTGTGCGACCTGACCGTTGAGTTTTACAAAGGTAGGCTCAAAGGGAGTGTAGAAGTAACCCTTAACATTGATTTCGCAACCGATGTCTGCGGGAAGAGTACCTTGTACCATTTCACCATAGATAGCAACATTTTCGACATTGATAACGAGCTTTTCACCGACATTGGTCTTCTGGTATCCAACGAAGTAACCACCCGTGGTGTAGAGATTACAGTTCTTAAGGTTTACGGTACCGATACCAGTTGTAATTTCACGGATGGTAACAAATGCGCCGAAAGAACCATAGAAATTACAATCTTCTGCATTGTAAGAGCTGTTAGTATAACCAGGGGCACGGAAGTTCAGGAAACCATAGTTATCACCGAAGCACTTGTAAACATCGGTTTGTGCCAGATATACATGGCAGTTTTCCTTTTTATTTTCGCCAAATGCACCAACATAAAGCTCGATTCTGTAAGGAGACTTGGTTTCAGCATCCTTGTAACCGAAGTAGAACTGGGCGCCTGCAAAGTTCATATTGACAAGGTAGCCGCAAGAACCAGCAGTGGTGTAGCCCTGGATGAATTTACCGCCTTCCTTCGAGGAGTAAACAAACTGTTTTACATTTGCATTAGGTTGGAAGGTATTGGTTTTCGCGGTCTGGTAAAGTGTTTTACCATTCAGGTCAATCGAGATGGATGTCGTGATAGCGTTTACGAGAGCGACATCGTGGCTCATAAGAATGAGAGTGTCGCCATCTGCAAATGTTACGCCATAGAGAGTGGGCTCAAAGTAAGGAGTAACATTACCGTCCTTATCAATGATAACGAAGGAAACAGCGACCTTTTCAAGCTTTACAAATACTCTGTAAGTCTTGCCTGCTACTGCGGGACCGGTAACAAGATTGCCTTCTTCGTCATAAACCTCGTAGCCACGAGGAGTGATGGTGTTATAAGGATCGTTCGCGTAGTCATAGGTGGTTTCGCCTGCGGGAGTTGCAAAGTGAGCGAACCAGCCGTTTTCTACGATATCCCAGGAGTAGACAGGTGTCTGTTCACCTGTGAACTGTGCGAAAGGTACATCGTATACATCAAACTTCGCGGTAGGCTCTGTGCCAGTGCCTACGGCATAAATAGTGGTGTAGGTGGTGTCGCCGATGGTAACGCTCGAGGGGTTCTTCACGAGAGCTTTACCTTCGGGAAGTCTGATATTTGCATGCGCGTCACTGATGAAGGAGCTTGCATCCATGGTAATGATGAATTTTGCTGTGTATTCCGAGAGACCATCGCCTGCGGTCTGACCGAATGTCATGCCATAGATCTTGGAATTCGTCATGGTAAGCTTGGTATCGCCGCTGACATAATTTCCAGCACCTGTGGGATATGTCGCCAGATAGTTCATCGCTATGCCGCCTTCGGCATAAACATTGGTGTTTACAAAATAAACATTCTTTACGCCAGAGTCTGCAGTCGAACCGAAGAGCGGGCTCTGGGTGTAGAGGTTACAGTCTGTGAAGTATACATTCAGTCCACGGCTCTGTTGAGCAGAGATCAGACCGGTTGCATGTGCCTTACCGTTGTAAAGGTCAAGTTTTGCAAGGTAGAGATACTTGATCGCACCTTTTTCCTGTGCGAGAATCTGGCTACCGAAGTTTACGGTAATTCTATGCTCGCTCACGGTTTCAGCATTCTGATAACCGAAGTAGAGAGCGACATTGTTAGCCTGGGAAGAAGACTCACTGTTCTTACCATAGATAAGGTTGCCGCCGGCAACGATTTCAGCGCCTGCTGCAGAAGAGTAAACGAATACTTTACTATTCTTGTACCAGTTCTTTACATTGTTCGCCTTTGTAGAGGTTGCTTCGGCGTCACCGACCTGTGTATAGGTGGTATCCACGCGGGTAGCGTAGGTGGAAATAAGTTGAGTGGGAGCGTTAAGCTTATGACCTGCGAGGTCGATGGTGAAGGTACCGCCATTCGCCGCCATAAGATCAGCAGCGGTAGCGTCCTTAACAAGAACGATAAGCAGACCGTCAGGAATGCCCTTGGGCTCCTGTGTTACGGTCCAGGTCTTGGTTACAACACCGTCAGCCTCGGTGGTGGTAACCTCGCTCGTTACAGGAGCAGGTGTAACACCTGCCGCCCAGAGGTCAGTTGTGTCATAGAAAGTAACTGCATTGTTAAGACGCGTGTAGAATACGATATCCTTTTCCATGGTCACGGTCTTGATAACAGGGCATACATAGTATGTCTTGCCACAGTTTGCAGCTTCTACCTGGGTGATAGCCACCTCGTTGCCTGCTTCGTCATAAATCTTGACAGTGCCGTCAGGTCCGATACCGGTCTTGCCGTCTACGACAACGCCGATGGTTTCCAGAGGAACTACGGACGCGTCAAACGGATTGCCGAGAGCGACAACCTGTGTCTTAAGGGGTGCAGCAGTGCCGATGTTCTCATAAGCTACATTATAAATCTGGAAGGTAGCGGAATTTTCGGGATCAACCGCAAAGGTCAGTGTGCCCTCTTCTGCATCCATGGTAACCATCAGGTCACTCGAGCAGGTATAATCATTCTGGAGGGTATAGCCGTTAAGATCGATTACGCAAGGATAATCGATATGAACAGGGTTGTAACGGTTTGCATAAAGCTTGATGGTCGAGCCGGGAGCGTCGTATTCTTTCATAAGTGCGAGCGCCTGCTCAATGTTAGCCTTAACAAATTCGTCGCCATCTTCTGTCAGGAAGGAGGCTACACCGAGTTCAGTCTCGGGAAGCGCATAGTCTTTGGTATAAACGATGGCTTCGCAAAGGTCTTTTACATTGGTTGTGGGGTTTTCAGCAGCGAAGAGGGGAGCAAGCTTGTCGTTTGCAACATCTGCCGCATAAGCCGCAGGAATGACTGTTCTGACAACATTATCCAGAACGATACCATCGTCAGTTTTTGCGCCGACGTGCTGATTTCCATATGCATAACCAACACCTTCGTAATAAATGCGGGCATCACTGTCGGCATAAATCGCCATGTCGGGCATCGCCTGTTTCGAACTGAAGAACTCACCATTGACATACATGTTGACGGTGGATTTACCATAGTTTACAAGCTGCGTTGTGCCATCGGTATGTGTCGAATATTCAGCAACGATTTTGGTAACGAGGGTGATATGTACCCATTCACTGGGCGCGACCTTGAAGGAGTTTTCACCGTCAACCCATGCGCCATCTGCAGCACTGTAAGTAGCGTTCGCTCTTCTGGCACGGTAGTCGAGTTTTACGTCATCAAGCGTCACTGCGCCTTTGTTATACTCTGTACCACTACGCCATGCACGAGATTCGGAGAGAATCTGCATATTGCCGGGAAACTCGGTACGGGTGCTCATATCAAATTCCATAACATAGTAGCCGACACCTGCAACAGAAAGGTTGCTTTCGATGCACAGAATAGAGTCATGAGCATCCGCGGTATGTTCATCGGTCTCAAACAACCATTCAAACCAGGTGTTTCCATCCGCAGGAGACTTAACGGTACGGAGGTGTCCGTACTTACTAAGTACCATTTCAGTAAGGGGGTGAGTACCTTCTGAAGTGGTGGGGTCAGCGGCAATCGAGCCGTTTACCTTGTTGTGTCTGTCATACACGATATCGGTAAAATCGACATGTGTACGAGTTGCGCCTTCGATGGTCAGGCCGGTGTCTTCTTCCGCTGCAAAGGATGCCACAGCGAAAATCGAACCGACGAGAAGTGCCATAGAAAGCACGAGTACGAGAAGTTTTGTAAGTTTTCTCATAGGGGGGATTTCTCCTTTTTTTTATTTTTTGCGTGAGGTTTTGCGCATTTCCATTATATAGCGCGGGTCGCTCATTTTGACATCTCGTGAATGTCAAAAAAGAACCAGATGAATATTTTCCCTCCGTTTGTCAAATTTGAAGTCTCGTTTTTGTACATAATGTCTAAAAACGCGATGTGCAAGTGCGAGAAAACTTTTGTATTCTTTTATATTTATCTATTGCTTTTTCCTTTTCTTTATGCTAAAATAGTGAACTGTTATGGTATCAGAATAAAAGAGGATATAAAAATGAAACTGAAAAGCCTTATCGGCACAAAGGCGTTTTACAAACGCATTTTCTCTTTGTGCATTCCTGTCATGATACAGAACGGCATCACCAACCTTGTCAACCTGCTCGACAATGTCATGGTCGGCACGCTCGGCACGGAGGCGCTCTCCGCCGTCTCTATCGTCAACCAATTTGTCTTTATTTTCAACCTTGTGATCTTCGGCGCGACGAGCGCCGCCGGCATTTTCACCGCGCAATATCACGGCTCGGGGGATGCGGAGGGCGTGCGCTCCACGGTGCGCTTCAAGGGCATTGTCAACATCATCGTCTCCGCTATATGTATTGCTCTCTTCCTTATCTTCGATGACCAGTTGATAAATCTCTTCCTGTTCGACGGCTCTGCCGAAGGAGATATCGCCCTGACGCTGAAGCTGGCGAAGGAATATCTTGCAGTCGCGGTGATTGGCTTTGTACCTTTCGGCCTTGCGAATGTCTACCTCTCCACCCTGCGCGAGACGGGAGACACCGTTCGTCCCGTGTATGCGTCTGCCGCCGCCGTTGCCACCAACTGCATCGGTAACGCGATTTTGATTTTCGGTCTGTTCGGCGCGCCCGCCCTCGGTGTTGTCGGCGCGGCAATTGCGACGACGCTCTCGCGTTTTGTCGAATTCTTCATTTTGTTTATTTACTCGCACACGCATACGGAGAAATGCTATTTTGCGAAGGGGTTGTGGCGCACATTCAGAATTCCTTCCGCCCTCTTCGGACGCATTCTCATCAAGGGCTTGCCCCTGATGCTCAACGAATTTTTCTGGTCTCTCGCCGTCACGATGCGTAACCAGGCATACGCGACACGCGGTCTGGATGTTGTCGCGGCGCAGACCGTTGCGGTCACGGTACACAACCTGGTGAGCGTTGTCTGGATGTCCGTCGGCTTCTCCATCGCCTTCATCGTCGGCAACCTGCTCGGCGCAGGCAAGGTCGAGGAAGCGCGCGACACAGGCAAAAAGATGATGGCGCTTTCCGTTGTGGTCGGTGTGATTCTCGGCGGCTTGATGGCGGCGCTTTCCCCTGTCTTTCCGCTGATGTTCGGCGTCACCGAAACGGTCTATTCCCTCGCCGAGTTCATGCTTATCGTCTTTGGTATCTGTACGCCCGTCATGGCGTTCTCTCACGCGTCCTATTTCACCCTGCGTACTGGCGGTAAAATCCTGATTACCGTCCTGCTCGATGCAGGCTTCATGTGGTCGGTCGCCGTTCCTGTGGCATACTGTCTCTCGCGCTTCACATCCCTTCCGATTGAGCCGCTTTTCATTCTCTCGCAGTCCTGTGAGGTCATCAAATGCATCGCGGCGTTCATCCTCGTCTCCAAGGTCGACTGGGCGAGCCGTCTCGTCTCGGACGAGCCACAAAAAACCGTGCCCGAAACCTCCGCCGAATCCCTTCCGCAAGACACCGTAACCTCTCAAGTAAACGAAAAATAACGCAAAAAAGAGAACGAAAGTTTACATTTCGTTCTCTTTTTTCATCTCACACCGCAACATTTCATCCGTCTCTGACGGATTTCATAATCGTAGGGCGGGGGCAAGGGGAGTGAAAAGTGAAGAGTGAAGAGTGAAGAGGTGTAGATGTAGGGCGGGGGTTTACTCCCGCCGTTACGAAAGGCGTAAGTGAGATTCTTCACTTCGTTCAGAATGACGGTTAGTGGAGACCGCCACCTTGCGCCCGACACCGTCAGGTGTCATCCTCGAGCGCACGCGAAGGATCTGGGCGCTACCAAAACCCTGTCGAGAGTGAGATTCTTCACTTCGTTCAGAATGACAGGTGGTGGTGTAATGACGGTGGGTGGCGAAAATACCGCTTGTATACATGTATACAAGTATACAGCCCTGCATCTATACCTTTTCACTCTTCACTTTTTCCCTCCCCCGTTGGCTCCCTCCGGGAGGGAGCTGGCGCCGTAAGGCGACTGAAGGAGAATGCGCTACGCTATCTTTGCGCGAACATATCGTCCGCAGGCTCCTTCCACCGCTAACGCGGTCCCCCTCCCTCCCGGAGGGAGGC
>JAFVYW010000089.1 GCA_017508465.1 Clostridia bacterium
CCACTTCGCCAAAGGCGAAACTTCACTTTTGCTTTAGCAAAAACTTCACTTGCATAGCAAACTTCACTTTGACCGTAGGTCAAAACTTCACTAACAAAACATGTCCCTCTCCACCGACCGTCATTCTGAACGAAGTGAAGAATCTCACTCGCCACCGAGGTGTTGATAGCGCCCAGATCCTTCGCTGCGCTCGAGGATGACACCTGACGGTGTCGGGCGCAAAACAGCGGCGGGAGCAAGCCCCCGCCCTACAATTCATACCACTTCGCCAAAGGCGAAACTTCACTTTTGCTTTAGCAAAAACTTCACTTGCGTAGCAAACTTCACTTTGACCATAGGTCAAAACTTCACTAAAGATAAACCCCGCCCTACAATTCATATCACTTTGCCCGAAGCGCCTTACCTATTGGCGCAGAGTTGCCAGAAAGCAACAGCGCCGGCGGAGGCGACATTGAGGGAGTCGACGCCGTGTGACATAGGGATTTTTACTGTATAGGTGCAATTTGCGATGGTGCTATGGGAAAGGCCGTCTCCTTCCGTGCCGAGAACAATGGCGAGCCTGTCAATCTGTTTGAGACGCTCGTCGGCGAGGGAGAGGGAGTTGTCGGAGAGCGCCATGGCAAGCGTGACAAATCCGAGGTCGTGGAGCGCCTGCAGTCCCTGCTCGGGCCAGTCGGAGACACTCTCACCGATGCGTCCCCACGGCACCTGAAGCACCGTTCCCATGCTGACGCGCAGGGCGCGACGGCAGAGAGGATCACAACAGCTTGGCGTGAGCAGAACGGCATCGACCGCAAGGGCGGAGGCGGAACGGAATATCGCACCGATGTTGGTCGAGTCGGTGATGTTTTCGAGGACGGCAATTCTTGTCGCATTCCGACACAAATCCTCCATTTTTCTTGACACGGGGCGTCTCATAGCGCACAAAACACCGCGTGTAAGCTCAAAACCGGTCAGGGAGCGCAGTACATCGCGGGTGGCTACATAGATGGGAATATCGCCCATGCGCGCAATCAATTCCCCGACCTTGCCATGAAGAAAGCGTTCGTCGGTCAGGAGGGAGATTGGCTCGCAACCTGCGTTCAGGGCAACCTCGACTACGGTCGGGCTTTCGGCGATGAAAACACCGAGAGAAGGCTCGATCTTCGAGCGAAGCTGTGCGCCCGTCAGGCGAACATAAACATCAAGCTCGGGGGCGTCAAAATTATCAATACGAATATAATTCGGCATAGCTCACACCTCTATGTTATCTTTCTTCCAGTATAACATAAAAGAAGGGAAAAGTCTATTATTTTTACAAAAAATCCCAAAAAAGTATTGACAAAGAAAAAACATGGTGCTATAATTCTAAATGAGAGTTAGTTTTTCATCAAAGATGGAGTGTGCGAAAGCATATTTTCAACCATCAAAACGCAGATTTTTTCAGTTCCGTTCTCGGCACGCGAGAACAAAACAGAAAAAATCAGCGTTATGATTGTTGTAGGTAACTCTCTTTTTTCATATTCATATGTGAGGCGAAAAAAATGTTTGGTTATTTAACCCTTTATTTCAAGGACATGGAGCGCGCGCTTTCCGTAGCAAATGGCTACCTTGCCGATCCCGACAAGTATACGAAGGTGCATGTGGTTCCCATGAATGGCAAGGTGCGTAAGCTGCGCGCCTATGCGGATAACAAGGAGGGAAAGCGACTTCGTGAATTGCATGAGGCCGTCGCTCGTTTCGTATGGGATGCATTCCAGAGCTCGAACATGTCCTACGCTTATAAGAAAGGCAGAAGCATTGTCGATTGCGTTCGCGCGCATATCAACGGCAAGGTTTTCTTAAAGACTGACATTCATGCCTTCTTCGACAGCACGAAGCTATCCACTTTTCTGCAGATGTTTCTTCGTAGCCCTAAATTCATGGCGGATAAGCCGAAGCTTACCACCATTCTCTCCGCGTGCTTCTATGATGGCACTCTGCCTCTCGGCTTTGTTTCCTCGCCCGCAATTTCTGATTTCTTCCTTCATGAGGTAGACCGTCGCATGCAAATGCTTTCGGGTATCGTGTATACAAGATATGCCGATGACTTTCTGATTTCTTCCATCAATGTCGGCGCGCAGTTCGTTCTGGAAAATGCCCTCAAGGTGTTGAAGGGTGAAATTCAAAAGCTCGGTCTTGAACTCAACGAGAGAAAAACATTCTATCGTCCGCTGAAAAATATCGGCGATTCCATTCACTTCCTGGGACTGAACCTTGTGCGCACATCCTATCCGTTCAATCGCGTCACGGTAAGTAATTCGTATATCAGGGAGACAAGCATTGACCTTGCCGCCGCTCTTCAGAAATCCGATCAGAAGGCGTATGAGGCGGCGCGCGGAAAAATCTCCTTTGTTTCGATGTGCTCGCCTGAAAGCTTTGAAAAGCTCAAAAAGCTCGTCATGATTAAATTCCATCTCGACCTTGAGGAAATGCTGGATTCAAAGACGGTGCAGGAAGCCAAACTTGCCATTCATCTTAATCGAAAGTAATAATAAAACAAAAAGTGGAGAACCTCGCGTTCTCCACTTTTTTGCATTATAATGTAAACAATTATTTACAAAATAAGATTATTTATCGAAAATATTATCGACAGCGATTTCTCTGATGTGCGTCGCATCATTCAAAATTTCAAAACGCGGTCCTGTAAGAGTGCCTTCCTCTGAACCGAACTTCACAATGGTGACGGCGGTGAAATCGGGGCATATCGCATGGCAGAGAAAGGGGAAGGGAAGATTGAACAGACGAGCGAGTGCGGCGCTGGATGAGCCGCCGTGGCTTGCCAGAAGAATGGTCTGATATTTCACCTTTCCGACGCGATAATAATTTCCCTCGCGCGTGTAGCCAAGTGTGGCGAGCCACTCGTCGAAGCGGGCGCCGACCTGTTCGACACAGAGTCTGACCTTGTTGTTTTCAAAAGGCGTCTCTGTCTGCCATGTGGTCGAGAGGAGCGTCAGGTTTTCCCCGACCATTTTGTCAGCGGTGCGCCAGGGATGACCATTTTCAAAAATTTCCTCGCCATCAAGGCTTCCCCAGGAAATCTCGCGCATGAAGTCGAGAAGCTCGACCTCCATTCCCCTGGGCGTCGCGATATGCTCGGCGGTCTCTCTTGCTCTGCCACAGGATGAAGAAAAAATATGGTCGATTTTTTCGTTCTGAAGGCGGAGCGCCACGGCATCGGCGTGCCTATGGCCGAGCTCGGTCAGGCTATCGGTACGGTAATTGGGGTGTCCATGTCTTACAAAAATAATTCTCATATCAAATCGCTTTCTCTCTGACAAGGGTTATTGCTTTCTGACAATCTGTCCTTTGCTTTTGTTGAATTTTCTGTATATATGTAAACAAATATTTTCATTTACTGTTCTGTTTCTGCCAAAAGATAGGCATATATGGTTTTGATGTACTGTAGCTTTGCATTTCGGATAGGAATGGGACAACGGTTTTCGCCCGGGATTTCAAAGTTGAACATTCCACTATAATTTATCTCATGCAGGGCGCGTACAACATCGATAAAATCGACAGTACCACGGCCAAAGGGCATCAAATGCTCATCCATATCATGAACATTCTGGTTATCGGCAATGTGGAGAGCGCGAAGGTAAGAGCCTGCGGTGCGAATGAAATCACCTTGGTTGCCACCGACGAGGTTCAGGTGTCCCGTATCAAGACAGATGCCGAACTGTTCGCTTCCGACGGCATCAATCAGGCGGATGAGATCTTCTGCAAAACCGAGAGGCAGCGCCTCTTTTACGGGATAAATGAGCGGTTGACGGAGGTTTTCAAGACAGATGCAGATGTTTTTTCCACGGATATGCTCCGCGATGATTTTAAGAGAGATGATATTCTCATCGAAACGCTCTTTCGCAAGAAGGTCGGGCTTCTTGTACATACGGTCACAATGGAGTACCATATTCTGAACGCCGCACGCCTCGTATAAATCGATCAGGCGGAGCATGGTTGCCATTTCCTCTCTTTGTCCGACGATAGCGAAATGGAGGGGGAGGTGTCCCTGCGTCATTGTGAAATTGTTTTCTTTGAGAAATGCCTGAACCGCGCGACCGGTTGCTACCACATCCTCGCTTCGGGAGAACAGCTCCAGACCATGCTCACATGAGAGCTCCACCGCATAAACGCCCTGCTCGATGAAGGCGCGGATGGCATCCTCGAAGCACAGGTCTTTGTAATAACCGGACCAGATAGAAAAAGTGAATTTCATTGCGTTTTACCCCATCTTTCGTATAGTGTATCATTTTTTTACAGTATAACATTTCTTCCGGATTTTTGCAAGCCCTTTTTGCGAGAAAAACATTTTATGTTTCCTGAAAAGAATAACTTGACAACAGGTGCAAGTGGTGATATACTATAAGAAAACTTTTTGGAGGATTGTCATATGCCAATGATTGATATGTCACTCGACAAACTTCGCGTCTATCAGGGTGTCAACCCTTGTCCTGCTGATTTTGATGCCTTCTGGGAAAGATCACTTGCCGAGGTAAGAGCAATCGAGCCTGCGCCGAGCTATTCCCCTGCCAATTTTGAAACCTCTTATGCGGAGTGTTTTGACCTGACCTTCACCTCGACAAAAGGTGTTCGGATATATGCAAAATTTGCCCGCCCGAAAAACCTGACGGGCAAGGCTCCTGCCGTTCTTTTCTTCCACGGCCTTTCCGGCTCATCGCAATCGTGGATGAGCCTGATGCCCTATGTCGCGGAGGGCTTTGTGGTCGCGGCGATGGATTGTCGCGGTCAGGGTGGTAAGAGCGAGGACGGCGCCTATACCGGCACGACCTATACCACGCCTTTTGTCCGCGGTGCTGACGGTGCGCCCGAGGGACTTTACTATCGCGATGTGTATCTGGATACCGTTATGCTCGCGCGTATCGTGATGGGGCTTGACTATGTCGATGAGAGCAGAGTTGGTTGTACTGGTGGCTCACAGGGCGGCGGTCTTACGGTAGCCTGTGCGGCTCTTGTTCCCGAAATCAAGCGTTGCGCTCCGATCTATCCCTACCTTTCTGACTATCGTCGCGTATGGGATATGGACCTCGACAAGGATGCATACGAGGGTATGCGTTATTATCTTCGTCACTTCGATCCTACGCACGAGCGTGTGGACAAGTTCTTTGAAAAGCTCGGTTATATCGATATCCAGTTCCTTGCGCCGAGAATACAAGCGGATGTGCTGATGTTCACGGGGCTTATGGACACCATCGTCCCTCCCTCGACACAGTTTGCCGCATACAATAAAATCACCTCAAAGAAGGATGTTGTCGTTTATCCCGATTTTGGTCACGAGAACCTTCCTGACGCCTCCGAGATGGTTTTCACCTTTATGAAAGGTCTTTGAAATGGTACGCGAACAGATTATACAAGAACTTGAAAAAGAAAAAATTATCGTTATCGTCCGCGGTTATACGGGCGAGACGCTTCTCTCGCTTGCAGAGGCGATGTACCGTGGTGGTATTCGCTTTCTGGAGGTGACCTACGATCATGGCGGTACTTTCAGTACCGAAGAGACCGCGGGTGATATCGCGATGCTCGCCCGTCACTTCGCAGGCCGTATGCACATTGGTGCAGGTACTGTACTTACCACCGAGGAGGTCGAGATGACCTGTCAGGCAGGTGGTGAGTATATCATCTCCCCGAATGTCAATGTCGATGTTATCAGGAAAACGCGCGCCCTCGGTATGCTCTCCATGCCTGGCGCGTTCACGCCGAGCGAGGTTGTCATGGCTCATGATGCCGGCGCGGATTTTGTAAAGCTTTTCCCTGTGGATGCCCTTGGCGCATCGTATGTCAAGGCGCTCAAAGCGCCCCTTTGCCACATTAAAATGCTTGCTGTCGGCGGTGTGAATGAAGGCAATCTCAAAGCCTTCCTCGAGGCGGGCGCATCGGGATTTGGTATCGGCTCGAATATCGTCAACAAGAAGATGATAGCCGCGGGCGATTTTGAAGGTATCACCACCCTGGCGCGCGATTTCGTCGCCGCACTTGCCCGCGCGGAGGGTGAGCGTTAAATGAAAAGATATCTGACACTTGACGGTGGTACAACGAACACAAGACTTCGTCTTGTCGAAAATGGTGAAATCGTCGACACCATCAGGATACCAAAGGGCGCTCGCGCCAATATGGAAGAACCGAAGTCTCTCGATTTTGCCGTCCGCGATGCCATCTCGGAAATGCTCGCGCGTCATGTTATCACGGAATGTGATATTCTGCGCATTCTTGCCTCGGGCATGGTGACGAGCGAGTTCGGGCTTTGCGCCCTTCCTCACGCAATAGCGCCTGTCGGTGTGCGCGAGCTGCACGAAAGCATGCATGAGGTAAACCTGTCGCATATCAGCGCCATTCCCTTTGTCTTTATCCGCGGCGTTCGTCTGTCGGGGGATGCGCTCGGGAGCGCCGATATGATGCGCGGTGAGGAAACCGAGCTTGTCGGCATCAGTGACGGCGTACCGAACACGCTGTATGTTCTGCCAGGCTCACATTCCAAGCTTGTCCTGACCGACGAGATGGGGCGCATTTCGTCCTTTTGTACGATGCTGACGGGCGAGATGATTTACGCGCTCGCGACCTCGACGATACTCAAGGATGCTGTCGACCTCTCCCTCTCTTCCTTTGATGAAGAAAAACTGCTCGACGGTTATCGTTATGCAAAGGCGCACGGGTTGAACGAGGCGCTCTTCAAGGTGAGAATTCTCAAAAATCTCTTCGGCGAGTGCCCTGTCGGTTGCTATTCCTTCTTCCTCGGCGCTGTCCTTTCGGACGAGATTTCCGCCATCCTTTCCTCGCCTGCCACGCGCATTGTTATCGGTGGCAGAAGCCAGATCAGGAATGCGACAAAGGTTCTGCTCGAGGGGGCAGGATGTGAAAAGGAAATGGTTCTGCTTGACGAGGATGCCGTCGAAAATTCCACAAGCCGTGGCATGATTACAATTTACGAATATACCAGATAATAATATAAAACTAAAAATAAGGAGGCCCTTTATGCAAGATTACACCATACTGAAAAATGAGGATGCCGCGCTCTACGAGGCGGTCATGCTCGAACTCTCCCGACAGAGGAACAAGATTGAGCTTATCGCGTCGGAGAACTTCGTTTCCGAGGCGGTCATGGAAGCCAATCGCACCATTTTAACCAACAAATATGCGGAGGGCTATCCCTCACGCCGTTATTACGGCGGCTGCGAATATGTCGATGTGGTCGAAACGATTGCTATCGAACGCGCGAAGGAACTCTTCGGCGCGAACTTCGCGAATGTTCAGCCCCATTCGGGCGCACAGGCAAACATGGCGGTGTTCTTCGCTCTGCTCACCCCAGGCGATACCGTCCTCTCGATGAACCTCGCCCACGGCGGTCACCTCTCGCATGGCTCGCCTGTCAATATGTCGGGCAAATACTGGAACATTGTCCCCTATGGCGTGAGCCGTGAGGACGAGAGAATTGATTATGACGAGGTACGCCGTCTGGCTCTCGAATGCAAGCCGAAGCTCATCCTCGCAGGCGCGTCCGCCTACCCCCGTGTCATAGATTTTGCTCGTTTTGCCGAGATCGCCAAGGAAGTCGGCGCGTATTTTATGGTCGATATGGCGCATATCGCAGGTCTGGTTGCGGCAGGACTTCACCCCTCGCCCGTCCCCTATGCCGATGTTGTTACCACAACCACGCACAAAACCCTCCGCGGTCCTCGCGGCGGTCTCATTCTCTGTAACGATGAGGAGATGGCAAAGAAAATCAATAAGGCAATTTTCCCCGGTACGCAGGGCGGTCCTCTGATGCATACCATCGCGGCGAAGGCAGTCTGCTTCGGCGAGGCGCTCCGCCCCGATTTCAAGGCGTATGCCGAGAGAATTCTCGAGAACACACAGGCGCTCGCCGATGGCCTTGTGAAGCAGGGCTTCCGTCTGGTATCGGGCGGTACAGATAACCACCTGATTTTAGTCGACCTCACAGGCATGAAGGTCGCGACAGGTAAAGAGGCAGAAAAACTGCTCGACGAGGTCGGCATCACCTCTAACAAAAACGCCATTCCCTATGATACGACCACACCCTTTATCACCTCGGGTATCCGTCTTGGTACGGCCGCTGTCACCACGCGTGGCTTTGTCAAGGAGGACCTTTACGAGGTGGCAGAGCTGATCGCACTCACCCTGAAGGATTTCGATAAGAACGCCGAGGAAGTTCGCGAGCGCGTCGCAAGGCTTCTTGCAAAATATCCCCTTTACGAATAAACCAACCATATAAATAGCGGATATGCAAACAAAAGTTTGCATATCCGCTTTCTTTTTTGCAACTTATTGGTTTTCTGTGGCAGAAAGAGCCTGCTCTCCGACATGCTTCTTTTCTTCGTTTTTGTGAAGGATAAAGTAGAGCGTAGTAATGAAAATTGCGCAGGTAAACCAGCCGACGGGATAGGAGAGAACGATGGAAAGGAGACTGTTCGAGAGGTAATTCGACATAACGAAGAGGTAGACCTGGCGCAGACCGACAAAGCAGGTGAGCATCGCAATCATGGGTGCCGTGCTCTTGCCAAGACCGCGAAGAGAACCGGCAAGCACCTGGTTCAGAGGACAGAAGAGGAAGAAGGGCGTGATGGTACGAAGCAGCATGACAGCGGTGTCGACAACCTCGGGGGTGGCGTTGAAGATGCGTGCAATCGGCGGGCTGAAAATCCAGACAATACCAATCAGGAAAATGATGGTGGCGTAGGTCAGGGCGAGGGTGAGAAGCGTGCCGCGCTTTGCGCGCTTGTAGTCACCGATGCCCACAATCTGTCCGACGAAGGTGGTGATGGCAAGACCGAAGGTGGCGCCGTCGGTGTCCTGAAAGCTCTTGGGATACAGCTCATAAAACACCGCCTTTTCCCACCAGCCCCGCTTGCTTTTATCCAATCTGTTCATAATAAACCTCACATC
>JAFVYW010000090.1 GCA_017508465.1 Clostridia bacterium
CCCCTCTATACCGTTCCAAAGGATTTCTTTTCAACTGGTTGTTCCATCAGTTACGATAATCGCTATCTTGCGATTTGTATGTCTGAAAAGGTGGTATATGATCGCGAGTTTACGGGTTGCAATTACGATGGCTTTGCTGACCGTTTCCATTCCATCAAGAGAGGCCGTATCATGCTGATTACTCTCGATGGCAGCGAGCAGGAGCTGCTCGTGCAGGATACGCACCATCTCCAGCATGTGCAGTTTGCGCCTGATAGCAACGAATTCCTCAGTTTCTGCCATGAAGGCCCCTGGCATCTTGTCCGCCAGAGAATGTGGCTCTTCAATCTGATTACCCGTCGCGTTTCGCCCTGCTTCCGTCAGGTTCCCGACGATAGCGTTGGTCACGAATTCTGGACGCGTGATGGTCTTCTCTTCTTCGACAATCGCGGCCCTGGTCACGATGGCACTATTACGGTAGACAAAAAACAGGCAGTCGTAGCGGACGAAAGTGTAGCGAGCGCCATTCCAAAGGTTGGCTTTGCTGACCGTTATGGCAACATTCTTCGTTACTTTGAGCTTCCCTACTACGCGAACCATTACCATGCAAACAATGACAACACCCTTCTTGTCGGCGATGCCGTCGAAGACATTGTCCTCATGGATATCCACACGGATACCCCGAGCTATACCATCCTTTGCGAGCATAACACCTCCTGGGTGGCACAGCACACGCATCCGCACCCCACATTCTCCTGGTCGTGCGACAAAATTCTTTTTGCCTCCGACCGTGACAAGCAGGGCGAATCACAGCTCTACTATGTCCCGATGAACGAGACCGTATAATTTTCATCTATCAAAAACCACCCCATACAAGCGCTCTGGCATACGCCGAGCGCCATCGGGGTGGTTCTTTTTTTGGAAAAAACAAGCATAGCATAAAAGGGACAAGAATATCATATACTCCATATAAGATACTTTCTTGATACTTTGGGGGTTTTATGAAAAAATCAATTGGACTCTGGCAACTGGTGGGGTTCGCTGTGACCTCGCTTCTCGGAACGCTTCTGCATTTTTTATATGATTGGCTCGGGAAGGCAAAGTGGATTGCGCCGTTTTCGGGGGTGAATGAATCCACATGGGAGCATATGAAGCTTCTCTTCTGGCCTCTGTTTCTTTTTGCTCTGGTACAAAGCTTCTTTTTCCGCGACCGTGAGGACTTCTGGTGCATCAAACTGCGTGGCACGCTGCTTGGACTTATCCTGATACCCGTTCTTTTCTACACTTATAATGGTGTTATCGGCACATCACCCGACTGGATTAACATCGTGATTTTCTTCCTTTCGGCAGCCATCACCTTCCTTTATGAAACACACCTGTTCCGCCGTGGTGACCTGACTTGCAGATGGGCAAAGCTTTCCTTGATAGTGCTCATTTTCATTGGTGTCCTCTTTGTTGTCTTCACCTTCGTCACGCCCTCCCTTGGCATCTTCCTCGATCCTCTTACAAATACCTATGGAATATGAAAAAAGCCGATGGAATATCTCTCGATTTCCATCGGCTCTCTTTATTATTATCAATCTGCCACAAGTTCTACGGAAATCTCAAAGGTTTTCAGATTGATGATGATATCATAGGTGCCAATTTCTTTGAAGAAGCATTCATTTGTGCCTCGTATCAGATGCTCTGATGCAAGGACGGTGAGGTCATAGGTCCTATAATTTTTGGTATGGAAGTCGGGCAGACTCGTGGTGTAATTCGTGGTAACCTCCACGCGCTGACGGAATACATACGGCACACTCACATCATAGGGGGTGAGTTCATGGAATTCGCTTCCATCGTAATAGACACAGGAATAGGTGGCACTCTCGGGGTTCAGAAGTTCGAGGCGTACAACATAGGTCTTTTTGTTGACATAAATGTTGTAATTGCCACCGACATTGACCGTAACCACAGCATCTCTTGCCGAGGCAAGCTTGTTGTTGCAGGATTCTTCCGCGGTGACTTTATAGTTGCTCGTGTGAGTTCTGTCAAAGAAGGAAACGAATTTGCCTGCCTCGATGGCAAAGCTTTCGATATAATACTCGTCGGGGTTATCGGGGTTCTCCTGCATTTCCACCCACTCGGTCGAAGCACTGTACACGCTACAATTCTTCATGGTCTGATAGCGTGGTGTATCGATTTCGCCGAGGAACTCCAGGTCAAATTTCAGCGTCTCGGTATCGAAGATGATTTTATAAATACCAGACTTTTTGATATTGATCTGGATATCCTCGCCAACTTCCTTCTCCTCCTCGGCATACTGCGTGTCGGTGCTGTCCCCAAGGGAAGCATACCAACCCTTCATGTCGTCGGTGAGCATATAGAAATAATCGTCCTCATAGAGATAGAGATCGTCATAAACGCGCTTTGCGCCATCAAGATAGAAGTAGTCCATCTCAAAGAAAGCACCTTTGATCTCCAACCACAGTGCAAAACCGGGAGAGGTATAGTAGGTCTCTTCCTCTTTCGGTACAAAATGCTCTATCATGATATCCTCGGGCAAGACAATTTCGATATCCGCATTATAATCAGGAAGTTCGGGCGGATTCACGCCTGTACCGCAACCGCCAAGGCACATCACGCCACACAGCAGAAGCAAGGCGGCGCTGAAGAGTAAAACCATCTTTTTCATTGTAGGTCTCCTTTTCTTTTTTCTCCACCTTTATCATAGCATAATTCCGAAAAGATTGCAAGAGGAAAAACCATTCTTTGCATCTTCCCCTCTCACTTTTTCCACCTCTTATGACAGGCGCGACAGATGGTTTCGATGTACTCGCGGTTCTGGAGGGTGGTGAGCCAGGGCGCAGGAATGGCATCCATGCCATAGAGAATGGCGGCAAGAGAGCCTGCGATAGCGGCAACGGTATCTGTGTCCTCGCCAAGATTTACGGCGGCAAGAACGCATGATTTGTAATCATTTGTTGTCATTATGCACCATATAGCCGCTTCAAGTGTGTCGACCACATAGCCCGTGCTTTGAATTTCCTCGCGTGAGGGCATAGGTAGATTTTCCGCTTTTTCATCAAGAAAGAACACTCTGCCGATGCGCTTCATGAGACGGTCTTCGTAAGGGATGCGTTCGATTTCTCCACGATAGAAGTTTCTCGCTTTGGTTAGTCCCTGCAGAACAGAGCCTTTGCAAGGGCTGCGGAGAAGCTCCCAGAGGACAAAGGAGTAGATGCCACACGCGACTTTGGAGCGCATATGCGCATGGGTGAGGGCGGAGGTGTTGTGAATGATTTCAATCGCGCGGTTTTCTTCATAGCCCTTCCGCCAGAGATAGTACGCCATGGGCGCAATACGCATCAGAGAGCCGTTGCCATTGGAATGTTCGCCATCGATGCCCGACAGGAGCGCATCGGTATGTCCTCGCATAATGAAATTCTGAATGGCATGTGAACAGATACCACCAATGTCAAAGCGCTTGCCTGTCGCGGTATATTCATCATGATGCGCCCAGCGAACAAAATTCTCCATGATTTCGTTATAGTCGATTCTATCGTGCTTCAGGCTATCGAGGGTAGCGAGCGCCATGCTGGTATCGTCTGACCAGGTACCCTCGGGAACAGGGTAAGTCCCCCATCCCCGCATATCCGTTACAGGATGCATATCAAGCTCCTCGCGCGAGGAAAACTCAACGGGGACACCAAGGGCATCGCCGACTGCAAGCCCGAGCATCAGGGCGGTCAGGTTCTTGTCCCCGGCAAATTCACCGAGTTTACATTCACCTCTCACCTCACGCGGAAAATAATCCGCGGGCTCGACAGTTACGATTTTGCTTTTCTCACGCATTCTCCAGTTCCCCTCTCCAATCATCTCCGATGACATCTTCGGTGCGTACTTGCGCACAGAAGCGTTCGATGGCGTCATAACAATGCATTGGTCCTTC
Source organism: Clostridia bacterium (assembly GCA_017508465.1). Classification (GTDB taxonomy): domain Bacteria; phylum Bacillota; class Clostridia; order Oscillospirales; family CAG-272; genus UBA1740. Next base: position 3,911 of record JAFVYW010000090.1, read on the forward strand.
GCTGCTCTGGCGATAATTAGATGCCCTCTCGCGACGGATGCCAATGCTCTCGGCGGTGGAAACCGCATCGATGTTTGCCGCAAGGAAAAGGAATTCCCTGCCGTACTTTTCCGTTTGTCTTTCAATCATTTCCCTGACACGGGTGGCGCTATAACGGTGGCTGCAATTCTCCATACCGTCGGTGATGATAACAAAAATGGTATGCTCGGGCACATCCTCCCGCCGTGCGTATTTATGCACATTACCGATGTGATGTATAGCACCGCCGATGGCATCCAGAAGGGCGGTACAACCGCCGACAAGGAAATCTTCCTCGCGCATGGGCGCGATTTCGCGGATGTCGACGCGATCGTGGAGAACCTTGCTTTCGTTGCTGAAGAGGACGGTCGATACATAGACCTTTCCGTCAAACCTTCTCTGCTTCGCTATGGTGGAATTGAAGCCACCCACGGTGTCCGCCTCCATGCCGCACATGGAGCCGCTTTTGTCAAGAATAAATACGAGTTCTGTTGTGTTGTTCTTCATAAGAAAAACCTCCCTTTTGTGTTTTGTGAGTACAGTATACCACAAACAAAGGGAGGTTTGGTCGCTTCACGGGAGACTTTTCAAAGCGCGCCGAGAGGTGTCTGGTCGAACTCAAAAAGCGCCTCGTTGATTTCAAAGATATTGTAATTTCCGTTCTGTATAAAATAGCGGATAATGTTGTCAGAAACAAAGGCGCGGGACAGGGTGTAGCCTGCCGTGGCAAGCAGCCTCTGCGCGCCATCCATATCGAGCCTCAAGGCGATGGCAAAAGCGATCGCCGTGGCTTTGGAGGGACGATAATTCTTGTTGCTGCGGATTTTGGAGAACACGCGTTTGTCGACATTGGCGCGTTTATAGCATTCCACATCACTCATGCCTCTCTCGTCAATGAGCGAGAGAAGAGTTTCAGAGAAGGAGCGGTCCGAGAGACGCAGGTATTCCTCCAGTGTTTTGCCCGCTGTGGAGATTGGCGTCGCGTGGGGTAATTCCTCTTCCTCGCAAAACATCCCCCGACTCTCAAGGCACATGTCCGCATCGGCATCTATCATATCATAGCGCAAGAATTTTCGCTCGCGCATCGTTTCTGCTTCCTGAACAAAATCGTCCTCGAGAAAGGCGCAGATATCATCAAAGAGAGCTTTGCTGAATGCATAGGACGCTCGATCAAATACACAGAGGTAGACCGTGAGGTCATGACCTTCGAGGTATTCCCCGATGGTCTTTACGGCAAAATGCAGAACCTGATCCTTCGGATAACCATATGCGCCCGAGCTGATCAGAGGAAAGGCGATAGAGCGAATGCCGTTTTCGCTCGCCAGCTTCAGGCACTCAATATAGCAGGAACGAAGCAATACACTCTCCCCCTGCAAGCCATCCACATAGACAGGTCCGGAGGTATGGATGATGTATTTTGCGGGCAGTCGATAACCTTTCGTCATCACCGCCATACCAACCCCGAGGGGCGCAAGATGGCGGCATTCGGCGTCCAGTTCCTCTCCTGCCGCGGTATGTACAGCAAAATCCACGCCACTATAACCTATCATGTCCTCATTGGTCGTATTGACGATGGCATCAACGCGCATCTTCGTAATATTTTCTCTTACAATAAGAAGTGGCATGGGTTCTCCTTTCTTGATGTGTTATTTCAGGACACCGAGTTTTTTCAATCGACTACGAACAGCGCCATTGGTGCGGGACAGAGCCCGTGCGATTTCATGTATCGGTTTCCCTTGTGTAAAGTAATTCAGATAGGGCATGCATGAGTGTCGCGCCCATGTCCTCTAAAGCACCAAAAGAGACCTCGCCCGCTTCCATAGCGAGCGCTTCCGTAACTTTTTCAGAGAGAGGAAGCAACTGCTTTTGTTTTTCTTCTTTAGCGTCTTTTTTTGACATTCGTCTTGAAAAAAGCATTACAGCCTCCTTTTTCTCGTGATTTGCTAACTTTTGTTAGCATTTCTTTAGTTTTTCCTTTTTGGCTGATAACGAATCTCATTTACGGCGTAAACCGTAACGAATGCCTTTGGATCAATTTTCTTGACATAGTCCATCAGGCGGCGATATTCATTTTTATCCACAATGGCAACGACCTCGCGGCGTCTGGTATTGTCATAAGCGCCGATAATCTCGCTGATCGTAGCACCACTATGAAGATCATAAAGAATGAAGTTGACAATTTCGTCCAAGTTCTGCGAGATGACACAAACGCGCCTTTTGATGTTCAGACCGAAGATAAATTGGTCGACAATAATTCCACCGAAGTATGTGCCTAAAACACTCAATACAACGATCTTCATATCCGAGACAAAAACGGAGGAGAGCGCTACGGCGATGCCTGAAATGGAGACGGCCTTGCCGATATCCATCCTCAGATATTTGCTCATAATCTTTGCAACAATGTCAAGTCCGCCCGACGAGGCGTTACAGGAAAAGAGAATCGCCATTCCCATGCCAAGGAGAAGAATATGGCACACCATATCAATCAGCGGATCACCTGTTATGGATTGAAAATCGGGAAAGGCGATTTCAAATATTCCCATAAAGACAGGCACCATGATGGAGGTATATACCGTCTTGATACCAAATTCCGAGCCAACGAGTAAAAAGCCGATGATAATCAGAAATACATTGATTATCAAGCTTATAAGCGAGATCGACAGGGGGATGTAATGGTTCAGAACCATCGCCAATGCCGATACACTTCCAATGGCAACGCCGCTTGGTATCATGAAAAAGTAGAGTGTGGCGGCGGTGAGAAGGGTTGCGAAGGTGATAACAACGAATTCAGATACCACCTTCATAATATTATGTTTGTTCAAGAGTTCTTTTTTCATAGTCCTGCCTCATTTGTAATTTCCTATTTATTGTAGCACACGCGCAAAGATTTCGCAAGAGGTTTTTCGTCATTTTTCCACTCTTTTTTCATCCATCGGCTTGACGGCTTTTTTCGGGTGTGCTATAATGAAAAAAAAGGGGGGTGTTACCTTGACGCGCGAAGAACTCGAACGCTTCATATATGAAAAATACAATGTCCGGGCGGATTATCCCTTCGAGGATGACCTGGAAACCGGTGTGTTCCGCCATGGTGACACAGGACGATGGTTTGCTCTCACCATGCATATATCGGCGAGGAAAATCGGACGGGACAGCGACGAGAAAATCGATGTCACCAACCTCAAATGCGCCCCTGAAATCATCGAGAGTATGGCGGGCATCGAAAGTGGCGTTTATCGCGCCTACCACATGAACAAAATGCATTGGCTGACCGTCGCCCTCGACGGCACCTGCGATGACGGACTGATCGAATGGCTGATCGATATCTCCTATGATCTGACGAATAAAAAGAAAAAGTAAAAAGGTGTCTCATTTGTTTCGGGACACCTTTTTGATATTTATATTCTGCCACAGCGCTCTGTGAGCGCACGGATTTTTTCGCGCAGGGCTTTCGTGTTGTAGCGCGGGGACAGACGGAAGGTCCAGTTGCCCTCACGGGAGGACGGAATGTTCATTCTGCCCTTCTCGTCGGGAAGGGTGAGATAATCCTGCATGGGTATAATAGCGAGATTGGCAGGGCTTCGCAAAGCCAGTTCGATGAGATCATACACGCGGTTCTGTCCTTTTCGATGCGGACATTCGCGCCGAAGGCGCGCCTTTGCTTCTGCCGAAAGTGTGCGAAGCCAGCTCGCCGTGCAGGGCGAATCGTGCGAGGCAGTATAGACCACACAATTTTTGCTTTCAAAATTGCGTGGCAGGTATTCGCTCTCGTCGCAATCAAAGGCAAATTGTAAGACCTTCATGCCAGGAAAGCCTGTATACGCCAGCAACTCACGCACATCGGGCGTGATATGACCGAGATCCTCGGCGATAATTTTCGCCCGCGGAAAACGAGAACGAATGGCATCAAAAAGCGCTTTCCCAGGAGCAGTATGCCACTCTCCTTCTCTGGCGTCCACTTTTCCATAGGGAATAGAAAAATATCCTGCAAATCCACGAAAATGGTCGATGCGCAGAAGGTCGAAGAGAGAAAACGCCTGCCCCACTCTGTCGCACCACCAGCCAAAGCCGTCCTCCGCCATCACATCCCAGCGATAGAGAGGATTGCCCCAGAGCTGACCGCGTGGCGAAAAGGCATCGGGTGGGCAACCTGCCACGGCGGTAGGATAGCCCTCTTCATCCAGTTGAAAGAGAGAGGGGTTTGACCACACCTCAACGCTATCGTGCGCGACATAGATAGGCATATCGCCAATCATAGCAACCCCCTTCTCTCTGGCATATGCGCGCAGTGCTTTCCACTCCTTGAAAAAGCAATACTGCAAAAAATACCAAAAGGACATCTCCGCATCGAAGTACCGAGCCCCCTCGAGCGCAAGAAGAAAGTCCCGATGTTCGCTTTCCCACGCCGTCCATGGTGCATAGTCATAGTGCACCTTCAAAGCCATGAAGAGGGCATAGGGAAAAAGCCACCTTTCATTTTTGCGAAGAAATGCGGCATAGGACGCACCGCCTTGAAATCGGCTATGGGCAAGGCGAAGGGTTTTATAACGCTCCGAAAACAGTTTTCCGTAGTCGATACGGCACCCCGTGTCAATATTTTCTTCAAGCTCCTCGCGTGATAGCAAGCCTTCCTGCGCAAGAAGTCCGAGGTCGATGAAATAAGGATTGCCCGCCATGGAGGACGGCGTCTGGTAGGGACTGTCACCATAGGCGGTAGGGTGCGGTGGCAGAATCTGCCAGTATCTCTGTCCTGTGGCGGACAGAAAATCAATGAAGCGATACGCCTCTTTGCCAAGTGAGCCAATGCCATATCGCGAAGGCAGGGCAGATATGGGAAGCAGAATACCCGATTTATGTCGACGGTGGGACGATTTCATGTGATACTCCTTTTTCTTTTTAGTATGACAGAAAGACACACTTTTATCATATGAAAAGCAAAAAAACAAATTGACACGCGCGCAAAACTGTGTTATACTCAAAACAAAAAGACCAAAGGAGCATCCTATGGACAAGAAAAGAAAAGGCTGCGTTGTCATATCTGTCGATGACGGAAGTGTAGATAATTATCGTCTTTTCCAGATGTTCGCGCGCTATGGTGTAAGTGCCACCTTCAACATCATTACCAATCGCATTGGCAGAGAAAAATATCTCTCCATGCAACAGCTTCGTGAAATATACCATCATCCTCTGATGGAAATCGCGGCACACAGTTACTCTCACAAAAACGACGAGGACGACATTCTTCTCGGAAACGAAAACCTCTTCGAGTGGCTTGATATTGAGGACAAAACCATAGGGTTTGCCTCTCCCGGAAGCAAAATGCACTTGGACTTTGTCAGAGAAAACGAGGCACTCCTTCGCAAATATGGCTTTCTCTATGTACGCTCCTCTTCCAATCCCGAACCAAGCGCGCATCAGATTGCGCTGGCGGAGCAACTTGCGGCACAGGGCGCACCCGAAGGCGTGGTAAAGAATGTGCCACAACTTGTTTATCGCTTTGATGGTATGTATATCCCTTCCGCCGTGGTGTATCAACATACCACCGTAGAGGAATTGACGGCGCTTGCCGACCTTGCCGAGAGCGAGGGGGCATGTCTCGTCTTTATGTTTCACCGCGTTGAAAAGCCCGACGAGGAGCATTGGAATGATCTCTGGTGCTTCGATTATGACAAAACGGAAGCATTTGTACGCTATATTACCGAGCGACGCGAGGCAGGCGGACTGGAAATTCTCACAACGAGCGATGCGTTCTTAAAATTTTCACACCCATAAAGAAAACGCTCTTCCACTTTGGAAGGGCGTTTTTCATCATATAAAATTTCTATTGACAAATAAAAAAAGATATGGTATAATCAACTCATATGTAAGAGGTATATTTTTGCAGTTATGGGCAAAAGTTTCTACCAACCGCCGCAACTGGTTGACTACCGCTTTTAGTGGTAGTCTTTTTTATTTTTAATACTTCTATGCTTGGAGGCATAACATTGGATACACATATTCTTCTCGAAATTTTTGGTTACATCGGCTCTTTCCTTGTCGTCATTTCTATGATGATGCGTTCCATCACCCGTCTGCGCATACTGAATATGTGCGGTTCGGTGATTTCCACCACCTATTCTATCATTGTGGGGACATGGCCTATCGTTGCGATGAATTCCGCCATTTTCTCAATCAATCTCTATCATATCATTTCAGAAAAAATCCGTGAGAAAAAAGGCATCATCCCCGAAGAAAACAGTACCCCGCAAAGTAAAGGAGATAATTTATGAAACTCTACATTGACGGACACGAACTTGAAGCGTCCCCGGATAAGTCCCTGCTTGACATCATTACCGAGGCAGGCCTTGTCAGTGGCAGACTGTCTGCCGATCCGATTGTTGCGAAAATCGCAGGTCGCGTATTTACCCTGAACTATGTTCCCGTACGAAAGAAGGACATCGTCCCCGAGCGCTCCTCCGTCCGCACAGCCATTGCAGCATCAGGCGGCGTGGTCCATCTCCTCCGTTACAACGATCCCGTCGGCCGTGATGCTTATACGAGAACGGCGCAGTTTATTCTCTTTCTCGCCCTGAAACACCTGTGGCCAAAGGCGCAAGGCTCGATGAACTGCACCATAGGCGCAGGACTTTACTTCAAAGTCCGTGGCGCGGAGGATTTCAGCGCGAAAAAACTCGAAGAGGAGGTTGACCGCATTGTATGCGAGAACTTCACCCTGACGCGCCGCCGCATTCCTACGCCTGAACTCATCGCGTACTATCAAAAAACAGGTCAGGAAGATAAAGCCGAGCTGCTCACCTATCGCAAAAAGGAATATATCGATGTCTATGAAAAAGACGGCTTCATCGACTATTTCTACGGCGAGATGGCGCCTTCGACAGGTTATCTTCGCTCATGGGACATCATCGATGCGCCAGACGGCTTTATTTTCATCTTCCCTGACTTGAAAAATCCTGACAGAGTGTCGAAATATCAGGAAAGTCCAAACTTCTTCTCCATGTCCGAGGAGAGCAAGCGCTGGTGCGAGCTGATGGGTTGCGAAACGATAGCCGACCTCAACCAGCTTGTCGCATCGGGCAAAATCCGCGAACTGATCCGCATTAACGAAGCCCTTCACGAAAAGAAATTCTCCCAGATCGCCGATATGATTTGCGAGAGAGGCGCCAAGGCGGTTATGCTCGCAGGACCGAGTTCATCAGGCAAGACCACTTCTGCCAACCGTCTGGCAACACAGCTACGCGTTCACGGCAAATTACCCATTCTAATGAGCCTCGATGACTACTACTTCGACCGCGACCAAATTCCCCCCGGACCTGACGGAAAAATCGACCTGGAACACATCAATACCATCGATACCGTTCTCTTCGGCGAGCATCTCAAGGCGCTTCTCGAAGGGGAAGAGGTCGAAATACCATCCTTCAACTTCAAAAAAAGCAAGCGCGAATGGGTAGGTCACAAGCTGCGCCTGTCGGAAAACGCTGTCATCATCGTCGAAGGCATCCATGGTCTGAACCCCGTTCTTCTCCCCGATTGCCTTTGTCAGAATCTGATTTTCCGCATGTATGTCAGCCCCCTGCTTCCCCTCTCTCTCGACTACCATAACCGCATCCCGACAAGCTACCTTCGTCTGCTCCGCCGTACCGTACGCGATTACGAAACGAGGGGCGCGTCCGTACAAACCACTCTCGCGATGTGGGATAGCGTGCGTCGCGGAGAGGAAAAGTGGATTTTCCCCTATCAGGAAAATGCCGATGTCATCTTTAACAGCTCCACCCTCTATGAGCTTGCCGTACTCAAAAAGCATATCTATCCTCTGCTGACAGAAATCCCGGCATCCGAGGATTGCTATGACCAGGTGCGCGCCATGGTGAAAATACTCAACTATGTATATGAGGCGGATGTAGACGACGAAATTCCACCCACCTCTATCGTGCGTGAATTTATCGGCGGCAACAGCTTTTACCGCAAATAAGTAAATAATTGTATACAAAAAAGAGATTAGTGTGTTCCGCACAGGAGCAGACTAATCTCTTTTCTTTATCTGAAGGAATGTGAGTTTTTCTCGAAACGATAGTCATCATGTACATCGCTTAAGGCAGGGCCTGTCGACATCCAATAGCGACGGACACGACGCGAGAGATCCACCTCGCAAAGCGCGATATCGAAGTTTTCATCCGTTTGGGCGAGGATTGTGCCAAGAGGATCGATGACGCGCGTTGCGCCAAAGCCATGGGGATTTTCATGGTTTGCGCCCGATATCGCAACATACACGCCATTTTCCATCGCGCGGGCAAAGGAACAATGGCTCATATCGCCGATGGAGGAAATGCAAAGAAGCTCTGCGCCCGCCATCGCCAATGCTTCTGCGGTACGCGGAAAGAACTGATCATAACAGATAAGTAAGCCGACCTTGCCAAAATCGAGGTCAAAAACGGGATATCCGCGCCCCGGCGAGAGACCTTCCTCCAGTTCGGTTACAGGAAGGTGCGTTTTCCGATACTTGCCGACAACCTCGCCCTCCCTGCCAAAGAGGTAAGAGGTGTTGTAATATGCCCCTGCATCCGCTTCGACGGTATTGTAGACGATGTACATATGGTGTTGCTTTGCCTTTTCGCGAATGGCGAGAGACATCGCGCCGTTTTCGTTTTCAGCGCGCAGAGGAAGGGACAGTCCAAGCCCTCTGCCGTAGAGTGCTTCGCCGAGAATAACAATGTCGGCGTTTTCGTCACCCGCGCGGTCAAGCGCTTGCAAAATATTCTCTCTTTGTCTGTCGATACTCTCGCCGACCACTCTTGTATGAACGGGCGCAATTCGTACACGCCTTTCGGGAACAGGGTTACCCCGTGTCAAGAAAATGTCGTGCCAGACGGCTTCTGCGCCGTCCCCTTTCAGCCAAAGCTCTACAGAAAGTCTAACCGTCCCTTGCGCAGTTTCCACCTTGTCGGAAAAACAAATGTTCCCGCCCTCGCGTACCGCGATGTGTGCGTGTTCACGAATGGGCATCTTACCGCATTCGGTATACTGCGTTACAATAACATAGACATCCTCTTCCGAAAGTGCCGTTTTGCATAGGAGGGAGAGATCGTAGACCTCCCCACCCGAGACAGCACATTCAAGAAGCCATTTTCCAAGGGAGAAAGCACCTTTCTCTGTCCTGATACAATAACCTTCCTCTCCTTGAGAAAAGATAACCTTTGTTCCGTGGGGAGAATAGCTTGACACCTTGATATCCGTATTCAAAAAAAGGTTGTTGTCAGCATGGAGATATTTCGGCATATAAAACCTCCGAAATGTTAACTATTATTTGCAGAATTACTTCTTTTTCTTTTCCTTTGCGCGTTTATCGTTGATAATCTGCATGTGTTCAGCAGTGATGAGCTCCACGCCATTTTCCTGTGCCCAGGCAACGCAACCCTTGAGTACAAGGGGAAGGAACACACGCGGCACGGCAAGGACGGTCATCAAGGCCTCGTCGGTAAACTTGATTTTATCATCTACGCGGTCTGCCGCATAGCGTACGGATTCGAGAGATGCTTTGCGCATCTGGAGCAGCTCGGCGCGCATTCTTCTCTTTCTGTGGAACCAGAAATTTTTGGAATCGCGATAACCGTAGTCAACGGGGAGGGGTGGAAAGTCCTGTGCGCGTACGCCATTGATAATGGCATCTCTGTACTTTTTCTTCATGAGAATTTTGTCGACGCGAAGGATGAAGTGCGCACCAAATTTGCTGGTAATGCCATTGAAATCGTGATAAGGACCTTCATAACCATTCAGTTCGCCAGGAAGGTCGGTGTCTGCGCCGTCGAGTTCTCTCATCCAGGTGCATTCGATAACTTCAATCGCATCGGAGAGAACCATGGGACGAATGTCATCGGGGTTTTCTTCCTGGAGAAGGCTGGTTTCCAGACGGAAGTTACATTTAGGCATTTTCTCTTCGGGCTTGTCACCCGGCCAGGAAAGCTTTACGGCCTCTTTGAAGGTCGACGGCTTATCATCAATGAAGTTCAGGGCGCACTTACCGTTACGCAGGATATTCTGCGCGGTGTTGGACGAATTGCGACAGCAAAGAAGCATCGCGTAATAGTCCTTGCCAGCAACATAATAGGGTTGGACAAGAGAATACGGACCGAGCGATGTTGTTCCGTCCTCGCAAAGGGTACTGATAATAACTGTGGGCATGGGAAAGAAGAGAGATGTCTGGTAGAAGTTATCCACTACTCTTAAGTTCTCAAAACTACTCATAAGAATGTCTCCTTGTTTTTTTCTTTTATTATACCATATAACAAACACAAATGCAAGGGTGACGGCGGAAATAATACACGGAAATAATACAGCAAAATTGCCTCTTGACAAAAACATAAATTTCCTATATAATAATTTTATTATTTTATTTTGTCAAAAATGGGCGAAACACCGCCCGATATCAGAAAGGAAACCCATTATGGAAGAGAGAGTGCTTCACGAGAGAATTCCCGAGCTCTTCGGCTCACGCGTCTTTAATGAAGATGTCATGCGCGCCAGACTCCCGAAGGAAGTTTATAAATCCCTGCTCCGCACCATTGAAACGGGCAACGAAATCGATCCCTCGATTGCCGATGTTGTCGCGAGCGCGATGAAGGACTGGGCGATCGAACAAGGTGCGACACACTTTACCCATTGGTTCCAGCCCCTGACAGGTGTCACCGCGGAAAAGCACGATGCCTTCCTGTCTCCTGTCGGTCACGGCAAGGCGATTATGGAATTTTCAGGAAAGGAACTGATCAAGGGCGAGCCTGATGCTTCCTCCTTCCCCTCTGGCGGACTTCGCGCGACCTTTGAAGCAAGAGGTTATACCTCTTGGGATCCTGCATCTTATGCGTTTGTTAAAGATGGTTCTCTTTATATTCCCACCGTTTTCTGCTCCTACACAGGAGAAGCACTGGACGCCAAAACGCCTCTGCTTCGCTCGATGGCGGCAATCAATAACGAGGGCTTGCGCCTGTTGCGTCTCTTCGGCGATACCACCACAAGAAGAGTTATCTCTTCCGTCGGCGCAGAGCAGGAATATTTCCTTGTCGATAGCGAGGATTTCAAGGCGCGTCGCGACCTTTTCTACTGTGGAAGAACCCTGTTTGGCGCACCTGCGGTCAAAGGTCAGGAGCTTGAGGACCATTATTTTGGTACGCTCCGTCCCCGTGTCAGCGCCTTTATGAAAGAGCTTGACTATGAGCTCTGGGCGCTCGGAATTGCATCTAAAACCAAGCACAATGAAACTGCACCTGCACAGCATGAGCTCGCGCCTGTATACTGCACGCTGAATCTTGCGGTTGACCAGAACCTTCTCATGATGGATCTGATGAAGCGTATTGCACCCAAGTATGGCATGGAATGCCTGCTCAGCGAAAAGCCCTTCGAGGGCATCAACGGCTCGGGCAAGCATAACAACTGGTCCCTCACCACCGACGGTGGCGTGAACCTTCTCAAGCCAGGCAAAGTGCCGCTCGAAAACAAAAAATTCCTTCTCGTTCTCGCCGCCGTCATCCGCGCGGTAGACGAATATCAGGATCTGCTCCGTATCTCTGTTGCAACGCGTAGCAACGATTGCCGTCTCGGCGGTCACGAAGCACCCCCTGCCATCCTCTCGGTTTTCCTCGGTGAAGAACTGGAAACGATGGTAGATGCTATTATCAACGGCTCAACCTACGAAGAGCATGGCGCGATGTATATGAATGTCGGTGTTCCCACCGTGCCTTCCTTCCGAAAGGACAACACCGATCGCAACCGCACCTCGCCCTTCGCCTTCACGGGTAACAAGTTTGAATTCCGTATGGTCGGCGCATCGCAGAACATCTCGATGGCAAACATCGTGTTGAACACCGCCGTCGCGGAAGCATTTGCCGACTTCTCGTCCGTGCTGGAGAAGGCAGAGAACTTTGATCGTGCGGTAAACGAACTCATCCGTGAAACGCTGACAAAGCACCGCCGTATTCTCTTCTCGGGCAACAGTTATTCGGACGAATGGAAAGAGGAAGCGAAGCGCCGTGGCCTTTCCATCTACCCCACCGCCCCCGAAGCATACACGCACTTTACCGACGAGAAAAATGTCCGTTTGTTCAGCCGTTTCGGCGTTATGAACCTGACCGAAATGACATCCCGTCGCGAAATTTTCTTTGAAAACTACCGTAAAATCGTTGGCATTGAGGCGCGCACCATGATCGAAATGACACGCCGTGACATTCTCCCTGCCACACTCTCCTATATCCGCAATCTCTCCGAAGGTGTGAATGCAACGCGTCTTGCCGTTCCCGAGGCGCCCGTTTCCATCTCTGTGGATTGCATCATGAAGCTCTCGCAACTCACGGAAAAATGCTGCATTATTGTTGCCGAAGTTGAACGCGCAGAGCGCGAAGCAAACGCCCTCCCCAATGACGAAGAACGCGCACTCGCTTACTGCGAGAAGGTCTCGCCCCTGATGGACAACCTTCGCTCCATTGTCGATGAGATGGAAGTTCTCACCGCCCGCGAATTCTGGCCGATGCCCACCTATGGCGACCTGACTTATAGAGTGTAAACAATTAAGGAGAATGACATGAAAGGACCGTTTTCTGGTATAAGAAATGCTTTAAAGAAAATTCGGATTATGTTTTTCATTCTGCTCCAAATACTTTTGGTTGCCATACCAGCTTACAGATGGTTAGTCGCAACTACGCCCAAGGAACAGATTACGCATCTCTGCAGTTTTGCTATCGCGATTGTTATTGTTATCTTCAATATCATCATCGAATGTATTCAGGAGCGGAAGAAAAAGAAGCAGGCAAAGAAAGCAAAAAAGAAGGTTCGCAAAGGCTTGAAGATTGCAAGCCATGTTCTCACGCTTGCTTTCTTGATTGTTCAATTCTTTTTTACTGAAACGCCACATCCTGCAATATCATTCTCCCTCATTATAGCAGCAATCATTGTGATTGGAGATATCATTTATCTGCTCATCAGTTTCGCCAAAAAAGCTTTGGCTGATGGCATTAAAGAGGATGCCGAAAGACTTACTTCTACTGTCAAAGCAAAAGGCAAAAGTGCAATTCAATGGGTGGGAGCCCGTCTTCCCGGGAAGAAAAAGAAACAGGAAGAACCCGAGGCAATTCCAGGTCCGAAGCAAGTACAACCTACGCCCGTCAAAAAGAAAACCTTTCCCCTGCACCACGAAGCTCCTGTAACCGAAGCCCCCGAACCCATTATTCAACAGACGGAGCGTTCGCCCAAAAAACGCTTCAGCTTCCCTCCCTTCTTTAAGAAGAAACCAGAGGTTGTTGCAGAAGAAATGGCAGAAGAAGTTTGCGAAGCGCTTCCTGCGCCCGAGGTCGAAGAGGTCGAAGCACCTGCGCCCGAAAAAAAGAAAAATCCTCTTCTTACACTCCTTTCAAAGAAGAAAGCAAACGAAGACGAGCCCGAAGCCGAAGCTACGGTAGCCGAAGAGATTGCCGAAGCACTTCCTGCGCCCGAGGTCGAAGAGGCCGAGGCGCCTGCGCCTGAAAAGAAGAAAAATCCTCTTCTTGCACTCCTTCCAAAGAAGAAAGCAAGCGAAGGCGAGCCCGAAGCCGAAGCTACGGTAGCAGAAGAGATTGCCGAAGCGCTTCCTGCGCCTGAGGCCGAAGAGGTTGAAGAGGCCGAAGCACCTGCACCTGCAAAAAAGAAAAATCCTCTTCTTGCATTCCTTCCGAAGAAAAAAGGGAAAGTACCCGAAGAGGTGCATACCGAAGAGGGCGTGTCCGAAGAAACACTTATAAAATAATAAGGAAAAAACCGCTTGATTTCTCTGTTGTTCTTAACGGAGAATTTGCGAACACAAAATTTCGGCAGAGAACTTGTTTTCTCTGCCGATTTGTTGTATAATGGGATGGGTGATGAAAATGGATCATGAAAAAGATTTGCCAAAAAGAAAAGATATACGGCTCAAGAATTATGATTATAGTTCTCCCGGTGCATATTTTGTAAC
>JAFVYW010000091.1 GCA_017508465.1 Clostridia bacterium
CGTTTACGCATACCGCAAAATGCAGTAAGATAACAGAGCCATGTTTTCGGAACACGGTAGGGGCGAACTGTGTTCGCCCGCGGGAGACCGCAGGTCTCCCCTACGGATACTCGCGCCCATATCCTTCGCTACGCTCAAGGATGACACTTTGGTGTCGGGCGCAAGGGCTCGCCTACGGCGAAATGAAATCCAAGGGCGAGCCTTTTTTCCATAAGAAACATTGTACTCACGCCCGAAAACAAACTCAAACATATGAACGCCCATACATATGAATGCTCATTCATATGTTTTTAACCCCTTGATGACACGAACAAATGCCCCGTATACCGTGCTTTTGTCTGCACATTGCCAATTTTTCGTTGACAAACAGAGCGCATTGTGCTACAATAAAGGAGATAAAACACTCTCGCCATGCCTCCGTGAAAAACATCTGCGAGGACGACGATATCGCCCTTCTCTTGGTGAAAACCATGGACACGATAAAGAGTGCCAAAAGTCTGATGCAACGAGGCTATCCTATGAACTTTAAAGAAATAGACAAGAAATATCGCCCGATACCCTTCTGGTCATGGAACGAAAAACTGAACACGGACGAGACACGCCGACAAGTCGAAGAAATGGACAAGGCGGGCGTTGGTGGCTACTTTATGCACGCCAGAGGTGGACTTCTTACCGAATACATGGGAGAAGAGTGGTTCGATAATATCAAGGTCGCGATTGACGAAGGTAATACGCGCGGTATGCATCCTTGGGCATATGATGAAAACGGATGGCCGTCGGGCTTTGGTGGTGGAAAGGTCAACGGACTTGGCGTCGAATATCAACAAAAAAGCCTCAACATTGAGCCATTGTCGGAAGAAAACCAAAACGCCGAAAACACTCTTGCTATCATCGGCGCATACAGATACTATTATAAAGTGAATGAGTTTTATGTAGATGTTCTAAGTCGCGATGTTGTTGGAAGATTTATCGAAGAGATTTATGCCGAATATGAAAAAAGAGCAGGGAAACGCTTTGATGGATTCTTCACCGACGAGCCACAACTGACGCGTTACGACAGTTTTCCCTGGAGTTTTACTCTTCCCGAAAAATTCAAGGAAAAATACGGATATGATTTGCTCCCCCGTCTGAACGAACTGTTTCACGACGAAGGCGACTTTGCGACAACGCGTGTGGATTACTGGAAATTGGTGACCGAACTGTTTTCGGAGAACTTTTTCAGGCAGATTTATGAGTGGTGCATAAGCCACGGCTATCAGTTTACAGGCCACCTTCTTTACGAAGAAAACCTACTCATCGCCATGCGCGCAAACGGTGCCGCCATGCCTCATTACGAATATTTTTCCATTCCTGGAATGGACTGGCTTGGCAGACCGATTGTGGATTGCCATACCCCCGTAGCTGTCGGCTCTGTTGCTGCGCAACTTGGAAAAAAACAGGTTCTCTCTGAAACCTTTGCCTGTGCGGGACACAATGTTTCGCACGGCGAACTCAAGCGCATCTTCGAGTGGCAAATGGTAAGGGGTGTCAACCTGCTTTGCACACATCTCGAAGGCTATTCTATCCGTGGTCTGCGAAAAAGAGATCACCCACCGGCACTCTTTTATCAGCAACCCTGGTGGGAGGATACAAAAATCTTCTTTGATGCAATGTCAAGGATAGGTATGCTTCTTTCCGAGGGCGAAATCCTGGCAGATACCCTTGTCATTGAACCACAAAGCACCGCTTGGAAACTGTATAAGGGCGATGTCGGCGAGGATGCATCGATTGTGCAAGAGAGGATCATGCACTATAACAATGCGCTCCTTCGTGAGATGAAAACACTTGAGCACAAGCACATTCTCTATCATCTTGGTGATGAAATTCTCATGGAGCGACATGGTTCGGTGTTCGCAAATCAACTGGTCATTGGCAATATGAAATACAGCCGTGTCATCGTTCCCGAAAACCTTGGACTTCTTCCGCACACCTTACAACTCCTCGACGAGTTCAGGCGTGGTGGAGGTATTGTCACTTCTGCACATGACCTGGCACCAAACCCCATCACAGAAGAAAATGCACTGACCTACACCATGAGACATTTTGAAGATTTTGATCTTCACTACTTTGTCAATAGTACCGATGCCACCGTTTCTGCGACCTTCACCTACGGCAATCTCGCGCTTGACATTGTGACGGGCGAAACCTATGCTTTTTCGGGAGAACATCACTTTGCCCCTACGGAAAGCCTGGTGCTTATCGATACACACGAGCCGAGAAAAAAGACAGGGGCGCAAGAGAAAAAAGAGCCACTCTCCCTCCTTGGAGAATGGCAACTGAAAAGCGCAACATACAATTCCATCACTCTTGATAAATGCGACTACTATTTTGATGGCGAATTGGTGGCACGGGACGGTTATGTACTGGATATCCTGCCGCGCATCAATGAAAAACGCCGTGCGGTGAATCTGAAACAGGTATATCGTTTCCGTGCAGAAACGATACCCGAAACGCTTTTTCTCTGTATGGAAACGCCAGCGATTTTCGATATCACCCTGAATGGAACACAAATCAGCAAAGAGACCTGTGGCGAGTTTATCGACCGTAGTTTTCAACTTCTCGACATTTTACCCGCCTTGCGCCTTGGAGAAAACGAACTTCGGATTACCTCGACCATCCGTCAGTCTGATTCCACTTATCTGCATCACGAAAAGGCATGGCTGTCTCCGATTATGAAAAATTCGCTCTCCTACGATATGGAGATTGAGCCTGTATATATCGTCGGAGACTTTGGTGCAAAACTTGAGGGAGAGATGGTGAAAACCGAGGCAGATTCTTATCGTATTCTGCACTATCCCGTAATCTGCGAACTGCCAAAAACCGTGAGAGCCGAAGCCCTCGATGCGTCAGGTTACCCTGAATTTGCAGGTACGCTTACGCTGTCACGAACCTTTTATATAGAGAATACCAATCTTTTTGTCAACCTCTATGGCGTCGGATTGAATAGCATTCATCTTGCCATAAACGGACAGGAAGTTGGGGCCAAAATGTTCGCTCCTTACAGCATTGATATTTCACCATATCTTAAAAAAGGGGAAAACCGCTTTGAACTGAGGATTCTGAACAACCTGCGCAATATGCAGGGACCTCATCATATGAACACGGGTGAAAACAGTAAAATCAGCCCTGCGAGCTTCTTCCGTGAGACCAATGTGTTCTCTCACGGAGAAAATCAGAGCGAAGGAACGCACGAAGTTCTCCCCCATTATAATGAGAAAATCTCCCTCGTTTACTTCGGACTTCGGGATGTGTTTTTGAAATAACAAAAGACCAACCTTAACAAAAAATAACCAAAAATGTAAAAAAACATTTACAAAAACCGCCCTCGACCGAGGGCGGTTTCTCTATCATTCCAAAATGTCGAAGTTCATATAAAACAAAGTATTAAAACAAGAATAGTCATATTTCCATCCTTTTGCTCTTACAATTCCTTCGCTTGTACTGGCAAGAGTAGTTTTCTTTCCCTTTTAAAACTGGTATTTTTTCAGAGAAATTCTCTTGCACATTCCTGATTTTTGTGTTATAATACTCTTATATAAGATGGAGGTTATCGAAGAATGAAATACAATTTTATCCGATTCCCAGGCGGAAAAACAAAAGCCGTGACATTGAGCTATGATGACGGAAGCATCCATGATATCAGATTTCTCGAAACCATTAATAAATACGGATTGAAATGCACCTTCAATCTCGA
>JAFVYW010000092.1 GCA_017508465.1 Clostridia bacterium
ACAGGGTCCAAATCACCGAACGGCTCATCCAAAAACAGGAATTTAGGTCTTGACACAGGACAACGCCGTCATCGGGCATGGTTTTAGGCATCGCGTGCTCGTAAATATAGAGATCATAGCCTTCAATAATGGGATCACCCTCACGGACCTCATCGAACTGAATGTTCCAGGAGCCGCGAAGTGTGTCTTGCAGAAGAAGAAGCGCGGAAGCAAAATAATTGTTCGGCATGGTACTGTAATACAATACCTTCAATGTCGGTACTGTACCGCCATACAAATAATACTGGTTATCATAAGAGAGCGCATCCTTTTCGGCAATCCTGATATAAAGTTGCTCGTAGGAATAAAGCTGCAGCTGCGTATCGATATAGGCCGCCTCGGAGCTGCTTTCATCCTTTGCGTAACCGAGAACATATGTAGTGACCTCGTCACCCTGGCAAAGAGCTTCCACCGTGAGTTTCATCGACTCGCCTGTGCCATTTACATTCTTGATTTCAATATCCATTGATACCGCGCTGTCCTTGCCATAGCATGCGACATCGATTTCGATACGATAATTGTTTTCTACCATTCTCATTCTGACATCCAGAATGGCTGCATTCCACTCGAGGGCGCCTTTTACATCGTGAACGAGAACATCACCGCTATTGTGATACTCGGTATCCGTATAGAGAGTGACGGTCACCTTATCGGTGAGAGATGTAATCTTCTCGGCGAGTGACATCGCGCCTTCGATGTCAGGCGTGCCGTATGTATATACGCTATCGGGCTTGTTTTTCATCGAATCCAGAACATCCCATACCACATCAGCATTGTCGGCAACCACCTGTTGCGCTGCAAAATAAGAGGTTTCCCCTGCGACGATAATGGTAACTCTGTTACCATTTTCAAATGCTTTATTGGCATCGGCGCGCACCTGTGTGAGAGCGCGCGAAAAACGAGTAGTACCTTCGTAACTCGCATGCATGGAAGCGGAGGTATCGAGAATCATGACGGTATCGCCGTCCTCGACCTCCTTGGAATTGTCGATATACGGTTGTGCAAGAATAAGAGCAACCGCCACAAGAACGATAAGCTGGCAGATAAAAATAAGAATATTGCGGAGCTTGCTTATGGGAATTCTCTTTTTTCTATACTTCAGACTCTTGCGCCAGATAAATGTACTGGAAATGAACTTGCTTTGAAAATTGGGCTTGATGATATAGATCAGAATCAGGATGCCAAGGCCAATCAGACCAATCAGGCCCAGTGGTGTTAACAGACTCATGCCATAATACCTACCTTCAGCAATTCTTTGAACAACGCTCTCTCAATCGGCTCGTCCGTGCAGATCGCCACGAAGGCGGCACCGCGGGAGTCGCAGAAATGTTTGAGCTCGTTGGTATGGTCGAGCATTGCCTGCTGGTATGCATGCAGGAACGAACGGTCCACTTTGATTTTCATGTTTTTCGCGTCGGTCATATCCTCGGACTCGGAGTCGATGAGGTGAACGCGACCGGTATAGGCA
>JAFVYW010000093.1 GCA_017508465.1 Clostridia bacterium
TCAGACGGTCACACCCTTGGAGGACAGCTTCGATATCGAGGGAATGGAAGAGGGCAAGCGCACACACAATCATCTGACCTTTTCCCTGCGCCCTCTTTTCGCGAATCTCGGGCTGACGGATGTCCTGCACCTCGGCGCTGGCGCGTGTGGTGTATGTGACATCTGCGCAAAAGTCACCGACGAGCCCTGCCGCTTTCCCGAGCGCGCCACCCCGTCTCTCGAAGCCTATGGTGTCAATGTGTACGAAACATCCAAGGTAGCAGAGATGAAATATATCAACGGACAGAATACCGTCACCTATTTTGGTGCAGTTTTCTTTCGTCTATAATTTATGTGAGGTAGAAAAATGACATCACGAGAAAGAATTAAACTCGCCCTCTCTCACAAAGAGGCAGACAGAATCCCCCTGGATTTCGGAAGCGTTACGGTCACAGGAATGCACTATTCCTGCGTCGGCGCATTAAGAGAATACTATGGTCTGGAAAAGCACCCGATCACCATCGCAGAACCCTATCAGATGCTCGGTCTGATTGAAGAGGACCTGAAGGTCGCGATGGGCATTGATGCCGAGGGCGTTTTCTCCCGCACCAACATGTTCGGCATTCCCCAGACAGACTTTTGCGAATGGAAGCAGGACAACGGTGATATCGTCCTCGCTCCCCGTGGTATGAACATCACCGAAGATGCGAAAGGTCACCACTATGTTCACCCCGAAGGCGACACCACGGTCGCGCCTTCTGCAAAAATGCCCAAAGGCGGTTTCTATTTCGACGCCATCTCGCGTCAGGAGCCCTTCGATGATATCGAGGAGCTCAACCCCGATGATAACCTCGAAGAGTTCGGTATTGTCTCCGACACCGTCCTCGACGAGTTTGCCGAGGATATCGCCAAAGCAGAAAAAACAGGCAGAGCCGTCACCGTCAGCTTCGGCGGCACAGCCCTTGGCGATGTTGCCCTCGTCCCCGGACTGAATCTGAAGCATCCGAAGGGAGTGCGCGATGTCGCGGAATGGTATATGGCAACGGCGACAGCTCCCGAATTTGTTCAATATATCTTTGATAAGCAGACCGATATTGCCCTCGTCAATATCGAAAAACTTTATCAGAAGGTCGGCAACAGTATCGATACTATTTTCATTTGTGGCACCGACTTCGGTACACAGATTTCCACCTTCTGCTCAAAGGAGACCTTCCGTAATCTCTATATGCCCTACTACCAGAAGGTGAACAACTGGATTCATGAGCATACCACATGGAAAACCTTCAAGCATAGTTGTGGCGCGGTCGAGCCCTTCATTCCACTCTTCATTGAGTCGGGCTTTGATATTCTGAACCCTGTCCAGTGCTCTGCCGCAGGCATGGATCCTCGTCTTCTCAAAGAAAAATACGGTCGCGATATCGTATTCTGGGGCGGTGGCATCGACACGCAGAAGCTTCTCCCCTTCGGCACACCCGAAGAGGTCAGAGAACAAGTTATGGAGCGATGCGAAATCTTCGGTCGTGACGGAGGATTCGTTTTCAACTCCATTCACAACATTCAGGCAGGCACACCTGTTGAGAATATCGTCGCGATGCTTGACAGCCTGCATTCGTACCGGAAATGAAAAACGAATATACGACCGTCCTCTATGACGGCAAACCCATTGAAGTGAAATGTGGCGAGCCACTCTCCCTTGCTCTGCGGGCAGAAGCGCCTTGCGGCGCGCATGGTAACTGTGGCAAGTGTAAGGCGAAGGTCACCGGTGATATCTCGCCCCTGACCGAAGGAGAGCGCGCCCACCTCACCAAAGAAGAAATCCAGAACGGCATCCGTCTGCTCTGCCAGGTATGCGCCTTCGGAAACGCCGAGGTTATCTCTCTTCGTGCGGGCGAGAAACTCTCTGTTCTCACGGAGGGCACAGGAGAGATTGTTGTCGGAGCCCCTCTTTTCCAGCATTATGGCATCGCCATCGATATCGGCACCA
>JAFVYW010000094.1 GCA_017508465.1 Clostridia bacterium
AAGGAGTAAGACGACATGGCAAATGTTAAAAAAGTTGTTAACAAGAAACGCCGTGAGCGCAAGAATGTCGAAAAGGGCGTTGCTCACATTCGTTCTACTTTCAACAACACAATCGTTTCCATTACCGATATGCAAGGTAATGTAATCAGCTGGGGTACTTCCGGCGAAATGGGATTCAGAGGTTCCAAGAAGTCCACTCCTTATGCTGCCCAGACCGCAGCAGAGAAGGCTGCAAGAGCCGCTGTTGAACACGGTATGAAGACTGTTGAGGTTCTTGTAAGAGGACCTGGACAAGGCCGTGAGTCTGCAATCCGCGCACTTGCGACTGCAGGACTTGAAATCACCATGATCAAGGATGTAACACCGATTCCTCACAACGGTTGTCGTCCTCCCAAGCGCAGACGCGTTTAATTTTAAGGAGGTATACTAAAATGGCAAGATACACAGGCCCTAACTGTAAAATGTGCCGTCGTGAAGGTTGCAAGCTTTACCTCAAGGGTGAGCGTTGCACCAACGGCAAATGCCCCTTTGACCACAGAAGCACTGCTCCCGGTCAGCATGGCGCAGCTCGCAAGAAGGTAGGCGAGTACGGCAAACACCTTCGTGAAAAACAGAAGACCAGACGCTACTACGGCGTTCTTGAGAAGCAGTTCAGATCTTACTACAGAATGGCTGAAAAGATGGAAGGCATCACTGGTGCAAACCTTCTTTGCCTTCTTGAAAGAAGACTTGACAATGTTATCTACAGAATGGGTATGGCTGAATCCAGAAAGGAAGCACGCCAGCTTGTTCTTCATGCACACTTCACCCTCAACGGCAAGAAGGTAACCATCCCCTCTCTTCTCGTTAAAGCAGGCGATGTAATCGCAGTGAAGGAAACCAGCAAGGACAATGTAAAGATTCGCACTCTTGCAGAAGCACTTGCTACCAAGACTTCTCCTAAATGGATTGAAAAAGATGCTCAGAATCTTACCTGCCGCATTGTTGCTCTTCCTCAGAGAGACGACATCGACTTCGAGATCAACGAGCAGCTTATCGTCGAGCTTTATTCGAAGTAATCCCTCCGATGCACGGGTGAAAGACGGAGGGCGACCAAGCCCCCCATCTTCCCTCGCCAGTCGAATAGTTTTTAATATTTAAAAAGAAAGAGGAGGAATACTAAGAAATGATTAGTGCAATCGAGAAGTTTAATATCACCGCTACCGAGTGTTCGGAAAGCGGCAACGAAGCGATTTTTGTAGCAGAACCCCTTGTGCGTGGTTACGGTCAGACGCTTGGCAACTCTCTTCGTAGAGTTCTTCTTTCCACCCTTCCCGGATATGCGGCAACCGCAATCAAGATTGACGGTGTGCTTCATGAAATCTCCGCGTGCAACGGTGTTAAGGAAGATGTTCCCGAAATCGTTTTGAATGTAAAGGGTATCGTTCCCAAACTTGAATGCGACGGTCCTAAGACTGTTGTTATCGATGTGACAGGTCCTTGCGTTGTTACCGCAGGCGATATCACTCCTGATGCAGATGTCCGTATCCTCAACCCTGAGCATCACATTTGCACCGTGAGCGACAATGCACGCTTCTACATGGAAATCACCTTTGATGAAGGCCGTGGCTATGTTTCGTCCGATGTTAACAAGCAGAACTACCTGCAGAGCGCACCTTCGGTAGGCGCTCCTATCGGTCTGATTTTCGTTGACTCTATCTTCACCCCTGTTTACAAGGTTGAATTTACGGTTGAAAATACCCGTGTAGGCAACATTACCGACTTTGACAAACTCACCATGAAGGTTCTGACCAACGGAACCATTACGGCAAAAGAGGCAGTATCCCTTGCAGCCAAGGTTCTCAACGAGCACCTCAGACTCTTTATCGAAATGTCCGCCGATGCAACAAAGGCAGAGATTTTGGTTGAAAGAGCCGAAGTTCAGAAAGAAAAAGTACTTGAGATGACCATTGAGGAACTTGATTTGTCTGTTCGTAGCTTCAACTGCTTGAAGCGCGCAGGCATTGATACGGTGGAAGACCTGATTAGCCGTACGGAAGAGGATATGATTAAGGTTCGTAACCTTGGTCGTAAGTCGCTTGAAGAGGTTATCCAGAAGCTCGCTTCTCTCGGACAGACTCTCAAGCAAGTTGAAGATTAATGATTAGGAGATAAAGTAATGAGAAAACTTGGCAGAACCACAGCACAACGCCGTGCAATGCTTCGTGGTATGGTTACTCTCCTTCTTGAAAACGGCAAGATCGAAACCACCTACACCCGTGCTCAAGAAGTAAGTGCAAAGGCAGATGAAATGATCACTCTCGGTAAGAAGGGCGACCTCGCTGCATACCGTACCGCACTTGCATACATCACCAAGGAAGATGTTGCAAAGAAGACTTTCGATGTAATTGCTCCCCAGTACAAAGAGCAAAACGGCGGTTACACTCAGGTACTTAAGATTGGCACCAGAAGAGGCGACGGCGCAGAAATGGCAATCGTTCGTCTGGTTCCTGTTGCTACCACTGAGGAAGAAAAGTAATATTTAACGCGTAAAACGCGAAAAAAGAGGACAGGGAATTTTCCCTGTCCTTTTTCTATCCTTCATAGGTAATATATCAATCGTGTATCAGAACAAAGGGCGTGGTACCTTAAGAGTACCACGCCCTTTTAACATAAGTATTGCGTCAAAGCTCACCCTCATCCAAGGTCTCGTCAAACCAGTTGTAGGGAAGGAGGGGCGTGCCATTGGATGCGGTCAGAATATCGCATTCCGAGAGCGTAAGAAGCGAGATTTCAGGGGTTTCGTAATTCATATTTTTCTCCTTATTTAACCGTACTTGCGGTAGGATATTTTGCATGAAAGACGGAAGCTTCGCGCGCGTACGCGTATACTGCATAGAGTACATCCGTACCAATCGTGTTGGTGTAGGTTGCCAGATTGAAGGTGTAGGTTGCACTCTCCCCAGTGGTCTTTGTTACCAACACGGTGATGTCAGAGCGAAGAGCATAGGCGGGAATGTTCTCAATAACGATATACTCTTCATCGCCCGCAGGTGTAGCAACATCATAAATGTAGGTGTCACTCTTGCCATTCATCGTGATCGTAATGCTTCCGGTGAAGTCCTTTTTTACTTTGAATACCATGCCAACGACGCTTTGAAGATCAAGACAGAAGGATTCAATGCCTATGACATTATCGTTTACATGAATCGTTTCGTTCAAGGTCTTGTCGATGACAATATCCGTCATGAAAGCATAAAGTTCGCTCTCGGTGGCACCGCCATACGCGAGGGCTGCTTCGCGGATGTAGTTGAGAATATAGCGGACAAGCGCCTTTGCATCCTTGATGTACTCGCTCGTATCGTCAAGAGAGAAGAGATGGTTTGCGTAATGAAGAACGGATGCATCAAGTGTTTGTACATAACCATTTGCAAGAGTTGCTTCAATCGCGCCAGAACGATACGCATCCTTGGGCGCTACCTTGACACACGCGTTATAATACTCGGTCTCATCGATGACAATAATATTCTCTGTATCAAGAATCTCGTTGCCCTCCCAGTCCTTGACGGAGAGAGGAGCGTTGCTCTTCGGGAAGTAGAAGTTGACGCAGATGTTAGAGTCAAGAGAGATGTTTTGTAAAATATTCTTTACAAAATCAGCATCGCAAGCCCTTTCCACGATCATCTTAATCTGAGCGACTTCGGCACTTGTGTTTCCTGTATCAATGCAAATGGAGAAGACGGTGAATGCTTTATCACTTGTAAATACAAGGGTAGGATTCTTTACTTCTTCTGTTGTTGTAACAGCCAAGGTAAGCTCGCCACTCTCGCCGACAACATAGCTTGCACCAAGGAAGGAAACCTCGACTCCAGCGCTTGCTTTGATGCGCGCGTAGTAGGTTGTGTTTGCTTTTGCATCGTTGAGAGAGCCGCTACCGAGAATGTTGTGGAGGGCGAGGGTTGTACCATTTACTGTCATCGCACCATTTGCCTGCATTACGGTGCCATCCGTGGTATAGTCCTTTTCGTTAAGTGTTATGCCTTCTCCGTATGTATAATATACGGTGTCGAGAATATCACTCTGCACAAAGAGGAAGGATACGCCGTACGCTTCCATCGCGCACAGATAATCACGAATGTTGAGTTGTGCATTCTCACCATTTGCTGCCAATTCATCGAGGTCCATGCCGCGCCAGATGTAATTCGGATCGATTTCCGCCTTCGAGAGAAGTGCGAATCTTTCGGCGCTTGTCATCTTCTGCAAAAGGTCCTCGCGAAGTGCGAGAATACGGACATTCTGTCCTTTGCCATTTGTGAGGGCGAAGGAAAGCAAGCCGTCTGTCACATCTGCGAGTGTTCCCTTCGGGAAGGATACATAACCATAGGTGTAATGGTGTGCGGGTGCAACTGTGGGATAGGAAACCGTCAGCCCCTCGGCATTTCCGATGGTTGCCGTCTGTGTGGGCATGAAGATGGTGGTTTCCGAAGTTGCGGGAAGTTCCATGCTCTTGAAATCATCAAGATAAATATTTGCTTTGTTTGTCTCGGAAGCGCCTTTGCATGAGTCCATCTTGATAATGAGTTCTGTTGCATGTGCGCCCTCCGCCATGAGTGCTTCTGTTACCGTGTATGTATAGGTAAGCTTTACCCACGAGTTCGTTTGATTTTCATCGATGGTATAGGAGGATTTGTTGTAATATGTAGCGGTTCCACCGTGGATTTGCTGGTAGTTAACCATTCCCACCGTCAATTTTGTGGCATAGGGCGTTTTGATTTTAAAGCTGACGCGGAAGGTGCGTCCGATGTCCTCGGTGGTGTATTGCTTGGAGGAATCCGTCGTTCCATAGGGGGAGGCACCTAAATAGAATATTCTTTCCCAGCTGGCGCCGATGCTCTCGTATTTAATAGATTTTTTCGCATTATCGGCGGGCGTTGCATTTGCTTCTTCCGAAATGACAAAAGTACCGAAACCGAGTTTGGTAAAGCCAGAAGGGTAGGCGCCTGTTGTCAGACTCTCAAAATCCTGCGTGTGAGAATAAAGACTTGTCGTGTCGTCACTGTCGTCCTTTTCCACTTCGCATTCCTCAATTTTGATGTCATCGAACCACATTGTACGGACAACGCTCACATTTCCATAGAATCCAAGCTCCTGTGCAGGTCGCGTACCCGCAAAAACATCTGCGGTGACCTCGAACTCATAGGTGAAGGTCTCCCAGGTGTTGAGCGCCGTATTTTTGATAACCACAGAGTTGTACTGTGTACCAACATTAGGTGCTGTGCCACCGCCGACATTACCGCAGTTGACGCCGCTGGTGTGCGTTCCTACCATACCCATACGGATACCGGAAACAACCCCGTTGGCATTATCGGTTTCCTTCATTTTGAAGGTGATGGTGAAGCGTCTGCCAATGTCCTCCGTGGTCAATTGTTCAGGGAAGAGATTTAAAATCTTGAACAAATTCCATTTCGAGGCTGTTGTCTGCACCTTCAGCGCATTCGTCTGTGTACCATCGCTTACCAGAGAAAAACTATCATTGGTCAGGTAGCCGGTGCGATAAATGTCTGCCGCAGCATAAGCGGCAACCGTGGTGCCGGAAGGGAAGGCGAGTTCGGTTTTGTTGTTAAAATCAATCGTGCAGGCGTAAAGATTATTCGCGACAAATGTAAAGGAGATGCTGCTGGATGTACTTGTCTCATCAAGCACGAAAATCAGCGTACCTGCCGTCGAGCCGAGATCGAGCAGCTCAAGTGCGTAATTTGTGATATCTATCGCGTAGTTTCCTGCACCGCTGATTGTAAGGGTGGCAATAGGCGCAGAAGCATATACCTGCTCCAAATCCACCGTAGCACCAAATCGGTTATTCGCAGGCGCGTTGTAGCCGTTAATGCTCGTCGCGCTCCAACCATTGATGTCGGCTGCGTTCATCAAACCAAATACATGGATTTTGCCTTTCGCGTTGCTATCAGAAACCAGAAGGGAGACGGACGCGTTGTTGTATTCCTTGAAGGAGGAAAGGTCGAGCTTGGCGTATACCTTATTGTAAGACTGAATATCGACGACGGTCGAGTTGCCCGTTACGGTGATGCCGTCGGTAGAGAAGGTGCCATCGTTGTGAATGGTGCCCATAACGCTCGGTGTTACGCTATTGTTTGCGAGGTCGATGGGAGAAACACAACATTCACCGCTATTCGGAATAACATCTACCAGAGCATAGGTCTTGCCATTTTCTGCAAAAGTCTTGGCGTATTTGCGTGTGCCACCGACAGTATATGTTACCGCGTCCGTTTGTGGAACGGCAACCTTTACGGTCAGGGGATGATTGAAAATATCGCTTGGAAGAGGAAGATTATCTGCCGTCTTTTCTGCCATTTGTACAGTAATGTATACATTTTCGCCACGAATGACGGCATTTACGGTCGAATTCTGTCTTTCACGAATATATTTTGTCGCGTTACCTAAAGTAGTAACCCAGAGTTTTCCTTCGTTTTGATACTTTGCGGCATGCTCAAAGAAGGAGAGCGCAACATCAAAATCGACATCACCCTCCGGACCTATGTCATGGCACATTGTAATGAGTCATGCACCCTCGTTTGCCGCAACATCCAGTCCATCCTTGATAGGGTTGGAGGCGAAGCTCATCATGTAGGGGTTGTACCAACCACCTGCGCCTGCCGCCGAATTGCTCGTTTCATGCGAATTATAGGTGGCGTTCACAATGGGATCGAGACTTTGCCATTTCCCTTTTTCGATGTTCCAACGCAGTCCCTGGCGCATCACATAGTGATACTGTTGGACCACCTTTACCGCATCATCATGCAAGGTATTGTTTGAGGGGGCGAAAGCGAGGGGCGCTCTACCGGTTACCTCAAGAATTCTGTTGTAGGCGTCAACAATCTCGTATTGATAGTTCGCCTCTGTGTTGTTCGCTTCGTATTTACTGTAATTCGACCACCACTGCGCAGGGAGTGGCTTGTGCGTCATCGAGTGGCTCTCTGATTCCAGTCTGCCTTTTGCCAGAATCTCACGCCAGGTTTCTTCAAGTTCCTCGGTGGCAAAGTTTTTATAGGGAATATTGAAGGTCGAACCATAGAGGTTATATCTTTCAAAAACCTCATTGAGCCATTTTGTCGTGGCAACATCACCGTCATCGAAGGTCATCGAAAAGATACCGTTGGCACCTCCATAGGCGAGTTCAAAGGATGCTTCCGTGGCAATAGCGTCGGCGCTATCGTTGCCTTGGGCAAGAGGAAAAATACACAAGGAAGAAGTAATCATAAGACAAGAAAGAACAAAACAAATAAATCGTTTCATGTAAGTCTCCTTTTATATTTTGCATATGCAATACTTATGTTTCAGTGTTTGTCGGTCACTCAATCTCAAGACAAGCAAGAGAAGTGCGGTAGAGCGATGTATAAACAGACGCCATAAGACCTTTGGTCTTGATGCGAGCGTAATCATCTGCGAGGGAATAGGAGAGCGTTTCTGTTACGCCTCCGCCAGAATAAACCACCTCAATACCCTCCGTAATATTGGAGAAGGAGCGGGCGAGGATGAGCTTGCCATTCTCTACGGTTGCTTCAAGTGTTTTTCCGCTACTATCCCTGAAGGTATAATCGGCAGTCGATCTGCCCACCTCGGGCGACAGGATAATTGCCATGCGCCCTGGAAGGTCAAAAGCGATTGTCGCGTGTATTTTGGATGTGTCGGGCACGGTGGCGTTCTTGAACTGGTCGGGTGCTTTGGGCATATAATGGTAATTCATAATGGCTTCTTGCACCGCCGTGGTATCGACAGAGATCTTTTTTTCGTTGGCAACATCGCGTAGCAGAATCATTGTATTCAACGCGAGCATCTGCATCGCATCCGCATGGTCATTGTTCAGGAGACCGTTAAGATACTCGAACAGGGAACAGTTGAATACGAGTGCCCCTTCCTTGCCACCTACCGATGCTACAACGGCAATCTGAAAGTTCTTTGGCGCATCGTCAAGAGGTATTTTATAGTGAAGCGCATAGAATTCTTCTCCACGCACCATCACTTTTTCCAAGGAAGATGCGTCTGTGTATTCTCCGTCTGCGATTTTCGCGCGTACAAGCTCTATATCCGTCTTGATATAGAATGTATAATCAAGCATCTCGCCTAACGCGAGACCATGCTTCAAGGTGAATAGCTCTGGTTTGAGAATCGTCTGCCCCTCTTCGTTGCAAAAACGCACCATCGCGACATCCTTTCCGGCGCGCATATTGAGATAGACGAAGGTGCCGTCTGTCTCTTTGATGCCTTCATGCATCTTTTCGCCATCGCCAAGGTCGCATATCATATGCGTAGCGCCTTCGGGAAGTCGGAAGCGCACCGTCAGGGGAAGGTTGAATTCGCTCTTCGGAAGAGGCAGTCCATCATCGGTATACTGGTTCATAGAAAGCGTGACACGGTAGCTTGTATTGTTTTCTCTTGCGATATTCACCGTGGTGTTCTGCCTTTGGCGAATGTACCTCGTTGCGTTGCCGAAGGTGGTTACCCAGACGAGACCACTTTCCTGGAGCATAGACATTTGTTGTAAAACAGGCTCAAATTTTTCGTAAGTAGAGTCTCCCGAGTCAGCACCAATACCATGGCACATTACCACGAGCCAACCACCATTTCGCGCCGCCGTGTTGAGTCCCTCGAGGATCTTTGCCTCTGCGTTTTTTGTGCCTGACATGAGAAGATTATACCAACCGCCGCGTTCGTGAGATCCGGGCTTGGGATCAAGACTCTGAATCTCACCGGAGTTGTATCTTGAGCCCTGGCGCATAGCGTAGTAGTATTTCTTGACATGCTTCATGCCACCCTCGCACATTGTGTTGTTGGACGGCGCGATACAGAGTGGGAATTTGCCGAAAGCGTTCTGAATCATCAAGCCCGACTCATAGATTTCACGCTTGAAATTCTCCTCGGTATTATTCTCGAGCGAAGAGGGGTTGTTCGCATTTGCCCATGAGTCTGTCGGCAGAACCATATGGGTGTATGTATGGCTTTCAGGTTCGAGTCTTCCGTCGGCATAAATCGCCTTCCAAGTTTCAATCTTATCAGGTGAGTTGATGTTGTTATTGGTAATCAGCATCGTCGAACCGTACAGGTCATATTCCTTGAATTTTTCATTCAGCCATTCCGCCGTCGGCACACTTCCATCATCGAAAGTCATGGATACGATACCTTTTGTGCGGTTAGGGGAGAGTGTAAGCTCGGCGATAGGAAGCTCGTTTGTATGAGGCTCGGTCGTCTCGGCGGCCTTTGCTCCTATGGGAAAAAGTGGAAGAAGCAGGGAGGCGCAAAGCGTAAGAGAGAGTAACATTTTCTTCATTGGATGCTCCATTTCAGTAGCGTTTATAAATAGAGAAACTCTATTTATAGAGTTTACTCTTTCATTTTAGCACAAACATCAGAAAAAGTAAATTGACATATCTTACAAAGATTTTTGGTTATCTTGCGAGGTGAAAGTCAAAAAAGAAAACATCATCTGAAAAGGCAAAAAATGACAATGAATGACAGATTCTGTTTGTTTTGTAGAAAAACAAGGGGAAATGCAAAGAAATGTTGACAAATTGCAGAAATAATTACTTTTTTGGTTATCTCTTGCATTTTTCTTTCAAGTGTGATATAATAAATGCAAATAAAGCACTTGGAGGCGAACAATGAAACATCTTAAGAATTCGAAGTTCTTCATCGAGTACACCGATGCGGAAAGTGGCGTTGTCAGTTATGTATTTAATCATGACGCGATACCCCATACACAGTCCTTCTATTTTACCAACCCCTCCGCGACAGATGACGGCCGTTATATCTGGATGTACTGCGCCTTCCCCCCATCTGGAAATGCGCTCTTCGGACGCAGTCTTGCGGTGGTGGATACCGTCCTCGACACCTTTCATCATTATCCCGAAACGATGTTCCATGATGCATCGCCTATTGTTGACACCAGGACGGGTGAAATCTACTTTGTCAATTGTTCGGGGCTCTGGAGACGCCATCCCGATCCCGATAGAAAAGTGGAACAGATAGCGCCCCTTCCCGATTTTCTGAAGGGCAAAGGTACCATCGTCAAGCTGGCAACCCATATGACCTTTTCGCCCGATCATAAAAAGCTTTGCTTTGACGCTATTGTCGGAAAGCGTTATTACTTTGGTGAAATCCATCTCGACCGTGGTGAATTTGAACTCTGGCGCACCTTTGACAGTTGCAAGAACCACGCGCAGTTTAACCCTGTGAAGCCCGATGTGATGCTTTTTGCAGAGGATGAGCATGCGGAAATGGATACTGGCGTTTTTCACCCCATTTCCCGCGATGCCAACGGAAAGGTCGCGAGAATGTATATCATGGAAAAAGGCAAAGAGCCCATCTATATTCCCCCCCTCTTTATCGAAGCGAGACACGAATGGTGGAGCGCCGACGGCGAGAGTGTTTACTATGTCGACTGGGACTACGGTACCATTCGTTATCATATTCCGACAGGAGAATATTAGGTAGTCGATCCTCGCGGTACATGGCATGCACACACCACCGTCGACGAGAAATATTTCGTTGCCGACGAGAACGAGATTGACGGTAAAAAGTGGTATCGCGGTTGTAAATCGCGCGTTCATTTTTACAACACACAAACAGGCAAGTTCGTGAACATCGTCACGGAAAATCCTGCGCTTTATCAGAGAGAAAACCAATGCACCTACCACATCGATCCTCATCCCCAGTTCACCATGAATGACACGGCGGTGATGTTTACCACCACCGTTACGGGTAAGGTTTCTATGGCAATTTGCGATGTCGCCCAACTTCTTGAAAAAACCAAATAAAAAAGTATCGGGTTCTTTGAAACCCGATACTTTTTCTTATAAAAATTATTGCATAACCTCGCTGATGAGTTGCGCGAATTCAACAGGGTTATCGATGGTAAGACCTGCGAGAAGTCTTGCTTCCGAATAGAGAATTTTGGTGTAGGTCGCAAGCTTGTCATCGTCAAGCGTCTTGAGTTTTTCAAACACGGGGTGGGTGTAGTTGAGCTGAAGCACGGTCTGCGCCTTCGGTCCATCCTCGCCACCGGGTGTACGGGAAAGCACTCTTTCCATCTCGACAGAGAAGTCGCCTTCGCTTGCCAAAGAGACAGGGTGCTTGCCGAGCGTTGCCGAGAGCTTCACGGCGGCAACCGCTTCTCCGAGGAAGCCCTTCATCTTGGTGAGAAGGTCGGCGTTCTGGGTGTTTTCCTCTTCGAGCGCCTGCTTTTCTTCCTCGCCCTCGAGTTCAAGCTTGTCGGTGCTGACATTCTTGAAAGGTTTTTCCATATAGGTTTCCATCACGCGAAGCGCGAATTCATCCACCTCGTCGGTAAGGTAAAGCACTTCATAACCACGGGAGGTTACCGCTTCTACCTGGGGAAGCATAGCGATTTTCGCGGTGTTCTCGCCCGACGCATAATAAATCGCCTTCTGTCCTTCGGGCATTCCCTCAACATACTCTTTGAGCGTGACATACTTCTGTTCCTTCGAGGATTTGAAGAGAAGGAGGTCAGAAAGCACTTCCTTGTGCATACCGAAATCGCTGTATACGCCATATTTGAGGTTCAGACCGAACGCGTCGAAGAAGCGCTCATACTTGGTTCTGTCCTCGGTGAGCATTTTGAGAAGATCGTTCTTGATTTTCTTTTCAATCGCGCGTGCCATCACTTTGAGCTGGCGGTCGTGCTGGAGCATCTCACGCGAGATGTTGAGAGAGAGGTCGGAGGAGTCGACAAGACCTTTGACAAAGCTGAAATAATCAGGAAGAAGGTCGGCGCACTTTTCCATAATCATAACGCCACTCGAGTAAAGCTCCAGTCCCTTTTCATATTCCTTGGAATAGTAGTTGTAGGGCGCGTGTGTGGGAATGAAGAGAAGCGCGGTGAAGGTCGATGCACCCTCGGATTTCTGCACGATGGTGCGCGCAGGTGCTTCATAATCATAGAACTTGTCGGTATAGAAGTGTCTGTATTCCTCTTCGGAAACCTCGCTCTGCGCTCTCTTCCAAAGGGGAACCATGTTGTTGAGGGTTTGTACCTCAACGAGCGTTTCGTATTCGTCGCTGTCCGCCTTTTTCTGTGTCTTACTTACCGCCATCTTGATGGGGTAACGGATGTAGTCGGAATACTTCTTGACGAGCGAGCGGATTTTGTATTCTTCAAGGAATTCGCTGTATTTTTCGTCCTCTGTGTCAGCGAGAAGTGTCAGTACGATTTTCGTACCATGTGTATCCATTTCACCCTCGCGTACCGTGTAGCCGTCCACACCTGTCGATTCCCAGATGGTCGCGACTTCCGCGCCGTACGCCTTCGAGGTGACTGTAATTTTTTCCGACACCATGAACGCCGAGTAGAAGCCGACGCCGAATTGACCGATAATGTCGACATCCTCCTTCTGCTCATTGTCGCGCTTGAAATCAAAAGAGCCACTCTTGGCGATTGTGCCAAGGTTCTTTTCCAGTTCCTCCGCCGTCATACCACAGCCGTTGTCCGCGATGGTAATCGTGCGCGCTTCCTTATCGACGGCGAGCATGATCTGATACGCATCGCGTGTCTGGGTTACCGTAGAATCGGTGAGAGAACGGAAATAGAGTTTGTCGAGCGCGTCCGACGCATTCGAAATCAACTCGCGAAGGAAAATCTCCTTGTGTGTATAAATGGAGTGAATCATCATCTCCAGAAGTTTTTTCGATTCTGTTTTAAATTGTTTTTTTGCCATAATATCACCTGTTTTTTCAAAAAATGATAAGTTTTAGCACTCGCACCATTAGAGTGCTAAATCCATTATAACCACTTTTTTCCCTTTTGTCAATAGATATAAGAAAATAATTAAGAATAAATCGTAAATAAAAAGTGGCAAGCCCAAAAAACAGGCCTGCCACTGTAATTTATTCGCTTTCGGTCAGAACAGCGAAAGGTTCTGCTTCTCCTTTGAAGATATGGTACAGCGTTGTACCTTCTCTTTTTTCTGTGAGCATAAAATACACATTTGTACCATTTGTACAGATATATTTTAAATCCTTACCAAGGAGAAAAGGTTGCTCGACGGTCAATGTCAAAGGAGACAAAATCCCATCTTTAAAGTAATAGCATGAATTCAACATTGAGTTTACAATAAGGAATTCGTTGAAGTTGTTTATCAGTATAGGATAGTTTGACGTTAACATATTTAACGGTATCGAAACGAGATTGTCGTTTTGTAGATAGTAGAGGTCGTAGACAACAGATGATTTTTCTCTGCAAAGCAGAAAAGAACCGTAGAAAGTGGTGTACATATCGGTGATATCCACTCGACTTTCCTCTTTTGTTTCAAGATTAAGAGTCCTATAATAGTTATTTTGTTCAACACTGAAAATCTGGTAGAGAATTCCGTTCACGGTAGTAGTATCTCGCACGATGGCATCTTTAGGAAGATTGTAATACATCAATTCTTTTCCTTGCGCTTCGACGGGTTCATAGTAAAAGACTGCGGATGGTGCTTTGTGACCGGTCTCCATCGTCATTTCATTTTTCTGTGTATCATAGAAAAATTTTGTCACAAGACCAGGAGCTTCTCCAATGAAAAAGATCATTGTATCACCGACCCAATGCACATTGTAAAGACCGGTAATGCCGGCATAGGTGGCATTGTAAGTATCGCTGAAATGATACACATCTTCTTCCACGCCACTCTCCAAGTCTATCTTCGCGAGGTGATATGTCATCAGTGAAGTGTCCCCCATATGATAGAAATAATACAATGTTTTATTGTCTGGGGAACAATAGGATTTGTAAGGGTCTACATATCGGGAGGGGGTAACAGACCCGATTTTTTGCAGATGAAGAGCATAAGCGCCGGATTGCTCAACCAGTGCCGGATCTTCTTGCGAATCAGCGGGCAAACAGGAAATGCACGAAAAAAGGCACACAAGGGATAGCGCGATGGATAAAAGTTTTTTCATAATTCCTTTCCTTTCGTTTTTTAGTTTTCTGTAAGATTAGCAAACGGTTCGATTGTACCCTTGATAAAGTAATACTGCAATACGCCGTCTGAAGTTTTCTCATATGCAAAGAAGTAGATTGTATCATCCTGCGCCTTATAGAATGACAATTCCTTCAGGGGATAGGTGATATTTGCTTCGAACGGACTAACGAAGGTTACAGTAAGAGGATTGAGGACGCCATCTTTAGCAAAGTACCAGTTTTCCACGCCATCGGAGTTCCAGATAAGAAATTCCTTGTACTCCTGCATTTGCGCATGCCAAATACTCTGTGGCATCTTGGTGGTGACGGAGACGAACTCGCCCTTTTTATTAAAGGTACGAAGCTCGTTTATGATGACTTTGTCCATCTTCTGGAGAATGAATGGACCATAAAAGACAAACTGTCCGTTGAGTTCTGTGCAGTATTCCTTCTTTGTGGAAAGGTCAAGCTGTCTGTAATAACTCTGCTTGTTCAGGGAATAAATCTGATAGAGTTTGTTATTGACTACCGCCGCGTAACTGGTTTGTGCGCCGTCAGGTAAGTTGTAATCCAATAATTCGCGCTCGCTTTCGTCCTTGGGAAGCATAGCAGAGGTGATAGGAGGTGCAGGAAGTCCCTTCTCAGCCGTCATCTCGGCGGTCTTTGTGTTGTATGAAAACTTCGTGACAAAGTTGATTGTCTCACCTATACAGAATGTGAGAACATCGCCCTCCCATTGTACGGCGTGTATGCCTATCATTCCGAGAATTCCTGCAGGGTATTCTTCACCGAAATCATAAAGAATTTCACCCCCGCCATGTATAAGGTCAACCTTTGCAAGGCAATGAGTCTTGTTTTCTGTCGGTCCATTCCGATAAAAATAGTATACCGCTGTTTCGTCAGGAGTAAAATAGGCATCGTACGGGTCAAAATAAGTGCCTTCCACGGGACAGACGGTTGCAAACTTTTCAAGATGTAGCGCATAAGGTATCGGTTCTTTTTCAGGCTCTTCCACAGGCAAACAGGAGATGCACGAAAAAAGACACACAAGGGATAGCGCGAGGGATAAAAGTTTTTTCATAATAGACCTCCATATACATATTTTGCATTTTCTACCTATATATATTATATCATGTGTACGCGCGCCTGTAAAGTATTTTTTGTCTGCAAAAAAACTTTGTGCAACTTGTACAAAAAATGAACTCTTCTTTTGTCTACCATCAATAATTTTGACAGACTTTCAAAAATCGGGATTTTTTTGAAAAAAACGCTTGACTTTTCCATTTGAATTTGATATAATAGACAAGCTGTGTTGAGAAAGACACAGGAAATCTTGCTCATTGAAAATTGAACAACATGAAATTTCGAGCACTGAAAAGTGCGAAATCTCGTTAAAGAAACACTTTGAAAAAA
>JAFVYW010000095.1 GCA_017508465.1 Clostridia bacterium
CAGTCAAGTGCAGACTTTACAAGGTGAAATACGAGAAAAGACGCAAAAATTTTCCGTCGCAGGGCTTATGCGTTTGACTCCCGTACGGCTACATACGGCAAGTGAGCAAACGGAGATAGAACGAAAAACCTAAATAAAAAAGAGAAAACCGTAGGTTTTGACCTTAGTTTCCTCTTAATCTGTAAACGACAGAGGCAATTTGATTGTACCTCTGTCGTTTTTCGTTCGGTTATGCCTAAATGAAGCAACCCCTTCTTTAGTCTCCCTTTAGGCGTATGTGATATTCTTCTGTCAGAAGATGAGAAAGGAGAGCGGATATGGCGCATCAGATGGTTTTCAAACGATATGAACTGAAATACCTCATATCGTTCACCCAAAAGGAAACACTTCTCCAGAAGATAGCACCTTATATGGAAGCCGATCCCTATGGCAATTCTACCATACGCAATATTTATTTTGATACCGATGATTACAGGCTGATCCGCCGCTCCATCGAAAAACCGTGTTACAAAGAGAAAATCCGCATCCGAAGCTATGCCCTCGCGAAAGGGGAGGACACGGTCTTTGTGGAACTCAAAAAGAAATATGAAAAAATCGTTTATAAAAGGCGCATCGCGCCTCCTTATGATATGGCGATGGCGTGGATATGTGGTGAGAGCGATAAGCCGTGCGATACGCAAATCGCGCGTGAGATTGATGCTTTTCTTCATTTTTATCCGCCCCTTCACCCGAGCGTCTTTCTTTCTTATGAAAGAGAGGCGTACTATGGGAAGGAGGACAAAAACTTCCGCGTGACTTTTGATCACAATATTTCAGCGCGCACACAGAATGTTTCTCTTTCAGGCGAACTCTACGGCAGGCCTCTGCTTATGGAAAACTGTTGTCTTATGGAACTGAAATGCGCAGGCGGTATGCCGCTTTTTATGGCACAACTGCTCTCGCAGGAGAAAATCTATAAGACTTCCTTCTCAAAATACGGAACGGCATATCAGAGGGAAATCTTCCCTGTTTTTATGATAAAATAATTGAAATGTAAGGATAGGTTTACAAAATGGAAGCAATATTTCAAGGATTATTCGATAATGGTTTGACCGAAGTTGTCGGTGTGGTGGATTTTATACTATGTATTACAACCTCTCTTTTGTTGGGGCTTATTCTTGCTTTTGCATATATGTATAGAAGCGAATACACCAAGAGTTTTCTCGTTACCCTGGCGCTTTTGCCTGCCACCGTATGTGTTGTGATTATGATGGTAAACGGCAATATCGGTGCAGGTGTTGCCGTTGCGGGTGCTTTCAGTCTTGTTCGTTTCCGTTCGGCGCCTGGTTCGGCGAAGGAAATCTTGGCGATTTTCCTTGCGATGGGTGCAGGGCTTGTCGCAGGTATGGGATATCTCGCCTATGCGGCGCTCTTTACCTTGTTGATGTCGGCGGTATTCTTTTTTTACAACATGCTTGCCAGACGCACCGTAAAAGCAGAACTTCTTAACAAGACGCTGAAGGTAACCATTCCCGAGGACCTCGATTATACAGGCGTTTTCGATGACATTTTCGCACAGTATACGACAAAGAGTGAGCTTGTGAAGGTCAAAAGCACGAACATGGGCAGTATGTTCCGCCTCACCTATAACATCGTGCTTCGTGAGCCTTCTATGGAAAAACAAATGCTCGATCGTATCCGCGAGCGCAACGGCAATCTTGAAATCATGATTTCAAGACAGGAAAAGCGTACAGAAGAATTATAAGGAGAATATTATGAAGAAAAGTGTTTTTGTAGTGTTTCTTTGTCTCGTTCTGTTTTTTACAAGTTGTGGCGGTTTTCGTGACAATCGAAATCCCGAAATGCCAGGCAAGCCTTCGGATCTCGGGGATGATGATACCAGTTTTGGCTCTTCTCTGGATGAGTTGGGTTCTTATGATGGTTATTTTGAAGGAGAGAGCACCGATATTCAGGTGGAATGCCTCTCGGGTACACAAAACGCCTATACCCTCGAGGGTAACACCTTGACTTTCGGAGAGATTTCAGAAGCGTCCGTGTACGCCATCTCAGGCACCCTCTCGGGCAATATCATTATCAACACAGGTGATACCTATAAGTTCGACCTCGAACTTCACGGCTTTTCGCTCGTCAGCACACAGATAAACCCCATTTTGATTTTAAGCGGAGATGAGGTTGCCATCAAGGCGAAAAAGGATACCAGGAACTATATTTACGATAAGCGTGAGGCTATCGACACGACGGATGAAACACTTTATTCAGGTGCTATTCATTCAGAAGTCGACCTCGAGATATCCGGCAAAGGCGAACTTACTATCGTCTCCGACCATAATAATGGCATTCATACAAAAGACGATTTACAGGTGAAGAACCTGACGCTTTTTGTCGCTTGCATCGATAACGCCCTGAAGGGCAACGATGGGATAGAAATAGAGAGTGGAAGTACCACATTGATTGCTTCGGGCGGAGATGCTATTAAAACGACAAACAACACCATCTCCGAAAAGGGAAACCAGAAGGGAAGTGTCAGCATCCTCGGCGGAGAGCACACCCTGTATGCCGCGACGGACGGCATCGATGCCGCTTATAATGTCACGATTGACGGCGAGGCTACGGTTGTGAATATATACACCGACAAGTATTCCAACTATTCAAGCGAGGTCACCACCCCAGCCACCGACACGAACTTTATCCGCTTTACCAGTGATGCCTACTTCTATTCGGTCAAATATTATAATTCCGATACCGATTATCTTTTTGTCAACGCAGAATATCACTCCAGCGTATCGGGCGGTCGGTCGACCTATTACTACTATTCCTACCCCAAAATGCCGGAATATGAAAAGGTGCAGTTCTTCCTTTATGAAGAAGAGGGGCAGATGGGACAGGAGGAAGAATATCTTGTCACATCCGATCTTCTGACACAGAACAGTGCTTATGACACCTTCGCCCTCTCGAGCCGCGGATATCAACTCATGTATTCATGGACCAATTACACCACGAACATTCAGGAAGGCGGTCCGGGCGGCATGGGTGGTCCGGGAGGTATGCAGAACGGCAACAGTGACAAGAGCGAATATTCGACAAAGGGCATCAAGGCGGCGAATGAAATTGTGATAACGCTCGGTACGGTCAATATCAAATCGTATGATGATGCCATTCATGCCAATGCCGACACCACCCTCGAAAACGGCGAGAGTCCCCTTGGGAACATCACCATAACAGGCGGAAGCGTTACGGTGTATTCGAACGATGACGGACTCCATGCAGACGGCACACTCGTCATCTCGGGTGGCATGGTTACGGTCAGCAACTCCTATGAAGGCGCGGAGGGCAACACGGTCAGTATCTCGGGCGGTTCTGTCAGTATTTATTCCAAAGATGATGGTATCAATGCGACCGCCACCACAGGTACAGCGATTGCCATCAGCGGAGGCACCGTGTATGTTTTCTGCACAGGAGACGGCATCGACTCCAATAGCCGTACCTCATATGCAGGTATCGTATTCTCGGGTGGCGATACCGTGGTCATCTCCAAC